>CAMYKI010000012.1 GCA_947258985.1 uncultured Acidimicrobiaceae bacterium
CACGGTCACGACGATTCTGGCCTTCCGCTTGTTCGACCAGGTATACATCATGCCGCGGGTTCCGGGCGGTCCGCTGGACTCGACTCGGACAATGATGCTCGAGTTGGTCGAGACCGGCTTTGGTGCTCAGGCAATCGGGCGAGGTGCGGCCATTGCCGTCATCTTCTTCGTAATCGTGCTGGTGCTCACCTTGATCCAGCGTCGGTTCATTCGTGAGGAAGGGGAGGCAACATGACAGCTCAGCCTGCCACTGCAGAAGTGACCGAGCTGGGGTCGATGGAGCGAGCCCGGCGCCGCAACCTCATCATCCAGTACATCTTCATGGTGCTGCTGGCCGCCTTCTTCCTGTTCCCGCTGGTCTTCGTGTTCGTGGCCGCTTTCAAGGAAGATGCCTCGGTGCTGGCGGACAGCGACGGTATTGGGGCCTTCATCCCCGATCCCGACACATTGGTGGGCTTCGACAACTTCGCCAGTGCGGCGGACCGCGCCAGTTTGTGGCGAGTCTTCTTCAACTCGGTGATCATTTCGAGCTTCATCGTGGGCTTGGGGCTGATCGTCAACAGCCTGTTGGGCTACGCCCTGGCTCGTCTCCGCTTTCGTGGGCGCAACTTGCTGATTGCGGTCATCATTGCGCTGATCATCATCCCGTTCGAAGCGCTAGCAGTTCCGTTGCTGTATATCACGGCGGAATTGGGATGGTTGGATACGTACCACGTGCAGATCTTGCCGTTTGTCGCCAATGCGCTGTTCATCTACTTGTTCTACACGTTCTTCCTGAACGTGCCCGTGTCCCTGGAGGAGGCAGCGCGGGTAGATGGGGCGGGGCCGGTGCGCACTTTCGTCTCGGTAGTCGCGCCGCTCGCCAAACCGGCTTACGCCACCATGGCCATTCTCGGCTTCCTGTTCTCGTGGGGACAGTTCCTGTGGCCGGTGATGGTGACCCGGGGAGTCGACGTGCGGCCGTTGCCCGTAGGCATTGGGGTGTTCAAGACAACGCCACCTGTGCAATGGGGCGACATCATGGCGTACGCGGCGATGATGACTCTCCCGCTGTTGATCATCTTCTTGATCTTCCAGCGGTACTTTATTCAAGGCGTCGCCTCTTCCGGCGTGAAGGGCTAGATACAACATATGAGTCTGCAACTAGCGGGCCAATGGGTCTGGGACTTCTGGCTGGCCCAGGATCGGGGCCTATGGCACCTGTTCTATTTGCACGCACCACAGACCCCGGATGACCCCGACAAACGACACTTCGCAGCAACAGTCGGCCACGCCGTCTCCACCGACCTGGTGCGCTGGGACGTACTCCCGGACGTGCTGGGTCCGGGGCCGGCAGGCTCCTGGGATGACGTGGCCACTTGGACCGGCTGTGTCGTCCCCCACCCGGATGGCGGCTGGGCCATGCTGTACACCGGAGTGGGAAGTGCCGAGGATGGTTTGGTGCAAAGGATCGGGTTGGCCCGATCGGCTGATTTGCGCACCTGGGTCAAACATCCGCAGAACCCGGTTGTGGAGGCGGATCCCCGTTGGTACGAGATGCTCAACTTGGACGTCTGGTTCGATCAGGCCTGGCGCGATCCATGGGTAGTGCTCGACGCATCAAGCGTCTTGTTTCATGCGTTCATAACGGCACGATCCAATGCCGGAGACCCGAACCAACGTGGCGTCATTGGTCACGCAACGTCCCCGGACCTTGCGAGCTGGGTAGTGGGGCCTCCGATCAGGTCTCCGCAGGGTTTCGGATACATGGAGATACCCCAGGTGTTCTACCTCGAGGGTCGGTGGCATCTGCTGTTCTCGGCCCCGGCCTGGGCGCAGGAGGCGCGTCCCGGGTCACATTGCACAGGGACCCTCCACGCAATTTCCGATCGACTCACCGGAACGTATCGGGAAATGTCTCCTCTGTTCTGCGACGGCCAAGAGAGCCTGTACGGAGGAAAGGTTCTCGTAGCGGACGACGGCTTGTCCTGTCTTGCGTTCCGCTACCTGGATACGGCGGGCGATATCGTCGGCGAGCTGACGGACCCGATCCCGGTCAACATTGCTGCCGATGGTGCTCTGACTCTGGTAGAAAGCCACCCCTACTGAAGGAGCTGAGGTCGTGCACATCCTGCAGATCACCAATCATGGGTTGCACGAGTGGCAGGTGACGCCTGGTCTGCCGGACACCGGTGGCCAGAACGTATACGTCAACCACCTGTCTGCTGCCCTGGTTCGGCTCGGCCACCGTGTCACGATCGTTAATCGAGGTGGCTATCCGCACCCGCTCACCGGGGAGATGCACACCGGCGTCGTGCCCGCCCTCGATGGCCGGGCCCAGATCGTGTACCTCACCGACAGCACTTCATCATTCGTCCGCAAGGAGGATATGGAGGCTCAGGTTCCGGAGCTGGCTCGGCAACTGGACGAGTTGATGCGGGGGCAGGGTTTCGATCTGGTCTTCTCGCACTACTGGGACGGAGCGCTGCTCGGCGTATTGGCTAATCAGACCTATCGGTTGCCGCACTACTGGGTCCCGCATTCGCTGGGCGCCATCAAGCGCCGCAATGTAGAGCCCGCGGCATACGCCGGGCTGCGAATCGACGACCGAATCGCCGCCGAGGCCCGCATCCTTGCTGCAGTCGACGGGGTGGTTGCCACTTCGGCTGCGGTTCGAGATAGCGTGCAGCACGACTACGGCTCCCAAGCGGAGTACTTCCTGCCACCCGGGGTCGACTACGAACGGTTCCGGCCGTTACCCGCCGCGGAATGTGAGCCGATCTGGGACTTCCTAGCCGAGCGATTGGGTACCGATCCCGCTGCGGTGCGCGACCGCCCACTAATCCTCGAGATCAGCCGAACCGACACCACCAAGCGGAAGGATGTACTGCTTCGTGCGTTTGCGGCTGCGGCGAACACAGAACCCCGGCCACTGCTGGCGGTCACGATCGACGACATCAACGAAGCACTGCATCAGGACCTGATAGACCTGATCGAGCAACTCGGAATCGGAGGCGATGTCGCAGTGCTCGGCTCGGTCTGGGACCAGCTCCCGTGCCTCTACTCCGAGGCGGCCATCTACTGCACCCCTTCGATCATGGAGGGCTTCGGTATGAGCGCCGCTGAAGCGGCGGCAGCGGCCACCCCCGTCATCGCCTCCGACCGCGTTCCTTTTGCGATCGAGCATCTACTCGGGGCGGAAGCGACTACCCGACCGATCTCTGAGGACACATCCATCACGATCGGTGCCGGGGTCATAGTGGTGCCCGCGGATTCGGTTGAGGGCTTTGCCGCCGCACTCGAGTTGCTTCTCGCCGACAACGAGATGAGAGCCCGAATGGGGGACGCGGGCTATTCGATAACTGTGCCCGCTTTCGGGTGGGATCGCCTGGCGGGTTCGTTCCTCGAGTCTGTCTTCGAGGCATCCGATGGCTGAGCCGCTCGCGCGCCGGCTGATCGATACGTGGGCGGATCAGATCCGATCGGGGTTCATATTGGGTGATCCGCATGCCCCGGTGGAGACCCGATTTGTGCCCGATCCCGAGTCGGGGGTGACCTTCCGTCTGCGCTGGTTACCGCATCGAGAACTGCGAACCGACACTGGAGCATTGGAGAGCCGGGGTATTCTCAACCCCGACCGAGATGAAGCAGCCTTGCTCAGAGACCCGCGGGACCCGTCGGGGCGACACTGCTTCCTATGTCCTTCGAATGTGCGGATCTGCCATCCGCTCGAGGAACTGCTGCCAATTCGCGCCGGTGGTCGGACCTGGCTCGCCGGGGCGAACTTCGCCTGGTTGGCGCAGAACCACTTCACCGTTATGACGGACGAGCATGTTGATCAGCTGTTCGACAGATCCGTCATCGAGGCAATGCTCGACCTCCAGGACCAGACCGGCGGTGAGTTCCGCATCGTCTTCAATGGTTCCCATGCGGGAGCCACCATTCCGTGGCACCTGCATGTGCAGATCACCACCGACTCGTTCCCGGTGGAGGAGATAGCGCCACACCGCATCTCGCGCTACCCGACGCCGCTGCGGGTCTTTGATGGCCCCCGCTCGATCGCCATGGATGTAGCCGACTATGTAGCTTCCTGGGAGGAACGCGACCCGCACCATCATCGGGTCAATCTCCTGGTGTCTCTCCGGGAGGGGGTCCCAATCGTCTACACGTTCCTACGGGATACCCGGGTCACCGTTGCCCGAAACAAGGGGTTGATGGGAGGCTGGGAGGTTGCCGGAGTCTTCGCTTACAGCGATCGCCGCCCGGATTTCGAGGGAGCAGATATCGAATCGGTGCGGGCTGCATTCGCCGAGGTCCGGCCCCCCGACGCTCCGTAGACGCGTCGCGAGGTTCTCTGCCGACGTCGGTAACATTCGCTGATGACGTCTATCAACTACGACCGAGAGATGGCGCTCGTCGTCGTCGACGTGCAGAACGACTTCGCCGACCCGAATGGGAACCTCTACGTCGCGGGGGGCGAGGCGGTGGTCCCGGTAATCAATGCCGAGATTGCCGCTGCCCGGAGCGCCGGTGCCCGTGTCATCTACACCGCCGACTGGCACCCGGCGACGACACCTCATTTCGCTAAGGATGGTGGGACCTGGCCGGTCCACTGTGTGGGAGATACCTGGGGTGCCGAATTCCACCCGAGGCTGATCGTCGACGGTCCGGTGGTTCGCAAGGGAACCGGGGGCGAGGACGGCTACTCCGGATTCAGCGTGCGCGACCCGGAGTCGGGCCTTGTCACCGCTACCGCGCTGGCCGATCAGCTGGAGCGGTGGGGCGTACACACCGTGGTGATTTGCGGGTTGGCGACCGATTACTGCGTCAAAGAGACGGCGCTCGACGGCGTGAAGGGCGGGCTTCGAGTTCTGCTGCTGGAGGAGGCGATGCTGCCAGTAGACCTCGAGCCGGGTGACGGGGTGCGTGCGCTGGCGGTAATGGTCGAAGCCGGGTGTGAGCTGGCCCTCTAGAGCGGGAGCAACCCGCTGGTGGCGAAGATGCGATGAGGCACGTTGAGCTCGCCGGGGAATTCGCCGGCAAGCAGTTGGCCAAGATCCTCATCAAATCTCTTGACCGCGGTCGGTTCGAGCGCCGAACCCACGCCGTTGCAGGTACGGATTCGGCCCCGCCATGCCTCATGGCTGAACGGCACGTCAACTACGTAGCTGAAGCTTTCGACACTCGTGAACCCGCCTTCATCTAGTGCCCGAACCTGTTCGGGGTGCACGCCACGCCATCCCGCCTTGGGCCATCCCGGGTTGTACTCGAGAACCAGATCCTCGGTCCTTCCGCTCACAGTTCCCGCCAATGGCAGGTAGCTGAAATTACAGATGAGGAGTCTCCCGCCGGGGGCCAGCACCCGACGGGTCTCGGCGATGGTTGCGTCCGAATCGAACCACCACCAGCACTGGCCGGCGCTGACCAGGTCGAAGCTACTTCCGTCGAGGCCGGTTGCTTCGGCGCGACCCTCGACAAATAGGGCGGCCAGACCGCGCTCGGCGGCGTGATGGCGCGCTACGGCGAGAAGCTCCGCGGAGATATCCAGCCCGGTCACTTCGAGGCCGCGGGCTGCGAACCCCAGGGCGAGTGAGCCGGTACCGGTGCCCAGATCGAGAGCGCGTTGACCGGACGTGATCCAGTCCCTGGCTGTCAGGTGGTCGAAGAAGCTCTCGGGGAACCCGGGTCGATAGCGCTCGTAATCGGTGACGGTGCGACCGAAGTCGATGACGCGCCCTTCGTGATCCCTGTTGCTGGTTTCGTCGGGCATGGCGATGAGGCTAGATGAGTAGCTGGCGCCGTGGAGACGCGCCTCGCGCACAACGCCCTACGATGCCGTGGTTACAGCAGTCGACCCGTACGGAAACGAACCTTGACGACGCAGCAGACGAGCCGCGGCACACTCGGAACCTTCGCAGGAGTTTTTACTCCATCGATCCTGACGATCCTCGGGATCATCCTCTTCCTCCGCTTGGGGTATGTGGTTGGCAACGCCGGTCTCCGCAATGCGCTGATCATCATCGGGATCGCCACGGCCGTTTCGACCCTCACCAGCATCTCGCTTGCGGCGATCGCCACGAACATCGACGTCAAGGGCGGCGGCGACTACTACATGATCTCCCGAACTCTGGGAGTGGAATTTGGCGGAGCCATCGGCATAGTGCTGTTTCTCGCACAATCGGTATCGATCGCCTTCTACGCCGTCGGCTTCGGGGAAGCGGCAACGGCGATCTTCGGCATCGAAGCCGATTGGGCGGCGCAGGTTGTCGCCGCAGTTGCGGTGCTTCTGTTGTTCGGCCTCGCCTGGGCCGGCGCCGATGTCGCCAGCCGCTTTCAGCTTGTCGTCATGGTGCTTCTCGGGTTGGCGTTGGTTTCCTTCTACCTGGGTGGCTTCGGCGGCTATGAGTCGGCGGTGGCTTCGGAGGGCTGGTCTGTGACCGACGGGGGGCTCGGGTTCTGGGCGGTATTTGCGATCTTCTTCCCCGCCGTCACCGGGTTCACCCAGGGCGTGAGCATGTCTGGAGATCTCAAGGATCCCGGGCGCAGCCTGCCCCGCGGTACGTTTGCCGCCGTCGGGCTCTCGACCGTCGTGTACGTCTCGGTGGCGATCTTGATCGCCGGGAACGCATCGTCAACCGAGTTGATCGAAGACACTTCGATCCTCAACAAGATCGCCGCATTCGGTCCGCTGATCGATGCCGGCGTCATTGCGGCAACCCTCTCCTCGGCGATGGCTTCCTTTCTTGGAGCGCCGCGCATCTTGCAGTCACTGGCCGCCGACAGGGTGTTCCCCGTTCTTGGCTATTTCTCCAAGGGGCACGGGCCTACGTCGAATCCACGCCGGGCGGTTCTGCTCTCGCTTGGCATAGCCCTTGCGACCGTTGCCATCGGCAATCTCAACGCCATCGCGCCCGTCGTGTCGATGTTTTTCCTCATCTCATACGGTCTGCTCAACTACGCCACCTACTACGAGGCCCGAGCCGCCAGCCCTTCGTTCCGGCCCCGCTTCAGGTTCTTCGATCGACGACTCAGCCTGCTCGGTGCTCTGGCCTGTGCCGGGGCGATGTTGGCGATCAACGCCACTGCGGGCCTTGCCGCCATCCTGATCTTGCTCGGCATTCACCAATACCTCAGGCGGGCCGGTACCCCGCAACGCTGGGCCGACGCCAGCCGTTCGTATTACTTCCAAAGGGTGAAGGAGGGAATCCGGGCAATGACCGCAGAAGCCGAGAACCCACGCAGCTGGCGCCCGCAGGTCCTTGCCTTCTCGGCAGATCCGCGGCGGCGGGCTCGACTGCTCCGTTTTGGGTCCTGGTTGGAGGGCGAAAGTGGGCTCACCGCAGCGGTGCAGATCGTTGTCGGCGAAGGTGCGTTGAAGCGGCGGGAGCGACAGGAGCTCGAAGATCAGCTCCGCGGCGAAATCGAGGAACTTGGTCTGGACGTCCACGGAAGGGCTGTGCTCGCTCCGGATGCGATGGAGGCGTTGCCGACCATTGTTCAGTCCTTTGGCCTGGGCCCGCTCAAGGCCAACACGGTTCTCTTCGGCTGGCCTGAGGAGACGGCCGCGGAGCATCTCGCCGGCTATGCACAAGCGGTGCGGGAGACTCACCGGCTGGGTGTCAACGTGGTGAGCATGCTCAGCGACGAGCAACGCTGGGGTGCCCTCGAGGCTCTTCCGCGGGACCGGCGCCGCATCGATGTGTGGTGGCAGGATGACGACGCCAGCAGGCTTGCCTTGCTCACGGCCTATCTGTTCACCAGGACGAAGGACTGGTCGCGGGCCCCGATTCGGGTGTTGACGCAGGTCGAAGGCGACCAGGGTCATGATGAGGCTGAAGCCGAGCTCAGGAAGGTGCTCGACGAGGCCCGGATTTCTGCGGACGTGCAGTGTGTCGGCGAGACGTCTGCCGAGGACATCGCGAGAACATCGGCCGGGGCGGGGTTTGTGTTCCTCCCCGGGGTCTTGCGGCCCGCGGGCTTTTTCGGTCCGTTCGATTTGTCTACATCCGACGTCGTTGGGCGTCTTCCCGTATCTGCGGTGTTCATGGCCGGAGCACCGCTCGACCTCACCGCCGGACCGGAGACGGAACTCAGCGTGAAGCTGCGGGCCGCCGAGGAGCTGGTGCAGGTCGCAGAGAATCGGCTGCGCACTCTGGAACGGCAGCAAGAACGGCTCGAGGCTGAGATCGAGATTCGAACCGGCGCGGAGTGGGCCGCCGACGACATAGCTGCAGCCGAGCAGCGACTCCGAACCGTAGAGCGGCGGCTACTCACAACCCGGGCCAAGCGCGACTCTGCCCGGACGGATGTCGACAACCTGCTCAACGGCGAGAGCGCTCCCCGCACCTAGAAGAAGACGACCGTCGTACGACGAGCCAGTGTTGGCAGCAGCCGGACCAGCTGGGGGTTTCTTTGGCCTCGCCTGTACCCTGCCGAGCCGTGGCCATTCTTCTCGCACTCGCAGCAGCGACCCTCTCCGGATCTGGTGATTTCCTTGGCGGTATCGGCAGTCGGCAGGGTCGTGTCATGGCTGTGGTGTGGTTCAACCACCTTGCAGGGATTGTTGCCGTGCTCGTTCTGGGGCCGCTGTTTGGCGGCGACCTCGACACCGCGACCGTGTCGTGGGGAGCGATGGCGGGTCTCAGCGGAGCGTTTGCGGTGGTTTCTCTATACCGCGGTTTTGCGCAAAGCAGCATGGCCGTGGTCTCGCCGATTGCTGCTGTGGGAGCGGGTGTCTGGCCGGCGCTGTGGCAGATTGCCCGCGGTGACGTACCGGGACCGGTAGTCATGACCGGCCTGATCATTGGCCTTGTCGCGATCTGGACGATTAGCAGCGGGGGGCATATCAACGACTCCGAGGATGTCCGCTCCGGTGTGATCTACGGGATGTTGGCGGGGCTCGGGTTCGGCGGTCTGCTGATATTCCTCAGTCTCGGGTCGGATTCTTCCGGCATCTGGGCTCTGCTGCCCGCCCGGGTCGCCGGCTCCATCGCGGTGTTGGTCGTCATCCTGATAACGGGACGGGAACTCATTCCGCACCGCAAGGCGGTGGCGCCGAGCATCGGGGCGGGTGTTCTGGTCACGCTTGGCAACGGGTTGTTCGTGATCGCCACCACGAAGGGTTCGCTCGCAGTGGTCTCGGTCCTGGCTGCCATGTTTCCCGCGGCAACCGTCATCCTGGCGTGGCTCGTCCTCGGTGAGCGCCTCACCCGCCAGCGCCAGCTGGGACTGGTGCTGGCCCTCGTTGCAGTAGGTCTGGTGGCGGGCGGATAGGTGCTTCCTGGCGTCTGGCGTACGTGAGCGCTGTATACAGCGCTCACGTACGCCAGACGCCGAAGGGAGCCGGCACCGGCCGGCTCCCTTCTCATAGAAGTGCAGTGCTACCCGGCGGAGGTCTTCTCCGAAGGCATTGCGACCTGTTCCTCTTCAGTATCCATCGGGAGGATCAGGTTGGCGACCACGCCGATGACGGCTGCGAGTGCCAGACCCGAGATCTCGACATCGCCGATGGACAGCGGTGACGACAGCCCGGAAACACCCAAGCCGAACACCAAGATGAGGCCGACAACGATCATGTTGCGGCTCTTCTTGAAATCGACCTGTCCCTCCACGAGGGTCCGCAGGCCGACTGAGGCGATCATGCCAAACAGAACGACCGACAACCCACCCAGCACCGGAACCGGGACGGTCCGCAGCACCGCAGCCAGCTTCGGGATCAGGCCAAGGAAGATCGCAAACAGGGCACCGATCCGGATGATGAACGGGTCGTACACCTTGGTCACGGCTAGCACCCCGGTGTTCTCTGAATAGGTTGTGTTCGGCGGACCACCGACCAGGCCGGCGAACGCAGTAGCGATACCGTCACCGAGCAGCGTCCGGTGTAGCCCCGGCTCGGCGAAGAAGTCCTTTCCGACCACCCTGCCGTTCGCCAGGATGTCGCCAACGTGCTCGATCATCGTCACGAAGGCAATGGGTGCAATCAGCGCGATGGGTGCCCAGGAGATGTCGCCCAGGCCCCAGACAAAGTCCGGCCAACCGAGCCAATCAGCTTCCGTCACAGGATCGAAGCTGAAGCCGTCGTAGAAGAGAACACCTGCGACGTAGCCAACGATGGCGCCGGTCAGGATTGGGAGCATCCGGAACAGTCCCCGGAAGAAAATCGCCGCACCAATCGTGGCCAGCAGTGTCACGATCGCCAGCCACCATGCGCCTTCGGCCTGGCTGATAGCAACCGGCGCCAGCGTAATACCGATGACCGTGATCACGGGTCCGGTGACGATCGGTGGAAAGACTCGCCTAATGACGTCGCTGCCGACAAATGTCACCAGGATCGACATGGCAAGGTAGACCACTGCAGCACCGACGATGCCGGCACCGATCCCGGCCCAGGAGTACCCGCGCTCAACCCCGATCAGGATCGGTGGAATGAACGCAAATGAAGAGCCCAGGAACACGGGCACCATCTGTTTTGTCACCAGGTGGAACATCAGGGTTCCGACGCCGGCCGCAATCAGTGCCACCGACGGGTTGAGCCCGGTGATCAGCGGTACCAGGACCGTTGCTCCGAACATCGCGATGGTGTGCTGTAAGCCCAGCACCACCTTCTTTTGCATCGTTAGTTCCATTTACCCTTCCTCTCCCACATAAAGTGAGAGCCACTCCCTGCGGAGTGGCTCTCTTGCTTGCCCGTCGGGTCTGTCGCCCGAACCTGGTCAACGGCTTGCGCCTCGACCAAGACTGTGTGATGTGTGCCGTGCGGTCGCCGGGGGCTGGTGGTCCCTCCCCGTCCTCTGACCGTCACCGGATGTCTTTCGGTGTTCATGCTGCCGTGAACACCATCCCGTAGTAGTCGTCGTATGTCTCCTTGCGGACCACTTCAACGGAACCCTTCACGGCCATGCCGATCTCGGGTTCCTCTATCTCGAGTTGACCCAACATCCGCATCCCATTTTCCAGTTCGACGATGCCGAGCCCGAGAGTAGCCACCTCGTACTGCGCGGGCAGGTTGTAGACCGTGGTGAAGGTCAACAGCTTGCCCGTCTTGGGTAGGGGAACCGTGTCGAACTCGAAGAAGTCGTTCTGCTTGCAGCCTTTGCACAGCATGCGGAACGGGTAGTGCATCGTTCCGCACAGCCGGCACTTGTACGCGTAGATCTCGCGCGCCATCAGTCCTCCCTCACAAACGTGAGACAAACAACGTTGTTGCCAAAGCCGCCGAAGTTGAGGGTGAGGCCCGTTTTGGCCCCTTCAACCTGCCGTTTCTCGCCGTCTCCGCGCAACTGGGTAACGATCTCCCATGCTTGGGCGACGCCGGTCGCGCCCACCGGGTGACCGCGGCCCTTGAGGCCGCCTCCCACGTTGATCGGGATCTTCCCACCGAGAGCGGTTTCGCCCTTCTCCAGGGCGATGTGCCCCTCTCCCTTGGGGAAGAAGCCCACCTCCTCGCTCTCGGCTATCTCGAGGATGGTGAACGCATCGTGCAACTCGGCCACGTCGATCTCTTCGGGGGAGAGCCCCGACATCTCGTACGCATCCTTGGCCGCTTTGCGAACTGCCAACAGATCGGTCGGCTCTTCGCGCTCGAAAACCGCATGGGTGTCGGTTGCCTGGCCGAGGCCACTGAGGCGGATCATCGGACGACCCAACTCTTGCGCCTTCTCCTTCGAGACCAGGATGATGGCCGCTCCACCGTCGGAGACAGGACATGCATCGAAGAATCGCAACGGCTCGGCGACATATGGGTTGTTCGTCATAGCCTCGGGAGAATCGAGAATCCCCTCGAGTGTGATTCCCTGCTGCAGGTGCGCCCAGACGTTGTTGAGTGCGGCGTTCTGATTCTTGACGCCCACCATGGCGAGGTGGCGCTCGGTGACGCCGTACTTCTCCATGTACAAGCGGGCAAACATCGCTGCATGCGCGGGAAGGGTCACGCCGTAGATGTACTCCGTGAGCGGGTGGGTCAAGGTCGCAACGAAGTCGGTCGCTTCGAGGTTGTTCACCTCGCGCATCCGCTCCACTCCCGTGACCAACACCACATCGTCCATCCCGGAGGCCACTGCCTGGAAGCCGGCCTTGATGGCGGCGGCGCCCGAGGCGGGGCCGTTTTCGATGGCTGCCGCCCCCGCCGGGAGCAGGCTGAGACTGTCCGCCACCGCACTGGCCAGCGCCGTCTGGTGGTTCACTCGAGGGGCGCCCATGTTGGCCACGTAGATCTGATCGACCTCGGTGACACCGGCGTCTTTGAGCGCCATCATCGACGCATACGAGGCAATCTCGACCAGCGGATACTCGAGCCGGGTGAAGGTGGTGATGCCGATGCCGGCTACGTAGACGTCACGCATTGCCGGCCCCCTTCTCCATCTCCCAGCGCTGCTGGACAAGGGCGGTAGCGGTCGGGTCATACATCGCCCGGGTGGCCGCCAGCGGGTCCAACGCAGGAGTCGGTGGATCGGAGGGTGGAAGGATGCTCTCCAGAGCCTTGTCGAGCAGTTCCGGCGGTACCGGTCGACGGCCGACGACAAGCTTGGAGCGGGCCCGGTCGAAGAGCTCCCGGGTCAACGCCCACGAGGGGACACCACCAAGTTCGTGTGGAATGTGGAAGCGCTTCTCGAGCTTGTATTCGATCATCCAGCGGCGGAAGCCGATTGGTGACTCGGCGACGATGAGGACCTCGTCGTGACCCAGCGTGTCGATGTGGTACTCCATTTTGGCGGCGAATCCATGAGCGCCGATGCGTAGGCCGCGACGCAGCGCCAGCGTGTGCAGCGACAGCCCGAGGGTGGGTGTCACCTGGCGTCCGTTGACGATTGCGGCCAGCTCGCCGTCCACCTGCAATGCGAGCACGTACTGGTCCTGGAACCGGTACTGGTAGTAGCCGAGCAGCTCGGCGTAGACCCGGGCGGCGACGACGTCGTAGTAGTCGCGCTCCACGTGGATGAGCGGTTCGACGTGCTTGAGCAGGTCGGGGATCTCATCCCGGAAGACCTGCCGAACCACTACCGCCTCGCCGCTGGCGAGCATCATGTACTTCGGCTCGTACGGTTTCATCTCCGCTTCGACGGGCCGAAGGATCTTCTCTAGATCGACGGACATTCGCTATCCACTCCTCTTCTCGAGATAGGACATTGCAATCTTCTCTTGGGTTATAGGCATCGACTTGATGCGGACACCGAGGGCGTCGTAGACGGCGTTGGCGATGACCGGGGCGGCGGCGATCATCGTGTGCTCCCCAACCCCGCGGGCACCAAACGGCCCGTCTGGTTGGGGCACCTCGACGATGATGGGGATGATCTCGTCGGGGATGTCGAAGGCCGTCGGGATCTTGTAGTCGGTGAATGTGGGGTTCATCATCTTGCCGCCCTCGTCGAAGCGCATGTCTTCATAGAGCACGGTGGCAAGGCCCTGGACGAGCCCGCCGACGATCTGCCCCGTCACCAGGTCGGGGTTGATCGCCCGCCCGGCGTCCACTGCAAGTGCGGCCTTGCGCACCCAGATTCGGCCCGAGTCTTTGTCGATCTCGAGCACCACCCCGGTTGCTCCGACCGTGTAATGGACGTTGGGATGGCCACCCTGACCGGTCTCCGGGTCGCTGTTGGCATTAGTGAACTCGGGCATGAACTTGCCGGTAGCGATGATGGGGCCGCCCCGCCAGGTGCCCTCTTCGGTCTGGATACCGTCGATGACAAAGTCGCTGAGCAACTTCTCGAAGTCCGGGTCGGTCTTGCACTTGACCTTTTCGTCTTCGAGATACAGCGAGTCGTCCTCGTAGCCGTAGACCTGGTGGATCACATCGAAGATCTTGCCGCGGGCTTCGATGGCCGCCTTCTCCACCGCCAGACCCGAGCTCCAGGTGACATGCGAAGCAACCGTCTGCCACTCATAGGGGTTGCGATCGGTGTCGGGCGTCTCCACCCGGATCTTCTCAACGGGAACGGTGAGGACCTCTGAGGCGATCTGCGCCATCACGGTGAGGTAGCCCTGCCCGAGCTCCATGCCGGAGACGGTGATGTTGAGGCTGCCGTCCTCGTTGAACTTGAGGAACGATGCCGACGAGGCATTCGGCGGCATCGCCGGCGCCTTCCAGAACAGGGCCATTCCCTTGCCCATTACGGTGTCCGGGTTGTCTGATTCCTCGTCTGTGCCCCAATCGATGGCGTCGGCGACCTTGTCGATAGCTTCGATCAAGCCGGATGGATTCATATGTGCGCCGTAGGCGAGTTCATCGCCTTCGACGATGGCGTTCTTGCGGCGGAAGTCCACCGGGTCCATGCCGATGGCTTCGGCAATGCGATCCATGTGTGATTCGAGCCCGAAGTGGAATTCTGAATACCCGAATCCGCGGTAGGGGCCACCGGGCGGGAGATTCGTGTACATGCACAGCGAGTCGTTGGTGATGTTGGGGACCCGGTAGGGGCCTGTGGCCGACAGCCCGGCCGCATTCACCACGTTGGCGCCGTATTCGACGTAGGCACCGGCATCCCAATAGAGCCTGTGCTCGACTGCAGTAATGGTGCCGTCGTTCATGACGCCGACCTTGAGCTCGGCGATGACGCCCTGTCGCTGGTAGGTGTTGTAGAACTCCTGCTCCCGGGTCCAGCGCAGTTTCACGGGCCGACCCTTGACGAGCGTTGCCATGGCGGCGCCCATGATCTCCATCGAAACCCCGGCCTTGCCGCCGAAGCCGCCGCCCACATAGGGCGTGATCACGCGAACGTCCTTGTGGGTGAACCCGAGCGGCGCCAGCGCCTCGGCAAACAGATGACGCTGGGTGTGCGGAGATTGTGATGCGGTCCACACGGTGAGCCGGTCCGACTGGTCGAGCTTGCTCACCGTGACATGCGGTTCGATGGCGCAATGGGCGTATCGGGGAACCGTGTAGGTGTCTTCGAGGACGTAGTCGGCTTCTGCGAACGCCTTCTCGGTGTCGCCCTTGCGGATCTTGCGCCAGTGGGCGATGTTGGTGTTGGCCTGTGGAAAGAACCAGGGGACGTGGGTGTAGTCGCCCAGGTCGGGGTGGACGAGCTCGGCGTCGTCGGCGAAGGCCTTCTTGGGATCGAGCAGCGGTTTCAGCACCTCATACTCGACCTTGATGAGCTTGGCCGCCTGTACGGCTTCGCGGTGACTGCGGGCGATGATCCCGGCTACCTGCTCGCCGACGAAGCGGACATGGTCCTGGGCGAAGATGTACCTGTCCTCCATGTACATGCCGAACTTGTATGGGAAATCGTCGCCGGTAACGACGCGCACTACACCCTTCGCCTTCTCGGCCTCTGAGGTGTCGATCGACAGGATCTTGGCGTATGCGTGGGGACTCTCGACGATGGCCGCATGGAGGAGCCCGGGGCCAAAGTCCATGTCATCAACGAACTCGGCGGCGCCGCTGATCTTGTCGAGGCCGTCGATGCGCACCGCTGCGGTGCCGACGGTCTTCAGTTCATCTTCTGTGGACTCGGCCTCGAAGGGGAACGTCGTCGTCATTGCGAGTCTCCTTCCTGGCGGGCAGGCGCAGCTGCAAGAACCGCTTCGATGATCGGCTCGTATCCAGTGCAGCGGCACAGGTTGCCCGCCAGCGCGTCTTGCACGTCGTGACGGGTGGGGTCGGGGTTGTTCTCGAGCAGTTCGGTCGCCGCGAGGACTATTCCCGGGGCGCAGAACCCGCACTGGAAGGCGTTGGTGCTGATAAACAGATCCTGCAACTGGCTCATGCCCTCGTAGCTGATGCCTTCGACCGTCACGATGTCGTGGCCTTCAGCCTCGACGGCCAGTACCAGGCAACTCCGCACGGAGCGACCGTCCATGAGGATCGTGCACGATCCGCAGTCGCCGCGTTCGCAGCCGATCTTCGGGCTCTTGGTCCCGACCTGTTCCCTGAGAACGTCGAGCAGCACATCGGCCGGGGCGACGTTGAGCACCCATTGCTCTCCGTTGACATTGATCTCTAGATCCATCGTCATCCCCTCAGATAAGCCGGGCGCCGTAAGCCGGCCCGGTTCCGTCGAGTCTCTGTCTGGCCGCCCACAGCCCACGTTTGAGCATCACGCCGGTCATGTGAGTGCGGTACTCGGCGGTTGATCGCATGTCGGTGATCGGGCTGATTTCGTCGGGGACCATGGCCACCACCGCGGCTACGAGATCGTCGTCCAGCGGTTTGCCTCTCAGCGTCTCTTCGATCACGGCAGATCTAATGGGCGTCGGGGCCACGGCCCCAAACGCAACCCGGTATTCGTTGTCGGGGTAGGCCACAATGCCGACGGCGGCCTGGGCGAGGTCCTCACCGGCGTAGCGCATTAGCTTGACGTAGACGCCCCCGTGTTGGCGCAGCTTGATAGTCAGATGAGTGACGACCTCATCATCGGTGCCGGCCGTCTGCCGGAGACCCGTGAACCAGTCGTTGATATCGACGCTGCGGTTGCCGCTGGGTCCGGTCAAATGAACAGCGGTGTCGTAGGCCAGCAAGACGGGCCCGGCATCACACGACGGGACTGCGGAGCAGATGTTCCCCGCCATCGTGGCGCGGTTGCGGATTCCGGGCGAGGCCACCGTCTCGGCCATCTCGGCGAGCAGGGGAACATGCTCTTTCACCACGTCGGATTCGATGAGCTCGGTGAAGGTGACCAGCGAACCGATGTGCAATACATCTCCGTCGATCTTGATGTCACGCAGATCCGGGATGGCTTTGATGTCGATGACCAGGTCCGGGGCGATGGCGTCGTCGCGCAGCCAGGCAACAAGATCTGTTCCACCGGCAAGGACCTTCACCGAACCTGAATGCTGCGCAAGGACCTGGGTAGCCTCCGCAAGCGTCGTAGGACGTCGGTACTCGAACTCGTTGGCGATCACCAAAGCAAACCTCCTCCAACCCGATCAACAAAGCTTACAAACTGTTAAGCGTCACTGGGAAGGGCCGAACGTCACCGGATCCACGGACGGTATGACTTGAGGCGAGGCGGCGCTACCGCCGCGCCGCGCCTTTCCGTTCGTGCGTAGCCGGTGCCGGTATCTCGGCACGGCCAACGCAAGAACCGGTGGGGGCGCGTTCACCCGAGCTCCCTGCGGGCGGCGCTGCGGAACCGAGTGACCGCGGTCTCGCGACTTAGTCCAGCAATGCCGCCGCCGTTGCCGTCCCAAACGTGCCACGGACCTCGAACTCGATCTCACCGGTCGCGGTCTCCCATCCCGGTGCTTCAGGATTCCACCAACGCAGTTGCTCGCGGTTAATCGGTATGTCGACGATGGCAGATTCGCCTGCCTCCAGATGCACCTTGGCGAACCCTGCGAGGCGGCGATCTACGTCTCCGATGTCCTTGGCGAAGACCTGGATGACCTCCGCGCCCTTGCGCTCACCGACATTTGTCAGGCGGGCAGACAAGACGACGTTTGCACCCCGCTCGGCAGCGGCGATGTCATCGATGGCGAACGTCGTGTAGGAAAGGCCGTGACCGAAGGAGAACATCGGCTCCAAGCCGAGTCTGTCGAAGCCCCGATACCCGACGTACACACCTTCGCCGTAGCGGACCTTCCCGGCTTCTCCTGGATAGTTGAGTAGGCCCGGATGCTGTTTCGAGTCTCGCGGGAAGGTCACCGGTAGCCGGCCACCCGGATCTGCGGTGCCGAACATCACGTCCGCCACCGCCGCCCCGACTTCTTGGCCGCCGTACCAAGCCTGGAGTACCGCTCCCGATTGGTCGAGCCACGGCATTTCGATTGCCGACCCGGACACTGTCACCACGACCGTGTTCGGCTGGGCCGCGGCTACTGCGCTGACCAAACGGTCTTGCTCGCCGGGTAGTGACAGGTCGGGGCGATCGAACCTCTCGCTTTCCCAATCCGGGTTCAGTCCAACCACAACGATGGCAACATCGGACTCTGCGGCGAGCCTGCACGCCTCCTCGATGGGGTTTGCAGGTGCGGGCAACTCACACCCGATCCCGAGCCATCGCTCCCCTTCATTGGGTAGCGATCCGTATTCGACGACGAGATCCAGGTCATCTCCCGCACTCAGGTCTGCTTCCCAGATTGCCGGTTGCGGTTCTCCCTCATCCCACTGGTCGACCACTGCTGCATCGCCGGATGTAATCCGGAGCCGGCCGGCGGCTGCTGCCGCAAAGACATGGAGCCCACTTTCCCTTGCCACGAAACGTCCGGAGAGCCGTAGCGAGAATGCCTCCATGTCGACTTTGACGTCACCCTCACCTGCGAAGATCATGCGAGCCCCATCGGTTGACACGATCAGCGCCGGCTCGCCCTCAGGCTGCGGTGCGGCGAAGTACTCGGCTAGGAAACCAGAACCGGTTGCTGCATTGGTGAGTTGGCCTGCATCGATTGGCGGCGGGTAGCGGTGGGCCGTGGCCCCCAACGCCCAGTCCAAAGTTGATCCGCTCGGTGCCGCGGCCTGGATTCCCTCCAGGATCGAGACGACTCGATGCGGGTTCACCGCCGAGCTTCCGCCTCCTTGGTGCGGGGTAGCCGCGGCGAGTTCGCCAATCACGGCGATTCGCTTCGGTTTGGTGATCGGGAGCACCGACTCGTTCTTCAGCAGGACCATCGACTCGACTGCGACGCGGCGTGCCAACTGGCGATGAGCAGTCGGTTCTTCGGCACGCTCCGGCTCGGGTGCGAGGCGGTGACGGGCCCCGGTCCTGTCGAGCAGAGTCAGCAGCCGTTTCGCTTTGCGGTCGATGAGTCCCTCATCGATGGCCCCGGTAGCGAGAGCTTCCCGGATGCGGTCGGCGGCCATCCATCGCGCCGGGCCCGGCATCTCGAGGTCGAGTCCGGATCCAGCCACATCCGGCCCGTAGGTTCCATGCCAGTCCGAGATGACCACGCCGTCGAAACCGAACTCATCACGGAGAACGTCGTCGAGAAGTGGATTTTCGGATGCGGTTGTGCCGTTGATCGAGTTGTATGCCGACATTGCCGACCAGGGGTTGGACGCCGCAACAGCGATGCGGAACGGTTCGAGGTAGATCTCCCGCAACGCTCGTTCATCGACGACCGCGTCGATGGAGGTGCGCTCGTGCTCCTGGTCGTTGCATACGAAGTGCTTGATGCAGGCGGCGACCCCCTCGTCCTGGAGACCGCCCACATAGGCCGCCGCCAGTAGGCCCGAAAGCACAGGATCTTCGGAGAAACATTCGAAATTGCGGCCGGCATTGGGGACGCGGGGGATGTTTACGGTCGGCGCCAGCAACACGTCGGCACCCCGGGAAACTGGTTGATGTCGGTCCATGGTTCGTGTCGGCACCCCGGGCGCCGTTGGGTCCGTCGGTCACTTTCAGTGATGGCACACCGAGCCGATCGACCGGTACGGTCTCCCAACGATTGTGGCCCGCCAGCATCGACATCTTCTCGTCGAGAGTCATCGCTGCGAGCGTGTCCGCGACCCACGTACTCATCTCGGTCTCCTAGGCATGTTGCTTATCACTTCTTCTTTGGGGTGCTCATAGCCTGCATGGCCGGACTCCCCGCTAGACGGCCAGCCGGTCGTATGGGCTGTCGAGTTGGGGGAGGCAGAGCTGTGCTGCCAGTATTGCAAGGTCGTACTCGGAGGATGCGCACGGATTACAGAGAGACACGCAGACGCGTTTTTGCGGAACGCGTATGGAAGGCCATGCGCCTCGATCCTCGCTTCTATTCGTCGGTGGCGGAGAACCCAGCTCGAACCAGAGAAGCCGTTCTCGTTGCCGCCCTGTCGTCTCTGATCATGGGTCTCGGATTGATGCTGATGAGGATCATCAGCCCGCTGTGGTGGTTGTTGGGGGCGTTCGCGTGGGCGACGGCGCTCCTTTTTGGCGGGACCTGGTTCCTGGTTGCAGTGGGTCGGCGCTTGGGCGGCGGCGCCGAATACGTTCAGATGCTGCGCCCTCTCGGGTATGCGATGGCTCCGCAGGCCCTGGGGTTTGTTCCGATTGCCGATTTCATCCCGGGCTTTCTCATTGGGGGAGTCTGGTCGACGGCATGCGCTGTAGTGGCAGTCAGCGAAGCACACCGCATTCCTACCCGGCTTGCGGCAGCGCTGGTGGTCGCCCCTGTCCTTGCGATCATCGCTGTAGTGCCACTGGTGGGTGTGATTCTCGCGGGGGGTGGCTAGAGCGATGCTTGTGGATGTTTCGCTGCTGGCCCAGCGGAGGGAGCCGTATCCGCCTCCTCCGATCGTTTTCGATCTGATCTTGAGCCTGATCTTCGTTTGGGTCGGGTGGAAGGCGTGGAAGCGTGGCCGCGGCTGGAAATCGGGAGCACTGGTGTTGTGGCTTCTCGCACTCGGCGGCTTGTACACGTTCGCCCGCGGAGTCATCGTCGGCTGATCAGCGACTCTGGCAGCCGGACTTCGATGTGTGCGACTTCACCCCGCCTTGCGAATACTGCGGCGCTCGTTTGCTTGTCGAGTCGCAGGTCCGAGAACGTCGCCGAGCTCCCGTCGGCGGCGCTCACCGTCACGATGCCCGCATCGTCACCGATGTGGTAGATGATGGGGACCTGGCAGTAGGTGAATGCGAGAGCGTCGGCCGGCACCTCGAGTGTCTGCTTCCGACCGGAACTGTCGTAGTAGATCCAATCCGTTTGCTCGGTGAGGAACTCGCGGCGCCGCAACAGGACGGGATCGAACTCGATGATTCCATCGTCGACACGGATACCCAACTCGCCCCAGCGGGTAAGCACCTCCTCCTTTACCTGGCCGGTCATGCCGGGCTGTTGCGCACCCATATGCGACGGGGAATGCGAGTAGGGGTCGGCGGGGAAGGCACCGTACTGGGCGGGCGTCTTGTCCGAGCTCAAACCGGCACGCACCCGGTAGTAGGCGTCGCCCAAGGCGTTCTGGGTTTCAGCAGACTCCCCCCTGGACCGTGCGTGCCAGAACGCCTCCTGCACCGCCAGGAGCAGCTTGGCAACCATGTGCCAGTAGATCGAGCCGAGTCCCTCGTACTTGTACATGGATCCGGACCGGCCCGTGAACCTCTTGTGCTGGAACACCTTTTCGAATAGATCGTCGACCGCGGAACGGTGCGCGGCAACGAGTTCCGTCCACTCCGGCTCAGCGCTGAGATGATCGAGTGCCTCGGCCAGGTTGGCGCTGCTGGTGATCGACGGAGCGAATCGACGCGTACCGAGAGCATCCTTCTCGATGACAGTCGTGTCTCCGGCTTCGAGGAGTGTCACCAACAGCGGGTTTGCATCCACATCCGGGTCGGGAAGCGTGTTCCGATCGAGAAAGTTCGGCAGTTGACGTGCCGGATACAACATGAAGCTGTTCTGATCAGGCCGGTACAGCGCGCTTTCGTAGAGAGCGTCGACGATGGCCAACACTTCAGCAGAGGACGCCACTCCAGAACTGAGAGCCGCCACCTGTCCTTCGAGCATTGTCGGGAGATGATCGACGGACATTTCTCGGCCTTCGTCTTCGATGTGGACGAGGTTGTAGGAGTGGTACAGCCCGGACTCCTGACGGTTGGCACCGATGCTGTGATCGGCGTAGTCGACGGCTACCCGGCACAACGCGACGACATCCGCTGCGCTCACCGTTGCCTTGCCGGAGAACCCGTGCTCGTAGACGGCTGCTCGGTAGTCCGAGAATGCGGAGCCCAGCCAATCGAGTACGCGCTTGCGGCGGCGGTCGCTGACGTCAGGTTGCTCCAGGCGATCGGAATAGGTAGCAAGGCCGGACAGCGTCTGTTCCATCCACCGCGCCACCTCGGTGGACACGACGAACTCGCCGTCTCCCGTATCACTGAAGAGATCCTCGCAGAAGGCGAAGTAGCGCCTGAGGTACGCCAGCGTGACCATCGACGACCCGTATCCAACCAAAGCATTGTTGGCGTCGTTCCACTCAGGGCGCTGCGTGTTCATCCAGACGCCGCCGTCGACGACGAGATTGCCGAGCTTCGCCAACGCGGGAACGAGCAGCTTCTCCGCCAGGGTTACGTGCATAACGTTTCCCTCATGGTTCATGAGGAGCCTGCCGTCGGAGCCAAGGATGGCAGTACGGTCCGCGATTTCGCCGGCATGGTCGTGGTCGAAGTCGACTGTGTTCTTGGCATCCCGCAAGATGGCGTCGTATGGCCGTATCCGGTAGGGGACATCGGCGTAGCTGAACACCTCTCGGTTGAGCATCCTCGGAAGCGCATCGGGATAGAAGGAACTCAGTGCCTCGAGTAGCCGAAGCAGATAGATGATCTGGTGATCGCCCCAATACCCGAAGTTGTTGCTCCAGGGATTCTCCGGCTCGGGGACCTCCCAGTCGATGCCGTCTCTTGTCACCCGGTATGGGTTGAATCCGTCGACGGTCGAGGCGTTCACGAATTTGGCGACAATGCTTTCCAGGTAGTTCGGGAAGCTGTAGCACAGTGCCTCCCAGTTCTGGAAGATGTCGCGCCAGTTTCCCTGGTAATCGAGTATCTGGTTGCCGTCGTCGTCTTGTACGTTGATCGCAAACATGTTCCACGGTCGGCTGGGATCTCCGTGACGGCGGCTAAAGGTGAGGGGCAGATACTCATGGCAGAGGCGCTCCAAATCCGGGTCGTTCTGATCTCCGGCCTGGTCGAGCAGTTGGCGCCGGTCGACACGGTCACCGAGCGACGACAGCCAGGCAGCGTGGGTGCGATAGGCAGCCCGGTTGCGGTGTTCGAGGAAGCTGGATAGGTCTTCAACGTCAACGGAGCCGTTCTCGACCAGAACGCCGCCTCGCATGCTGTTGAACAGGGTGTTGGCAAAGTGGTGTGCCGTTGCCATGACGTCCTGGGTGCATTGTGCGCCGTCGGCCATGGCAATCAGGCTGCGCAGCCGATCTGAGCCGCGATCGACATCTACGTCGATGGATTCCGACAGATCGGACGCCGCAAGGATCTCGGCACGGCGATGCTGGACGTCTAGCTGGGTCTGATAGACATCGGCCACGATCTGCCAGGACCTCTTCTCACCGGCGGTCAGGCCGAAAGTTGCGTTGAGCAAGTAGGCGCCGCGGCAGCCCTTGGTGAGGCTCTCACCGTGTACAGGGTTTCCGCGCCGGAACTCAGCTATCTGGTCGCTCGACAGCGCCACCTTCACGTCTTCTAGACCGATCGGCCAGACCACGTTGGCGCGCAACGACTCAGCGGGCTCAGCTCCGTCGCTTATCCGCGATTCCAGGGAGTAGATGGCCATCCCTGTGCTGGGGTCCACTTCGTTGCGCCGATAGGCCTCAGCAAGGGTGCTGCTCGACTGCTGGAGCCCCAGCGGCACGTTTGCGGGCATGACATTGAGAAGACCGTCGAGGATCTCGACGCTCGCCGGGGCTGCCTCGTGGTTCCGGATGAGTGTTGAAGTGCGGACGAAGCCGTACTCAGCGGAGGTGCTCCACCGGTAGCGGAACGTAAGCCCGAGGTCGTCGCGAATCTCCTCGAAAACGACGGTGTCGCCGGTGAGGCTCTTGTAGAGATTCCGGGTCGCCGGGGTGAGTCCGACGATGTCGGTGAGCGGCTCCCACAGCACTGGTCCACGCTCCGCAACGGTGACGCGGAGGAGGGTGAAGGGTCCGGTGGTCCCTGCGGCCCGGTAGAGGCGGTCGTCGGTTTCGTATGGGAATAGCGAGCGTCCCGGGTCCACCCGCCCCGCGGCCAGACCGCCTCCGGTGGACACGTACATCCAGTGGTCCGAACTGGAGACGACGCTCACGAGGAACGGGGGCATATTGTCGAACCCGCTGATCTGGTACATGGCGACGCCCTCGAGATCGACAAACCGCCCGCCAATGGCTTCGACATCTGCTTCCAGGGGAGCCGCGGATGGGGTTGTGTTTTGGGTCTTTGTCATGAGTTGGCCGTGCTCTCTCGTTGTGGTGGCCGCCTGTGAATGGCATTCTAACGGACAACGATGGGAGCGCTCTTTCCGGTGAGCGCATGCCAGGCGATGTGCGGGCTTGACATTGTGGGATTCCCGCCAATAGAGTGGGAGCGCTCCCAGATGATTGTGGGAACGCTCCCACGCTGGTGTGCGAGGAGGAAGGGCTCGAGTGGCACGTACACTCGAACAGATAGCCGAACTGAGCGGCGTCTCCCGTTCGACCGTCTCCCGGGTCGTCAATGACGACCCCCGGGTCAGCGAAGCCACCAGAGAGCACGTCCGGGACGTTGTCCGCAGGGAGGGCTACCGGCCCAATCTCGCCGCACGAGGACTGGCCTCGGGAACGACCAACGTTATTGCCGCGGTAATGCCCGGAGCGGTCGACAACATCCTCTCCGATCCGTTCTTCGTCAGCCTTCTGCATGGCCTCGCCGTGGCTGCCGATGAGCGAGACCACTTTGTCATGCTCTCGCTCGGGGATACCAGTTTCCGCCACACCGTGGACGAGATTGCCCGTCAGGGAGTAGTCGCCGGCATCGTTTTTGTTGCGGGGCAGGTCGACGATCCCCTGCTCGAGCCGCTGCTCGCTTCACAGACCCCGATGGTGAGCATCGGTCGATCAGATGACGATCGAGTCAGCTACGTCGACGTCGACAACCGGGGAAGCGCCCAGCAGATAACCAGCCACCTGCTCCGCCTCGGACACCGCCGGGTGGCCACGATCGCCGGCCCGAACTTTGCCCCAGCCGCCGCGGATCGGCTGGCCGGCTACAGGGCGGCAATCGAAGCGTTCGGCTTGAGGGTCGACGAAACCCTCATCTACGAGTCCGACTTCTCGGAGGCCGGCGGTCGAGTCGGCATGAGAGCTCTGCTCGAGCACCGACCCGATGCGGTTTTTGCCGCCAGCGATCGGATGGCGGCAGGGGCGCTCAATGAGATACGCGCCGCCGGACTGCAAATACCGGACGACATTGCACTGGCCGGGTTCGATGACATGCCATTGGCTGCCGAGATGGAGCCGCCGCTCACAACCGTCCGGCAACGGCCGGAGAGGTTGGGCGAAGCGGCAGTGGCATTGCTTCTCGACATGATCGCAACCCCGGCATCGTCTCCCAGAAGAACGATTCTTCCCACCGATTTGATAGTGCGGGCCTCATGTGGCTCGCGTCAAGACCAGAAAGAAAGGTAATCACGCGTGAACATACGCAAACTCAATGTGATCGTGCTACTGCTGCTGGCGATGAGCCTCATCGCTGCGGCATGCGGCGGTAGTGACGATGCAGATGCAACAACTGCAGCGCCTTCAGGCGGTGATGACGGAACAACGGCGGCTCCATCGGACGACGGCAGTGCTGCTACCACGGCGGCGCCGTCCGGTGAAGCCGTTGAGCTCCGATGGTTTATCGGCATGGGTGCGGGCACGGACGCCCCGGTGATCCCGCTGCAGCAGGCCATCGTCGATGAGTTCAACGCCACCAAGCCACTCGGCGAGAACATTTCGCTGAAGATGGAGGTCGTGGACGCCGATCAGGCTGCGACGATCCTGCAGACCCAGATCGCCGGCGGCAACCCGCCGGATATCGTCGGTCCAATGGGTGTTCGCAGCGCCGCCACGTTCTTTGGTGGATGGCTGGATATCGCGCCCTACATCGAGTCGAACAACTACGACTTGAGTGACTTTGATCAGGCGTTCGTCGACTTCTGGAACATCGGAGGCGAGCAAATCGGTCTGCCTTTCGGGGCATTCCCGTCGATGGTGTGGTACAACTCGGCTCACTTCGATGAGGCCGGTCTGGCATACCCGCCGCAAGAGTTCGGTGCTCCCTATGTCGATGCCGACGGCAACGAGAAGCCCTGGAACGTCGACACCCTGCGCGAGCTCGCCATCGTGCTTTCCGTCGACGCGAACGGGCTCACCCCGGCCGACGACGGTTTTGATCCCAACAATCAGGTGCAGTGGGGGTATTGCGCAACCGTCCAGAATGAGTTCCGCGGCCTAGCCACCCTGTTCGGAGCGGGCAACTTCGTCGCCGACGATGGCACCACCTTCCAGTTCCCGGAGCCTTGGAAGGATTACGCGCAGTGGCATCACGACAACATCTACGAGTACAACATCACCCCGACTCCCGACTTCCTTGCCAGCGACTTGCTGGCGAACCCGTCACCGCTCGGGTCCGGGAACTGTTCGATAATGGCCACCCACACCTGGTTCCAGGGTTGGGGTACCGGCGAGCTTCCGTTCGATGACTTCGACACAGCCGCGGTTCCCGCTGGACCCAGTGGCGAGGTCACGGCCAAGTTGCACGCCGATACGTTTGCGATCCCCAAGTCGAGCGCGTATCCCAACGAGGCCTTTCAGGTTGTCGGATGGATGTTGGGCCCGGAGATGGCTCCCGAGCTAGCCAAGGTCTACGGTGCGCTGCCGGCGCGGATCAGCGCCCAGGCCGACTTTGTCGCAGATCCGGCCAACGACGCCGGATTCACCTGGCAAGTCGCCCAGGATTCCCTGGCCTATCCGGATATTCCCAGCCATGAGGCATGGTGGCCCGCCTATATCGAGTCGATCGACGGTCTCGACAGCTGGTGGGATCCGCTAGTTCGTGATCCCAATGCCGACATCGCAGCTGCAATTCCCGAACTGGAAGGGATTCTGCAGCCGATCTTCGATCGGGCGGAGGGATAGCACAGGAGGCTGACCGTGTGGCGGGCCGGACTGTCCGGCCCGCCAAAAGCCGGCGGAAGGGAGAGCCATGACATTCACAGATGCAATCTCGAAGGAGAGGGCGGGACCAAGGTTTCGGCGTGGCAAGATGTCGGACTCCGAAAAGTACGAGGCGAAACTTGGTTTTGCCTTCATTTCTCCTTGGCTGATCGGCTTCCTGGTCTTCTACCTGATCCCGATGGCGGCCTCGTTTATCATCTCGCTATTCGACTACAACCTTGCCACCAACGAGGCCAGCTTTACCGGGTTGGACAACTGGACGCGGATGCTGTTCGACGATCCCAACACGTGGTCGTCGTTATGGGTGACCCTGCGGTTTGGCCTGATAATGCTGCCGATTTCGATGTTCTCGGCGTTCATGCTGGCAGTGCTGCTCAACTCACTGAATCTGTGGGGCAGGAACATTTTTCGGACACTGTTTTTCGCACCGTCTTTGGTTCCGTTTGTGGCAGGGGCGCTCATCTGGGGTCAGGTGCTGAACTCGCAGACTGGTTGGCTCAACCGGATCATCGAGTTGTTCGGCATCAACGCGGTTGGTGTCGACGGCATCAGGTGGCTCGACAATCCAACCTTGATCCCGGTCACCTACACCTTCATCGGCATCTGGGGAATCGGCAACATGATCCTCATCACCCTCGCCGGACTGCAGGGAATCCCGACCGCCCTGCACGAGGCTGCCCACATAGACGGTGCCGGATGGTGGCGCCGACTACGTACGATCAGCATTCCGATGGTAACCCCGGTGATCTTCTACAACCTGGTGCTGGGAGTTGTCGCTCTGCTCCAGTACTTCTTGCCTCCCTTTGTGCTCCAAGGCACCACCGGCTACCCGGAGGGAGCCACCAACTTCTTCATGATCTACTTCTATCAGCAAGCCTTTGACTTCTCGCAGATGGGATACGGTGCCGCCCTCGCTTGGTTCCTGTTCTTCATTGGATTGGCAATAACCATCCTCCTCTTTGGTACACAGAAATACTGGGTCTACTACGCAGGGGGGGACTGACATGGCTACCTCAATCAGAGACAAGAGGCGGGGCGAGGTCGAACCCGAACCGGAGTGGAAGCTCAAAGCACGGCGTCGCACCCTCCTGCTGAAGATGGGTACGACAGCTCTGGCAACTGTTTTGCTGGCCATATTCCTGATGCCGATGGCCTATGCGTTCATCACATCCGTGAAGACCAGCGAACAGGCGTCGGATCCCGAAGCTCCGATCCTTCCTTCCCAGCCCGCCACCTTCGAGTATGAGGGAAGAGAATACGACATTCTGGCCGTACCGATCGATGGCGAAGTACAGAACTTGGCCATCGTCCAACCGGGTCGCCAGGAAAGCGAGTTCATCGACCCCGACGACCCCGACGCGGGGACGATTGTATGGGAAGGCAACTGGAGACAGCTCGATTCGGTTCGTGAGTCCGCCTGGGCGTGGGGCAACTACCAGGATGCGTGGGACTTCATCAACTTCCCCCGCATGCTGTTCTGGACGTTGCTGTATGCCTTCGTAACCCTGGTGGGGGCGGTTTCCGCATCGGCCCTGGTCGCGTACGGGTTCGCCAGGTTCAGGTTCCCGTTCAGGAGCGTGCTCTTCATGGTGTTGATCGGGACGATCGTCCTGCCGCCGGCGGTAGCGCTGATCCCGAAATATGCGTTCTTCACGCAGATCGGGTGGACGGGCACTTGGTTGCCTCTGATAGTCCCATTGATGTTCGGAAACGCCTACAACGTGTTTCTGTTGCGTCAATACTTCATGACCATTCCGAGGGAAATGGAGCAAGCTGCAGCCGTGGATGGGGCGGGACCGTTCCGCACGTTTATCCAGGTGATCTTGCCGCAGGCTGTGCCGGCGTTGACGGCTGTGTCGTTGTTCCACTTCTTCTTTGCGTGGAACGACTTCTTCGACCCACTGATCTACTTGGCTGGGAACCGGGACATTGTTCCCATCTCGGTGGGTCTGACCTTCTTCAGCGGGACCTACGAAAACAACCCGAACCTGATCATGGCGGCGTCGTTCATCGCCCTGGTTATCCCACTGACGATCTTCTTCTTCTCGCAGAGGATCTTCCTGTCGGGAATCGTGGTGTCGGGTGCTGACAAGTAGGAGAAGCGCGGAGAGTCATCCGCCGGCGCCCGGGCGCGGCATGCGATATCGGAGCAATGAGATGGGGCGATCCTCCTCCCTTCCCGCTCCTTGGGTTCTGGTCGGCACACCCGACCAGAACCCGGGCTCCGATTCGGCGAGGAGGTTCTAGTGGACGACCGATCGATCGATCGGCTGATCTCCGACATGACGGTTGTCGAGAAGGTCGGCCAGATGACGCAGGTCGAGAAGTACAGCATCACGCCCGACGAGGTGGCGCAGTACGGCATCGGTTCGGTGCTGTCGGGGGCCGGCGGCAACCCAGAGCCGAACACGCCGGAAGCGTGGCGGGAGATGGTCAGCGCGTTTCAGGACGGTGCGCTTCGGTCCCGACTCCGCATACCTCTCCTGTATGGGGTCGACGCCGTGCACGGAAACACCAACGTCCACGGCTCCACCGTGTTCCCTCACAACATCGGACTTGGTGCAACCCGGGATCCCGATCTGGTGCATCGCATCGCCCGAGTCACCGCAGCGGAGCTGACCGCTACCGGGGTGCGATGGGACTTTGCTCCTCCCGTCAGCGTTCCGCAGGACATCCGATGGGGCCGTACTCTCGAGGCCTACTCCGAAGACGTTGACCTGGTTACCGAGCTGAGTGTGGCGTTTCTGCAGGGCCTGCAAGACGTTGCATCGGGAGATCTTTCGGATCCCAGGGTGGTGCTCGGCTGCGTCAAGCACTTCGTCGCCGATGGCGCCACCAGTTGGGGCAGCGCCACACCTGAGGCAATTGTCGACGGCACACCCTTTGACGGTCTCGACGAGGATGGCGGGGAAGAGCGACGGAGGGTGATCGAGGAGCACGACGCCGAATTTGGCGAGTTGTATGAACACGGCACTTGGGGCCAGCAACTAGACCAGGGGAATGCCGACATCAGCGAACAGGAGCTGCGTCGAATGCACCTGCCTCCCTACGTGGCCGCCATTGCCAACGGCGCCCGCAGCATCATGGTGTCACTGAGCAGCTGGCAAGATGCCAAGCTTCACATTCACGGCTATCTGCTCACAGACCTTCTCAAAGGGGAACTCGGTTTTGATGGCTTCTTGGTGTCCGACTGGCTGGGTCTCGATTACCTCGGGGACGACTACTACCGGGCAGTGGTGCTTGGGATAAACGCGGGTCTCGACATGGTCATGGTCCCGCATGAGTGGGAACGGTTCATGGTGGCACTCATCAGGGCCTCCGAGACGGGCGATGTTTCGATGGCACGCATCGACGACGCCGTCCGCCGCATCTTGCAGGTCAAGGCAGAACTGGGTCTCCTCGACGACGTGGCGCCGGAGCGCGGAACGACGGAAGCGGTGGGATCAGCTGAGCACCGCGCCGTGGCGCGGGAGGCTGTGGCCAAGTCGGTCGTCCTGCTGCAGGACAATGGTGCGGTGCCACTACGGAGGGATACCGAACTGGTTTATGTGGCCGGCGAGGCGGCTTCCGACATAGGCCTGCAATGCGGCGGCTGGACCATTGAATGGCGAGGAATCCCCGGCGGTGACATCCCGGGGACGACGCTGCTGCAAGCAGTGGCAGGTGCCGTATCCGAAGAGACCGAGGTCGTCTACGACGCGTCCGGGCTATTCGGCGGACGAATTGCGGACGTCGGTGTGGTGGTAGTTGCGGAACCTCCATACGCCGAAATGACGGGCGATCGTGCCGACCTGACTCTCCCGCCTGGGGATATCGAGCTGATTGAAAGCATGCGGAGCCAGTGCCGCTCCCTCGTCGGTGTCCTCTATACGGGGCGACCTTTGCTGGTCACTGACGTGGCAGAGCAGTTCGACGCCCTAGTTACGGCGTGGCTGCCGGGGAGCGAAGCCAGCGGCATCACAGATGTGTTGTTTGGTGATCTGCCGTTCACCGGGAAGCTCCCCTATGCCTGGCCACGAAACCGCGACCAGGTCCCGTTGGCAGCGCTCGATGCGGCCCCAGAGCCGCCGCTCTGGCCACGCGGTCACGGGCTCCCGGGAGCTGTGGTGATAGCCAAACAGGAGGAAGTAGCCGTGGAGAGTAGTAGTCGGAGTGGAGCATGAATACCTTGGCAGATGAGAATTCAAATGACTTAGGAGGGCTCAAATGGTCTGGGTAGCGTTTGGATCGGTTTCGTTGATCCTGGTTGTGGTCGTCGTCTTGGGTCTGGTTCATCTTTCTCGTCATAGTGAGGGGATGACGAGCGGTCAGAAATGGATGTGGGCGGCCCTTATCGTGCTCCTCCCATTCATTGGGTTGATCGGCTATCTGTTCTGGCAACTCGAACACAGCGACGCGATGGCACCCGCCATGGATAAGTCCCGACAGCGCGAATCTGCACCATTTCTCAAGGATCCCGGGTTCCACGACGACTGACGGCAATTCGATGAAACTCTCATACTTTCTCCTGGCGGCTGCACTGTCGGTAGCGCTCCTTGGATGCACAAGCGATCCGGAACCGGTTGATACCACTGCGGCTTCCACGACCACGGCTGCGGCTTCCACGACCACATCAACAACCGCCGGCCCTGCTGCAGTCGGCCCGTCAGTGGATCTGGTTCCATTCAACGATCAGCTCTACGGAGTCGAGGGGGTGGCGCCCGCAGGTTGGTCCTTGGCAGAGTACGGAGTCGCCCTGCGCGGGGACTCGGCAACTGATGGAACGCTGCTCGTGCAGCAGGCGGCGCCGGCGGCGACCGCAGCCGAGCTCATGAGCGGCTTGGTTGCGAGCCTCGAACTCGCGGGACCCCCTCCTGCCGGAGATACCTTCGACACCGATTATCTGACGTGGACGCAGTACTCATTCGAGACGGCAGCCGCGCAGTTCGGCGGCCAGCTGATGCGAGGCGAGGCGGCTTTGGCTGAGTCCGAGTTTGGAGCGTTTGTCGTCGGATTGATCGCTTCGCCCGAGGAGATCGATGCACTTGCGGGGTCGGTCTATCAACCCGCGGTGGAGGCGTTCACCCCACCTACGGTTCCCGCCGGCGCCGACATGTCGGCGCCGTATATGGACGCTTCGCTGTCGATCGATGAGCGGGTCGAGGATCTGCTAGGTCGGATGACGCTCGCCGACAAGATCGGCCAGATGACACAGGTCGAGAAGGACAGCATCTTTCCCGAGGACATCGCTTACCTGGGCATCGGATCCCTACTCAGTGGCGGTGGTGGGTCCCCGGCGGAGAACACGCCGGAAGCCTGGGCGACAATGGTCGATGAGTTTCAGGAGTACGCCCTGAACGGGCCCCTCGGGATTCCGCTGATCTACGGTGTCGATGCGGTTCACGGTCACAACAACGTCAAGGGGGCAACTGTCTTTCCCCACAACATCGGGCTCGGCGCCGCCAACGACCCCGAACTCATGCGCCGCATCGGAGAAGCTACCGCCGCCGAGGTTGCTGCCACCGGGATCGACTGGAACTTCGCACCCACGGTGGCCGCCCCGCAGGACATCCGTTGGGGACGAACCTACGAGGGCTATGGCGAGCATCCCGACCTGGTGACTCCGCTCGCTGTTGCATACATGGATGGCCTGCAAGGCAGCGACCTCGCCGACGGCACGACTGTGTTGGCCACGCCGAAGCACTTCGTCGGTGACGGCGGCACGACCTGGGGCAGTTCGACCACGGCGGGCAGCATTGACCAGGGCGTAGCTGAGGTCGACGAAGAGACGCTGCGTGCAGTACATCTCCCGCCGTATGTGGAGGCGATCAACAACGGTGCTGAGAGCATCATGGCGTCATATTCGAGTTGGAACGACACCAAGGTTCACGCCGATGAGTATCTCCTCACCGATGTCCTAAAGACTGAACTCGGGTTCGGCGGATTTGTGGTGTCGGATTGGGGAGCCATCGACCAGATCTCCGATGACTACTACGAAGCCGTAGTCACCTCGATCAACGCCGGCATCGATATGAATATGGTCCCCTATCAATACCATCGATTTGTCTTCCTCTTGCGGCAGGCAGTCGAAAGCGGAGATGTCTCGATAGAGCGGATCGACGATGCGGTGCGCCGCATCCTGCGAGTCAAGTTCGAGCTTGGTCTCTTCGAATCGCCCTACTCCGATCCGAGTTTGTTGGCGAGCGTTGGGTCTGCGGATCATCGGGCACTCGCCCGCGAGGCGGTCGCCAAGTCGGCCGTGCTCCTCAAGAACGACAACGGGACTTTGCCGATCAGCAGCGATGTCGGCTCGATATTCGTCGGTGGCCAGGCCGGTGACGATATTGGGATTCAATCCGGGGGTTGGACCATCGAGTGGCAAGGTAGGGAAGGGGCCATAACCCCGGGGACTACGATTCTCGAAGGGATTCAGGCCGCTGTGCCCGAGGGCGTCACGGTCTACTACGACAAGTTTGGGAATTTCGACCGGGTCGATGCGCCTGGCGTCGAGCCCGACCTCTGCATCGCGGTGGTCGGCGAGAGACCCTACACGGAGTACGAGGGTGATAGCGCCGATCTGTCATTGGCGAGCCGGGACTTTCCGGTTCTGGAGAACCTCGCTGCCACCTGCGACGACATCGTCGTCGTCCTCATATCAGGACGGCCGCTCATGATCGCCGACATGATCGACGGATGGGACGCCTTGGTGGCGGCGTGGTTGCCGGGAACGGAAGGCCAGGGCGTGGCGGATGTTCTCTTCGGCATCGAACCGTTCACGGGGAGCCTTCCCTACACCTGGCCGGCTTCGATCGACCAGGTTCCCCTCTCGGCGCTCGAGGAGAGCAGCGAAGAACCGCTCTTCCCCTTCGGCTATCGGCTCGAGTCATGAACTCTGACCGAACCTCAAATCTCGCAACCAATGCACCCGGGAGGTGTTTGTCTTGAAACTGGCAATCAACGGATTCGGCCGTATCGGCCGAGCGGTATATCGAATTATCGCTGAGCGAGGCTCATCTGATATCGAGATCGTGGCCGTCAATGACCTGGCGGCCGATGACAAGCTGGCCCACTTGCTGAAGTACGACACCGTCTTCGGTCGTTTTCCCGGCGACGTCGTGGTCGAGGACGGTTACATGTCGGCAGGTGGTCACACTGTCAAAATGCTCGAGGAACGCGATCCGGCCCAACTCCCGTGGGAAGAGCTCGGGGTGGACGTCGTCGTCGAGTCCACGGGTGTTTTTCGTACCCGGGACGCTCTCAACAAGCACGTTGAGGCAGGCGCCAAGCGAATCCTCCTCACAGTGCCGGCAAAGGATCCGATAGACGCGACCGTCGTCCTTGGTGTCAATGACGACGACCTGGATGCCGGAGACCAAATCGTTTCCAACGCCTCATGCACCACCAACTGCTTGGCGCCGATCGCCAAAGTGCTGGACGACGCTTTCGGTGTCGAGAGCGGGATCATGACCACCGTCCACGCCTACACCAACGACCAGGCTGTGGCCGATACGCCACACAGCGACATGCGCCGTGCCCGTCATGCGGCCGAGAACATCATCCCGACGAGCACTGGTGCGGCCAAGGCCATAGGTTCGGTGCTGCCCGCTCTCGATGGCAAGCTCGACGGAATGGCGATGCGGGTCCCGGTACCCGATGGCTCAATTGTCGACCTCGTGGTCAAAGTAGGCCGCGATGTCACCGCCGAGGAAGTCAACGCGGCGATGAAGGCGGCAGCCGATGGCGAGATGGCAGGCATCCTGGAGTACACCGAGGATCCGATCGTGTCGTCTGACATCGTCGGGAATCCGGCATCGAGCATCTTCGATTCCCAACTCACCAAGGTCATAGACGGGAACCTGGTGAAGGTGGTGTCCTGGTACGACAACGAGTGGGGCTACTCCAATCGGGTTGTGGACCTGCTGACGCGGATGGCGGCGCAGAGCTAGGTGACGATCTAGGGCGACTGGCTCGCCGAGGATCCGCTGTGCGATTCGCCCTTGCCGTTTCGGCCTGTACCGGTGATGGGAACGTCGAGTATTTGGACTCAAGGCGCGTTTCCCACACAGCCGCATGTCACGCTGGTCGGGGCAAGCGCGTAGAGGGGTAGTCGAATTCTGGGGGTGCCGGGCGCTACCGGGGTGTCGGGGTAGCGTTGACATCAGAGCTTGCCACCGAACCGGATGCTGGGTACCGGCCATATGGGCCGCCCATCTCAACCTCCGTTGTAGGGAGGACCAGGTCAAAGCAGGTTCGGTCTGCGTCTCTGCGGTATTCGAGGGTGCCTTCCATGAGCTTGGCCAGGGTGCGCGACACGTAGAGGCCGAGGCCCAGCGAGTCGGTACTCCCGTTCGATGGATGTACACGTACGTGAGGCTCGAATATCGAAGCTACCTTGTCGTCGGGAACACCCGGACCGTTATCGCTGACCGTGATCACACAAGTGGCAGCGGTGTATCGGATGCCCACCTCGATGTTGTCACCACCGTATCGATGGGCGTTCTGGAGGAGGTTGCGTACTATCTGACCGACTCGAAGGCTGTCGGCGCAGGCAGGCCTCGGCACCGAGTCGTCGTGGAGTAGGACCACATTCTGTGATGACCAGCTCTCCGTGGCAACGGCAATCGCCTTGGTCACGCACACATCGAGATCGACGGGCATCTTGAGAACTTTGATCCTCTCGATATCCGCACGGGCTGCAACCAGCAGATCCTCGATGAGTGCCTCCAGCTCAGCACTCTGCTGGGCAATCAGCCCACAGAACTCTGCGATCTCCTCGGTGGTGAACGACGCAGCACGATCAGAGAGTTCGTGGGAGAGCCCCACCACGGTACTCAGCGGAGTTCGCAGCTCGTGGGAGATCGTTCCGATCAACCGATCTTTCTCTTCAACGACCTGGCGCAGGCGGCTCTGCGAGAGATCTCGCAGGTAGCCAACCAGCCAACCCAGGCCGACCATGCCAAAGTTGCCGACCACCCCACTGGCTGTGGTGAGCATGAGTGAGTATCCATGAGCGGCGTATTCCACAGCAACATTTACTGCGAAAGCCGCGGCACCGGCCTGAGCTCCGCGGGCACTGCCGTAGAGGAGCCCGATGGTTGTGACCGGCAGCAGTGCGAAGATGCCGTACGTGCCCTTGGTGTTCCAGAACACAGGCACCATCAGGACGTAGATGCCGACCGTCAAAGCGACCGTGACCCGCGGCGACATTCGCCCAAGCCAGTTGGATCTCATCAGGTACCTGCTTGCGGAGTCACTGCAACTTTTGTCGGCACGAACCGAGCAGAAGTAAAGCGCGCGGCTAGTCCCGGGTCACCTCGCTGAGTATCGTCCCGTCGGCGGCCCGAATGCGCATGATTATCGGCATCTGTCCGGGCAGGCTGTGGGTGGCGCAGGCGAAACAGGGGTCGTAGGCCCGGAAGGCCATCTCGACCTTGTTGAGCACCCCTTCGGTGACTTCAACACCTTTGTGAATCAACCCCTGTGCTGCCTTCTTGATCGACATGCTGATCGAGGCGTGGTTGTTGGTGGTGCCCACGATCAGGTTGACCTTCTGCAGCAACCCGCGTTCATCCGTGACGTAGTGATGCGTCAGTGTCCCCCGTGGTGCCTCGACCGAGCCGATGCCTTCGGTCGGCACCTCGGTGGGCACCGTCCGGATGTCGGGGTTGGTGATCTCTTCGTCGAGCGCCAGCTCCATGGTGCGCTCTGCGGCATAGATCAACTCGACTACCCGCGCCCAATGGGTCGCCAGCGTCTGGTGCACCGGCGTACTTCCTGTCGGGTCGCCGGTGAGTGTCTTGAAGTACCGCTCGTACTGCTCCTGCGCCAAGGGTGTCGCCATCCCCGTGGCTGCATTCAGGCGCGACAGGGGCGAGGCCCGATAGACCCCGCTGTCAATTCCGTCCGTGAATCCGGTCCAGCCCTTTGCCTTCAGGAACGGGAACTTGAGGTAGCTCCACGGCTCGACGTGCTCGGCGACATGGTCGAGGTAGTCCCGAGGGTGATATTGAACGATCTCGGCGCCTTCGGTGTCGACAACCCGCACTTCTCCGTCGTAGAAATTGACGTGACCGTTCTCATCGACGGTGCCCATCGAATGGAAGCGGTGGGTATACGTGTCGGACAGGATCAGGTCCATGTAGTCGTGATTAGCCAGCACCACGTCGTCGAGGATCTGCAGGGTGAACTTGCCGAACTCGAGTAGCTGCTTGGCGTGGTCGACGATCTCCAGCCGTTCCTCCTCGGTGAGACCCTTGGTGACCCCTCCCGGTATGGACGTGACCATGTGGATGGTCTTGCCGCCGAGAATCTTGACTATCTCGTGCGCCGCAGCCCTGGCGCCGATGACCACTTTCCCCGTGTCGATGCCGAGTTTGTGGATCATCCCCAAAATGTTCCGCTCTGCCGGGGGAGCCTCCGGGCCCATCACGAAGTCGGGTCCACTGAGGATGTAGAAGTGCGTCGCATGGTCGCCGGTGAAGAACGCGTTGTACATCAGCTCGCGGAGCTTGCGCCCCGTCGGCGGGATCTCGACGTGGTAGGTGTCGTCGCAGGCCTTGGCCGCCGCCATGTGGTGGGCCTCGCTACATACCCCGCAGATGCGCGATGTGATCCGCGGCATGTCCTCAACCGGGCGGCCGACGCAGAACGCCTCGAAGCCGCGCAGCTCGGGCACGATGAAGAAGCAATCGGCTACTTCGCCGTCGTCATCGAGGAAGATGTCGATCTTGCCGTGACCTTCGAGCCGTGTGATCGGGTCGATCTCGATCTTCCTCATGAGCCAGCCTCGCTTTCACCATTCCCGTTCCCTGCGCCGACGGTCACCGGCCCCAACGTCGCATGGGCCATCGAGAAGCGGTAGAACGTACCGACTGGGTCGACGATGCCGTCGAGGATCCGATCGATCTCTTCCGGGTCGTCGGAGTCGATGACCGACGCCAGTGCCGCGATCATCTTCGTGCCCTGATCCTTGGAGTTGGGTGCCGGCCCGTAGCAACCCCGACAGGGGACTCCAACACCGACGCACAGCCCTCCGCATCCGCTGCGTGTTGCCGGCCCCATGCAAACAATCCCCTGGTCCAGCAAGCATTGATCGGGATCGGGAATCACCTCATGGATCCGGACGAATCCCTTGAGCTTCTTCTCTTTCCTCTCGCGAGGGCACTCGTCACAACAGGTCTTGTCGCCCGCGCCGAGAACCGTCCCCTTGGGGGGCAGCGGCTTGGCGTTCTCCAGGATGTCGATGACCGCCTCCAGGACACCCCAGATCTGGTGAGCCTGCGGCGGGCAGCCGGGCACGAAATAGTCGACATCGGTGATCTGGTCCAGCGCATACACCGTCTCGTAGAACTCAGGTAGCTCCAGCACGCCGACCGGGACTTCGGTTCGTGTTTGCGGCATGACCCGATCCGGGTTCACCGTCGACGGGGAGTCGGCGAAGGCCCAGTTCAGAGTGGCGTCCCGCGTCGTCGTGTTCGACAACGCAGGGATGCAGCCCTCACATGCACACGACCCAAAGGCAACGAGGATCTTCGACTTCCGTCGCAGCAGTTCTGCCATGTATTCGTTGTCCGACGTCCGCACCGCGCCGTTGAACAGACACAGATCGATCTCGTCGTCGTCCATGGCTTCGACATCCTTGACCTTGAAGTCAACGGCGACCGGCCAGAAGACAACGTCGAAGAAGGCGTCGACATCGAGGATCTTCTCCTTGATGTCGAGCACTGCGATCTCGCAGCCCCCGCAGGATGCTGCCCAGTACAAAGCGAGCTTCGGCTTGTCACTCATGAGCCCACCTCCAACGGTCCCAGGGCTCTGATTCGGGCCGCCATCTCATTGGCAGTCTCGGCCCACTGGTCGCCTTCGCTCGCCGAAACCCAGACCAACTCGATCCGACTCGGGTCGATCCCGAACCCCTCGATGAGGCGCTTCAGGAGATGGACCCGCCGCAGCGTCTTGTAGTTGCCTTCCTGGTAGTGGCAATCACCTGGATGACATCCAGAGACGATCACGCCGTCTGCTCCCATGCTGAACGCCTTGGCAACAAACGTCGGGTCCATTCGACCCGAGCACATCACCCGGACGATGCTGACCGACGGATCCCACTGGATACGAGAGATCCCCGCCAGATCAGCCCCGGTGTAGCTGCACCAATTGCAGAGAAACGCCACGATTCTCGGCCGCCATTCGGCAGCGGTCACCTCCGGCGGTTTCAACGGAGCTTCCGTGGTGGTTGTCATGTCGCCACCTCCTGAGCGATCGGGCCCGACAGAATCGGGGCCAGGATGCCGTCGAGTTCCGCAAGTATCTGCTCGTCGGTGAATCCGGCGCCGGTGATCGCCGCCGCCGGGCAGGCAGCAACGCAGGTGCCGCACCCCTTGCACAGCGCCTCGTTGATCACTGCGTTGTTGTGCTCCTCGTCGAACGTGATCGCGGTGTATGGGCACAGCCCCAGGCACGTCTTGCAGCCGCCGCACAGGTGCTCCTGCACGGTCGCCCGCACCGGTTCGATGATCACCTCCCCCTTCGAGATCATTGCCAGGATGTTGGCTGCGGCTGCCTGCGCCTGGGCGACCGTGTCCGGGATATCCTTCGGTCCCTGAGCGCACCCGGCGACGTAGACGCCATCCGTTGTGGTGCCGACCGGGTCGAGTTTGGGGTGGCGCTCCAGGAAGAACCCGTCGGGGCTGCGACTCAGCGAAAAGACCCTTCCCACTTGCTCGGCATCCGGCTGCGGCTCGATGGCGCCCATGAGCACCACCATGTCCACAGGAATCTCGCGATAGCGTCCGATGAGCGTGTCCTCGGCCCGGACCACCAGATGCCCACCCTCGCCGTTGCTGCGGCGGGCGGGCATGACCTCGACAACCTTGCCGCGTATGACGTTGGCTCCCTCTTCGAGAACCCGCAGATAGAACTCCTCGTATCCCTTCCCGAAGGCCCGCATGTCGATGTAGAACTCGTAGAGCTCGGCATCGGTGCGGTCCTTGACCAGGTGGGCGAACTTGAGAGCTGCCATACAGCAGACCCGGGAGCAGTAGCGGTTGTAGTTCTCGTCGCGCGAACCGACGCAGTGGACGATGGCCACCGATCGTGGCGGCTTTCCGTTCTTGCACAGAATCTGGCCGCCCGTCGGCCCGGTGGAGTTGAGCATTCGCTCGAATTCGGCGCTGGTGACGACGTTGTCGTACCGACCGTACCCATACGGTGTCATTCGAGCCGGATCGAACGACTTGAAGCCGGTGGACACCAGGATCTGCCCGACCTCGAGTTCGACAAAACTGTCCTTCATGTCCAGCTGGACCGCATCCGGCGGACAGATGTTCTGGCACGATTCGCACTCGACACAGACGCCGCAGTGCAGGCAGCGTGTTGCTTCGCGAATCCCCTCTTCTTCGGTCAGCCCGATGTCGACCGTGTCGTAGTCGGCCAGTCGGGCGGCCGGATCACGTGCCTCCAGTCGGGCTCGGGGGATTTTCTCGATCTGGTCGTAGGTCGGGCCGTGCTCGTATGGCCGCTTCACGAAACCGCGTACCGGATCCGGCGGTGCCACGTGAGTCGAGAAGTCCTCCAGCGGCTTGCCTTGCAGGTACTTGTCGATTGCCTCGGCGGCACGCCGCCCCTGCCCCATTGCCTCGACTATCGAGGCCGGGCCGAGCACGACATCGCCACCGCCGAAGACACCTGGAACACCGGTCTGTAGAGATTCTGCCTCGACGACCAGTGTGTCCCATTTGGTGAAACCGATCTCGCCTTTCTCGGGGACACTGCTCTTGTACCAGGTGCGGAAGGGCTGCTGGCTGACCGACGGGATGATCATGTCGAATTCGCGCAAGTGTTCCGAGCCCTCCAATGGAACCGGCCGGGCCCGGCCGCTTGCATCGGGCTCGCCGAGGTCATTGATGATGCAGCGCAGCCCGGTCACTTGTCCGTCGTCGACGATTACCTCGAGCGGCGACACGAGGTAATCGAACTTGACGCCTTCTGCGATGGCGCCTTCAACCTCCTCAGCGTCCGCCGGCATCTCCCTGGCCGTACGGCGGTAGAGGACGGATACCTCGGCGCCCTGGCGACGGGCAGTTCGGGCGACATCCATCGCCGTGTTGCCCCCGCCGATGACGGCGACGCGCCGTCCGGTGGGCTGAGCCCGACCCAGGTTGATTTCGCGCAGGTAGTCGATCCCGAGGATGACACCTTCGGTATCTTCTCCCGGAACTTTGAGCGGCAGCCCACGGTGGGCGCCGAGGCCCATGAACACGGCTCCAAAGCCAAACTCCGGCTTGTCGCTGAGCAGGTCGGCGAGCTTGAAGTCGACGCCGAGTTCGACACCGGTCTTCATCTCGACTCCCGTCTTGCGGATGTAGTCGAGATCGCGTTCGACGATCTCAGGCGGGCAGCGGTAGTCGGGAAGACCGACCGCCAGCATGCCGCCCAGCTTGTCGTGCTTCTCGAAGACCGTGACCTTGTATCCCTCCTGAGCCAGGTCGAATGCACAGGTCAGCCCGGCCGGACCCGAACCGATGACTGCGACCTTCTCGGTGTAGTCGTGTTCCGGTGGGTCGGGCTGCGGGTCCGGTTCGTGCTCCCGTTCCCAATCCATCGCCAGCCGTTTCAGGCCACGGATGGCGACGGGGTCGTCGACCTTGCCCCGGCTGCACGCCGTCTCGCAAGGGTGGTAGCAAACCCGGCCGCACACGAAGGGTAGGGGGTTGCGCCTGCGGATCAGCTTGGCAGCTTCGGCGATTCGCCCGTCGGCGATAAGTGCCACATAGCCCGCCGCATTCTGGTGGATTGGGCACGCCTCCATGCATGGCGGGCTTCCCTGCTTCTCGATGACGTAGGTACTGGGGATCGCCTGCGGAAACGCCTTGTGAATCGCATGCCGGGTTGAGATGTATTCGTTGAACGGATCCGGCACGTTGACGGGGCACACGTTGAGGCACTCGCCGCATGAGGTACAGGCGTCGGTCACGAATCGGGCCTTGTTGCGTACCTTCACCTTGAAGTTACCCACAAAGCCCTCGACCGATTCCACCTCGGCCATTGTCATCAGATGCAGGTTCTCCCGCCGCTCCGCAGACACCATCTTTGGGGTGAGGATGCAGGCAGCGCAGTCCAGGGTGGGGAAGGTCTTGTCGAACTTGGCCATCATGCCGCCGATGGTCGACTTCCGTTCCACCAGATAGACGTCGTTGCCGGCCTCGGAAATGTTGAGCGCCGCCTGGATGCCGGCGATGCCGCCCCCGACGACCAGGGTTGCCGGGTTCATCTCCGCATAGGTGGGATCGAGTGGCTCGTGCAGCGCTACCCGGCTGATAGCCCCGTTGACCAGAGACGCAGCCTTGGCGGTGGCGGCCGCTCGATCATCGTGTACCCACGCACATTGCTCGCGGATGTTGGAGATTTGCACGAGGTAGGGGTTGAGGTCGGCTTCTTGTGCGGCCGCCCGGAAGGTGGGTTCGTGCATCAGCGGGCTGCAAGCCGCAACGACGACCCGGTTGACCCCTTTTTCCTGGATGTCCTTTTTGATCAGATCCTGGCCGGCATTGGAACACATGAACTGGTAGTCGCATGCCGAAACGACATTGGGCCGAGTGGCGGCCTCATCGCGTACCGCTTCGACATCGACGGTGGCGGCGATGTTGAATCCGCAGTGGCAGACATAGACGCCGACTCTGGGTTCTCCATTCTCAGCCATGTCAACCCTCCCTCGTCCCGGCGATGGTCAGAGGCGCTCCGCGATCCTGCGCCGACCGCAGCCGAGGCGCCTTTGCATCCGGTGGAATCAGTGCGTGCTGCATGCCGACCTCCTCGGGGGTGCAACCGATGGCGAGGCCGATGAGTTGGGTGAAGTAGAGGACCGGTATCTGATGCGACTTGCCGTTGCTGCCTTTGGTGACGTTGATCAGATCGAGATTGGACTGACACAGCGGGCATACGGTGACGATGCAGTTCGCCTCATTCGCAATCGCCCAGTCCACGAGATCCATGCTCAAGTCCGTGGCGACCTCAGGCATGGTGGCAACGAGCATTCCCCCGCAGCAGCGGACCTTGGGCGGGTAGTCGACGGGGCGGGCGCCAAGCGCCGTGAAGAGGTTCTCCATCGACATGGGCAATTCGGGATCCTCATCGACCGCACCGAAGGGGCGGACGATCTGGCAGCCGTAGTAGCAGGCCGGGCGGAACTCCTCCAGGCTGTGGGTCTGGGCTTCGATCAATTGCGGTATGCCGATGTCGGTGAGCAGCACCTCTAGGGGGTGGCGTACCGCGACGGTCAGGTCGGTTGCGAGACCTCCCGCTGCCAGAGCTTCGTCCACCTGGGCCCGCAACTCGGGATCCTCGCCCATGCCCTCGCGGGTGTGCTTGAGGGCGTAGTAGCAGGCGCTGCAAGGGGCGACGACGTCATCGCCGGTCCTTTCGGCGAGAGCCAGGTTGCGCGCCGAAACCGCAAAGGCAACGGTCTTCTGGACGGACATGTACGCCGTCGCCCCGCAGCAATTCCAGTCTTCGAGTTCGGCCAATTCAGAACCTAGCTTGTCGAACACGGCCCGCATCGATTTGTCGTAGGCGATGCCGGTGGCGTGGAGGCTGCAACCCGGGTAGTAGGTGTAACGCTTGTCCATGTCCTACCTCCCGATCGACTCGTAGCCGACAGCTGCCGTGACCTTCTCCTTGGTCACCTTTTCCTGAGGAAGATCGAATGTCTCTGCCTTGGCAATGATCTTCCTCAATTGCTCAATGCCCTTGATCTTGTCGGGACGGAGCTTGATCCGACCGTGACGCAACAGCGCAATACCGGCGTTGCGCTGCCGGAAGAGCCCGATCGGCTTGGTCTTGAGGAAGTATGTGAGCAGCAGGCCGACCTCGTAGTTGCGTCCGTAGCGTTTCACGTTATTGGTGAACGTTTCCGACATGACGTGTACCGGGAACCGCTTCGGGAAGATGCCTTCCTCGATGGCAATCCGTTTGAGCGCATAGAACAGGTCTGTGATTTGGATCTGGGCAGGGCAGCGCAATGTGCAGTGGTAGCAGGACGCACAGAGCCATATTGTGCGGCTTTCGAGCAGCTCCTCGATGGCCCCGGCTCGGAACATGCCGATGACCTGACGCGGGGTGATGTCCATTGCGTGGCTCACAGGACACGATGCGGTACAGGTGCCGCATTGGATGCATTGGTTGAGTCGCCCCCCGCCGGGGATGCGCTCGATCTCTTCGAGGAACGCTGTTCTCAGTTCATGTTCCTTCTTCGACAGCACGCCGGGCGCAATTGGTCCGGCCAACGGATCGAGCGTCTTCATATCTCACTCCCTGGGCTGTGTTCCCTCCGCAGAGGGCGGTGTTAGGTACTCGATAACTTCAGATACGACCTGCTCGACTGTGTCGGCTACGGGCGGCGAGAGGGTCTCGGAGAAGATGTCTGCCGTTCCCGCCTCGATGCCCCAGATGGCGATCGAGTCGGGCATTGCCCATCCAATCTCCCGACCAAGCGCCATCACCGTTGGGTAGCTGATGTCGTGAAAGGAATTGAGGCGGACCGATCCTGCCAGGTCCGTTTCGTCGAGGTGAACGATGGTGCCGGGCGGGTGCGAACCGGTCACCAGGCAGTCGATGATGGCGGCACGACGGCGGTCGCGAACGACGTCGAGAAGAGCAAAGCCGGCCCACGGCAGAGCGACCACATCAATGTCGGATCGCTCGGCAACCGCGGTTTCGAGGCGTCGGGCCGCAGCGATTCCTACGCCATCGTCTCCTGCGATGTCATTGCCCAGACCCACCACGATGTTGGGGGCCGGCACGAAATCAGGATGAGGTGAAGTAAGGAAAACCTGGCCACTCTCACGGTGCTGAGTAGTTGATCCCATCTTGGATCCGATCAGACCGTGCGAGGTCACGCGCAAGATCTTGCCCGGCGTATGGCCCCGCCTTTGCCTTACCTCTCCATACTATGTGAAAGTTTTCACGAGCGGTAGGTGTTCTTTCCGGTTCTTGCGGATCTGGATCGACACAAGGCGGCCGATGTCCGCAAGAGCGGGGGAGCGAGGGCCATCGACCGAGCTTATTGGGCCGGCGACGGTCTTGAGGGAACTACGCCCCGGTACCGTCTGGCTCCGATCGGGTCGCGTTGCTAGTCCACCCACCGTCGTTGGGGCCCCGATTCGCGGCGGCTCGGCGTTCTCACCGTTTCCCGAGGATTCGGGTGTGTGTGCGGACGCCACCGTGGTACGGAAAAGACGAAACTCGTCAGTCGGGATAACCGTCGGGGTTGTGCGACTGCCAGCGCCAAACGTCGGCGACCATCTCATCGAGGTCACGGGTTGCGGTCCAGCCGAGAATCCGCGCGGCCTTGGAGGCGTCGGCCCAACTTGCCGGGCCGTCACCTGGGCGACGGCCGACCACCTCTGTGGGAATGGGCACGCCGGCGACCTGCTCGAACGCCGCAACCAGTTCGAGAACGGAGACCCCGTTGCCGGTTCCGAGATTGATCACGTCGAAGCCGGGACTCTGCTGCAGGTGCTCGACAGCAGCGACATGGCCCTCGGCAAGATCGAGGACATGGATGTAGTCCCGGACGCCGGTCCCGTCCGGCGTTGGGTAGTCGTCGCCGAAGATGTGCAGCGAGGGGCGCCTACCTACCGCAACCTGTGCCAGGAATGGCATCAGATTCGCCGGCACTCCCTGCGGGTCTTCGCCGATCAAACCCGACGGGTGGGCCCCCACCGGGTTGAAATAGCGCAGAGCAATGACGTTCCAGCGAGGGTCGGACTGGTGGAGGTCGGCGAGGATCTCTTCGCACATCAGTTTGGTTCGGCCATAGGGGTTGATCACCTCGGTAGGCGCGTCCTCCTGCAGCGGCAAGTCGTCCGACATGCCGTAGACGGTGGCCGACGAGCTGTACACGACATTGCGCACGTCATGCCGCTCCATCGCCTGAAGTAGGGCCACTGTTCCCGCGACCCCGTTCTTGTAGTAGTGCAGAGGGCGAGCAATGGACTCGCCCACGGCCTTCGGGGCAGCGAAGTGAATCGCACCGTCGAACGCCCGCTCGTTGAGCACGCGGTCGAGCGCAGCTGCGTCGGTGACGTCGGCTTCGTAGAAGTCCATGGTTACGCCGGTGATCTCACGCAGCCTGTCGAGGACGGCCGGCTTCGAGTTCGAGAAGTTGTCGAACAGAGTGACCTCGTGCCCGGCATCGATGAGGGCAATGGCGGTGTGGCTCCCGATGTATCCGGTGCCTCCGGTGAGCAGGATTCTCATCTACGAACCTCCCGAGCTGACAAAGGTTTCGACTGGCGACTCTGCCAGGAGTTCCCGGGTTACCGCGAGCCCCCAGTCGTCGAGGTCGGCGATGCGGTCGCTGCTGCCCCGTAATCCTCCGTAGCGGCGTACATGCTCGGCCCATTCCTTCCGACCTTCGACCGCGGGGCGGGCGATCAGGTCGTCTGGGTCGTTGATCCAGAATCGGCCCTGCTGGAACGCACGGCCCCGCCCGGTGAGCATTGCGGCGCTCACCGAAGGCTGGCTGAGGTCACCGCCGGCCGGCAGATATTGCGGTTCGGTGTCCGGGCTGACCCTCATGGCATCGACGAGACCGACGGTGGGAAGTATCGGTGCTCCGCATCCCAGGAAGTACGAATCGCCCATGGCCTCCCGCAGTTGCTGCATGCCAGAGCGGTAGGCGGCAATTGGCGACATATCTTGATGACGAGGCCCGGGGAGCGCCGCGGCGTACACAAAGTCGACTTTGAAGAAGTCGTAACCCCACCCGTGCATCGTCGAGAAGACCTCGGCGATCCATTCCATCGCCTCCGGATGCGTCGTGTCGAGGGCAAAGAGATCCCGGTTCCAGTTGTGGCCACCGTGCACCGGCTTGTCCGGGCCCCCGATCAGCCATTGAGGATGGCGCCGCGCCAGCTCTGATTCGGGGAAGACGAGGAAGGGAGCAACCCAGATGCCGGCGCGGCGCCCAAAGGATCTGATGCGATCGGCGATTCCCTGCAGGGAGCCGAAACGATCTGTGAGAGTGAGCCAATCACCGTGGGCCGTTTGATAGCCGTCATCGAGCTGGATCACGTCGACGGGGAGATCGAGGCGTTCGATGGCGTCGATGTTCTCGATCATGTCGGCTTCGGTGACGTCGGTGAAGTACTGGTACCAGGAGCACCAGATGGTGGGGGCGCGGCGCATCTCGCCAACGCCGACCGAGGCGGCAAAGCCGTCGGCCCAACGGGCCAGGGCATTCTCGAGACTCCCCGGGCCCTGATCGAGCGTGGTCGCGACCGGACCGTCGCTGGATACGACAATGCGGTTGCCCTTGACCTCCGCGTGAATGCTCGGCACCGTTTCGGTGGCGTTTGCCACTGCATAGATGCGGACGCCGGAACCATCCCCGGGATCGATCGCCAGTAGTCCCTCGCCCCAATACACGTCGGCGGAGGGATTGGACTCCGGGCGGTAGCAGAGGAATCGGTTGCGTTCGTTGACCGGCCGATGGGGGCGGTCGCCGATTCCGTACGTTGTTGTCGGACTCCACGACTGCCAGCCGTGCTCATAGACGGCCGCATGGGTCGCGTCGATCGTGACCTCGTCGATGGCGTGCATTGCGGCTCCCGGTGGAACTTGCTGGTTACCCCTTGGTTGACCCGAGTGTCAGGCCGGCCACGAACTGTCTCTGCAGGACCGCAAAGACAACCAGAGTGGGGATGGCCGCGAGTAGAGATCCCGCCGCCACCAGGTTGTTGTTGGTAAAGAACGTGCCGTTGAGGTTCTGCAGCGCCGAGGTGATCGGCCGTTGGTCGCCGGTCACCATCAGTACTAACGCCCAGAAGAAATCGTTGTAGATCCAGGTGAACATCAGCACCGCCAGTGCGGCCAATGGAGGCCGGGTCAATGGGAGGATGATGTTCCAGTACTGGCGCCACACCGAGGCCCCGTCCACGAAGGCTGCCTCGTTGAGATCACCCGGCAGGGCCTTCATGTAGTTGGAGAGCACGAACGTGGCGAACCCCATCTGGAAGGCAACATGGATGGTGATGATCCCGAAGTAGCTGTCGTAGAACACTCCGCTCGGCGACAGGAACTCGGGAAGCGGCAACGCCAGGAACATGCGATACAGCGGCGTGATGATCACCTGCTGGGGGAGCAGGTTGCCCGCCGTGAAGATCATGAGCAACAACAGGTTGAACCTGAAGCTGAACCGCGACAGCGCAAAGGCGGCCATTGACGCAAAGAACAGGATCAGAATGACAGCCGGGATGGTGATCCACATCGTGTTGATGAAGAACTTGAGCATCTCGGAGTCGGTCCACGCCTGGGTGTAGTTGTCGAAGTTGTAGGTGCCGCCGATGGACACGTAGCCACGCTCGGCGGTGTCGGAGAACGGCCGCAGCGATGTGTAGAACGCCCAGAGCAACGGGACCAGCCAGACAAATGCGGTAATAGCCAGGAACGCTTGCAGGCCGCGTCTGCGCCACTTGTCCATGACCTGAGGCGTGGCCGTCTTGCCTTGGGTATCGGGTGCAGCAGTCATGCGGCCACCTCATCTGCTCGGAAGGTTCTCCATAGGTAAGGAATGATGATTCCCAATGAAACAATCAGGAGGATCACCGCAAGCGCCGAGCCAAACCCGATCCGGCTGGCCTCGCCGATGATGTTGTTGGTCACCGCGACCGATAACAACTCGAGCCCGTTAGTCCCCTTGTTGGTCACATACACAATGTCGAACGCTCGCAGCGACTCGATGATCGTGATGACGAGGATGACGATATTGATGGGCTTGAGGACCGGGAAGACAACGTGGAAGAAGGTCTGGCGGCTGGTAGCGCCGTCGATAGCTGCAGCTTCTTTGAGCGCAGGATCGACGCTCTTAAGTCCCGCCAGATAGAGGATCATGATGTAGCCAACGTGGCGCCAGCTGGCGGCAATGAGGATCATCCACAGGTTGATGCTGGGGTTGCCCAGCCAGTCGATCAGGTTCTCCGGATCGGTTCGCCCGAGCACATTGTTGATCAACCCTTGCTCCGGCGAGTAGATCAGCTGCCAGATGAATCCGACGAGTGCCAGAGAGAGAACCACCGGCACGTAGAGAGCGTTCTGATAGAACTTGGAGCCTTTCATCTCCTTGTCGAGCTGGACCGCCAGGAACATACCAAAAGGCGTGGCGATGAGAATGAAGAACCCGAGCCAAATCAGGTTGTGGACAACGGCCGGCCAGAACGGCGGGTAGATAGTGGCGACTTGCTCATAGTTTGTGAGCCCGATCCATTCGATTGCTTCGACGCCGCCGATACCGTCCCAACGGCTGAACGACAGCAGAATCGAAAGCAGTGCCGGGACCCACACGAAGAAGACGTGGATAAGGGCAGGCAGACCAAGCATGAATACGAGAACACCCAAATCACGGTTGGTCAATAGTCGAAAGCGTTTCCGCTTGGTTCGTTCTCGCGCTACCGCGACTTCGACTTCGCTTCTCGTGCTCATGCTCCCTCACTCCGCCACGATTTGAACTCGGATCTGATTACCACCCAATGGCTGGATCGTGCGGGACCGCCAAGGTCCCGCACGACATGCCGGTTGGGAGGGGCTTACTTCTACTCCGTGAAGATTGCCACTGCCTGCTCTTCCATCGAATCCGTCAACCCGTTGATGTCCTCGGGGTTGTTGAGGAATGTCTGGATAGAAGGCAGCACAACCGTCGATGCGAAGTCCGGCCGGGTATCCCGGTCGAGGAACTGCGCAATGTTGCTGGCCGATGCGATGAGCTCAGCACCCTTGTTCTGCAGTGCGTCGTAGCCGCTCGTGTCGGCGTCGTTGGCGGTAGCCAGCCAATTCGAGTTGGCATCGGTGTAGAACTTCTGGGCCTCACCGGTGCCGATGAACTTCAGCAACTCCTTGGCGCCGTCGATATTCTCCGGTGCCTTCGAGATCATGAAGCCATCGATCGGGGCATCGACCGAATCCTGTCCGTGATCCGGGTTGATCTCCGGGAAGGCGAAGAAGTCGAGATCGTCCCTGGCCTCTTGCGAGACCTCCTGGAACTGCTCGCCGACAAACATGCCGAGCAGATACATGCCGGCTTCTTTGTTCGCCACCGTCTGGGCGGCGTCCTGCCATGTCCGGCCGAGGGCGCCAGGCTGGTGATAGGGAAGCAACTCGGCCCAGGTCGCAAAGACCTGCTTGGTGCGGTCGTCGTTCCACTTCTCACGGTGGGCCATGAGATCGACGTGGTACTGATAGCCGTTGACACGCATGTTCAAGTAGTCGAACGTGCCCATTGCCGGCCAGCCGTCCTTGTCACCGAAGGCAATGGGAACAAAGCCGTCGGCCATCATTCCCTCTGACAGAGTCTTCAGCTCGTCGATGGTGGTCGGGATCGTGTAGCCGTTGTCCGCAAAGAAGCTCTTGCGATAGAAGAGCGCCCACGGGTAGGTGATGAATGGGACGAAATACTGGTTTCCGTCTAGGCCGGTAGAAGCCTGCTTGAACGAGCTGGCGTAGTTCGCGCCGATGGTGTCCCACACATCGTTTATCGATGTAGACAGGCCCTTGTCGGCGAAGAACTGCATCCGGTATCCGGCGAACCAGGTGAACGCATCGTCGGGACGTCCTTGCAGATACGTGTTGATCTGCTCCTGGAACGTGTTGTGATCGACGGTGTTGATGGCCAGCGTGACATCCGGGTTCTTCTCCTCGAACCTGGCGAACATCGCTGCGTATGCGTCCTTGGTCAGCGGATCGGAAGCGTTGGAACCAACAGAGACGGTGCCGCTTGCCATGGGGGCTTCGGTATCACCGCCACTCGCTGCTGCTGCTGTGGTTGTCGCCGCTTCGTCGTCGTCGCCACATGCTGCCAACAGGGCAGGTGCGGCCAGCACACCGGCTCCGGCGGCAACACCCTTCAGCAGGTTACGACGAGAGATTTGCGTACCGCTCGTGTCGAGCGGCTCTTCGGGGTGCGTCATGCTCCTCCTCCTCAGTTTGAGGGTCCGATTGTTTGACCTAATCAAACAAAAATCAACAGAACCTCGTGCCCTATTTGACCCCCAATTCGCCGCGATGTCAACCCCTAAATAGTGGAATTCGTGCCACTCTTGTGCAGCACCCGCAATAATGAGCAGCAGATTGGTGTGCTCTTCTTCTGTTGGAATGTGTTGACTTATTTCCGATCCTGATGCAAGCTCTCTGATATGGGTGGCATGAGCATGAAGGCACCCCGGATACGGTTCGGGGCCGACTACAACCCGGAACAGTGGGATCGCACCGTCTGGGCCCAGGACTTCGCACTCATGAACGAGGCAGGCGTCAACCTGGTCAGCGTCGGCATCTTCTCCTGGGCAGAACTCGAGCCATGCACTGGCGAGTATCGCTTCGACTGGCTCGATGAAGTCATGGACGGGCTCGCCGCTGCGGGAGTGATGGCGAATCTGGCCAATGCCACCGCCAACCCGCCTCCCTGGTTCTCGGCGTGCTACCCCGATGCTCTCCCGATGCTCAGCGACGGGAGCCGTCTCTGGCCGGGTGCCCGGCAGGCTTTCTGCCCCAGTTCTCCGGTCTATCGGAAGCACGCTCTGCGGATCACCCGCAAGATCGCGGAGCGCTACAGCGGCCACCCGGCGCTGGAGATGTGGCATGTCAGCAACGAAATCGGCAACCACAATGCCCTCTGCTATTGCGATGCGAGCGCCGCGGCCTTTCGTACGTGGCTCGAGGACCGTTACGGCAGCCTCGAAGAGCTGAATCGAGCTTGGGGCACGACGTTCTGGGGACAGCGATATTCCGAGTGGGAGCAGATCCTCCCGCCGCGACAGACAACATCGTTCGGCAATCCCACCCAGGATCTCGACTTCCGGCGCTTCTCCTCGGAGGCCTGTCTCGAGATCTATCGGGCGGAGCGTGATCTTCTGCGAGAGATCACCCCGGAGATCCCGATCACCACCAACCTGACGCCGAATCATCTCGAACTCGATTACTGGTCCTGGGCTCCCGAATTGGACACCATTGCCGTCGATCACTATCTGAAGGCCAACGATCCCGACGGCCACATCGAACTCAGTTTTGTCGCCGACCTCTCCCGGGGCCTTGCGGGGGGTGCGCCCTGGATGCTGATGGAGCATTCGACGAGCGCCGTCAACTGGCAGCCGCGCAATATTGCCAAGCGACCAGGGGAGATGGTCCGCAACAGTTTGCAGCATGTTGCCCGTGGCGCCGATGCGATCATGTTCTTTCAATGGCGGGCTTCCCGATTTGGTGCAGAGAAGTATCACTCAGCAATGGTTCCGCACGCCGGAACGGACTCGAAGATCTGGCGCGAGGTCGTCGAGTTGGGAGAGGTCCTCGACCGGATGGGCGAGGTCGCAAACACGACCCTCGATGCCGATGTCGCTCTCGTCTTTGATTGGGAGTCGTGGTGGGCGCTCGAGGCCAGGTCGCATCCCAGCGCCGACGTGCGCTACCTCGACCGGGTGCACGCTCTCTATCGGGCCCTCTGGGAGACGGGCATCACGGTCGAAGTGGTATCGCAGAATGTCGACCCATCGGGGTACCGCCTCATTGTGATCCCTTCGTTGTACATCGCCGATGCGGAGATTGCCGACCGTGTGAATCAGTTCGTCTCTGCCGGCGGATGTGCCGTCGTGACCTACCTCAGCGGAACCGTCGACGAGAATCTCCACATCGGCGCGCCTGGGCTCTCCGGCGCCTTCCATGACTCTCTTGGAGTGCGGGTTGAGGAGTACTTCCCGCTGCGTGAGGGCGAAGAGGTGGCGCTCGACGACGATTCGCTTGCGGCGGTGTGGACCGAGATGGTGCATCTCGAAGGCGCGGATGCGCTGGTGACCTACAAAGACGGCCCCCTTCCCGGGGTGCCGGCCGTCACCCGATACCGGTACGGGGAGGGGACCGTCTGGTACATGGCGACTCGCCTGGACCGGGAGACCGTGGGAAGAGTTCTCAAGGAAGCTGTGAAGACCGCGGGTATCAAGCCGCCGATCCCGATGGTGACTGCACCTTCCGGGCTGGAGGTAACACGACGTAGCGGTGAGTCGGGGTCCTATCTCTTTCTGATAAACCATGGGACCGACACTGCACATGTGCGTGCCGAGGGCCGCGACCTCGTAGCCGATAGAGACGTTGGGGGAACGCTGAGCCTGCTTCCCGGTAGAGCCGCTGTCGTGCGCGAGGAGAGCGGCTGAGATGCTTGCCGAGCAACGCCAGGGGCACATCCTCGAGTTGGTTCGAAGAGACGGGGCTGTACGCGTATCTGACCTCGTACGGGATCTTGGCGTTTCCGACATGACTATTCGCCGGGATCTCGGGGTCTTGGCGGCATCGGGACTTGTGCAGAAGGTCCATGGCGGGGCGACTCTGGTTGCCGACAGCGCTTCCTACGAGCCCAGCTTCACCGCAAAGTCCACGTTGGAGCAACAGGAGAAACGTACGATCGCCAGGGAGGCGGCGGAGCTGGTTGTACCGGGAACCGCCATCGCCATGAGCGCCGGCACCACCACCCACGCTGTCGCCGGTGAACTGCTCGATGTTCCCGGCCTGACGGTGGTAACCAATTCGGTCCACATTGCCGACCTGCTTTATCAGCACGGCAGGAGCGATCAGACTGTTCTCTTGACCGGGGGGCTGCGCACCCCATCGGACGCCTATGTCGGCCCGCTGGCGGTGAACGCGCTGATCTCGATTCACGTCGACCTGGTCTTCATGGGTGTGCACGGAATGACCCTGGAGACCGGTTTCACCACGCCAAACATGCTGGAAGCAGAAACCGATCGGGCGCTGGTCGACGCCGGACGACGCCTGGTGGTTTGCGCCGACCACACTAAGTGGGGTGTCGTTGGCATCAGTTCCTTTGCCCGGCTCGATGAGGCAGACATCCTGATCACCGATTCCGCGCTCGAGCCCGCCGCTGCAGCCGTGTTGGAGGAGACAGTCGGCGAGCTCGTGCTCACTGGTCACGATTCACAAGACAGGACGACCGTATGAAAAAGACACCAACAAAGATGGCCGACGGTCGCGAGCTCATCTACTACGACGAGGATGAGTCGGCGATTCGCGAAACCTCGGATCTGCGTGACCTTCCCGACCTCCAGGTCACGTCGGAGGTCCGTCACGACCCGATTCTGGATGAGTGGGTCGTGGTTGCCTCCCACCGGCAGACGCGCACCTTCCTGCCTCCGACGAACCAGTGCCCACTCTGTGCCACCAACGCGGACAATGCGACCGAGATCCCGGCCGACGACTACGACGTCGTTGTGTTCGAGAACCGTTTCCCGAGCCTGGCCCTCAATGCGCTCGACGTGGATCCCAAGGTCCCGGTCGATTCCGATCTTGTGGAGCGCCGCCCGGCTCGGGGCCGCTGCGAGGTGGTGGTCTTCACCAGCAACCATGACAGGTCCTTCTCCCAGCTCCCCGTCGAGCGGGTCCGGACTGTCCTGGACGTTTGGGCAGATCGCACCGCCGAACTGAGTGCGATGCCGGGAATCGAGCAGGTGTTCCCGTTCGAGAACTGTGGTGTGGAGATAGGTGTCACGCTGAGCCACCCCCACGGCCAGATCTACTCGTATCCGTTTGTGACGCCGAAGACCAACCGCATGCTGCGTAGCGCCAGGCGCCACATGGAGGAAACCGGTCGGAATCTCTTCGCCGACGTGCTTGCTGCGGAGCGTAGGCTGAAGGCGAGAGTGGTCGCAGAGAACGACAACTGGACGGCGTTCGTGCCTTCGGCGGCGCGCTGGCCGATCGATCTCCACATCTACCCCCACCGCCGGATGGCCGATATGACGCAACTGACCGAAGCCGAGCGGGATGACTTCGCCGAGATGTACCTGGGGATTCTCCAGAAGCTCGACTCTCTCTACGGCAAGCCGCTTCCGTACATTGCGGGCTGGCACCAGGCTCCGGTCAATCGAGATCGAGATCTTGCGTACCTGCATCTGGAGTTGCTCTCGGTGCAACGATCCGCCGACAAGCTGAAGTACCTTGCCGGCTCCGAGTCTGGCATGGCAGTCTGGATCAACGACGCCACGCCAGAGCGGATCGCCGAGATGCTGCGTGAGGCGGGGACGTGAACGGTGCGGCCAGACTCTTTCGGTGGATATACGAATCCGAGCCGGATGGTGTCTGGGCTGCACCCGGGAGAGTCAACCTGATCGGTGAGCACACCGACTACAACGATGGCCTCGTGCTTCCCTTCGCCCTGCAGGAACGCACCTTGGCAGCTATCAAGCAGCGAGACGATGGGCTCATCCGGATCTGCTCTTCACAGAATCCCAATGAAATCATCGGCATACCGACCAAGGAACTTGCTCCAGGCTGGCCCGCTGGATGGTCGGGCTACGTTGCGGGAGTCCCGTGGGCGTTGGAGACCGACATCGGGTTTGATGTCGCCATCGACAGCTCGGTACCGGTGGGATCTGGGCTTTCGTCTTCGGCCGCCCTGATTTGCGCCGTGGGTCTCGGACTGAACGAGCTCTTCGGTCTCGGCTTCAGCCGGCGTGAGCTGGCCCGTCGCACCCATTTGACTGAGAACGAGTACGTCGGTGCTCCCACCGGCGGTATGGATCAGATCGCATCGCTGTTGTGCATCGAAGGGCATGCCATCTTGTACGACGTTCGGGCCGACTCAGTGGACCAAATCCATTTTGATCCGATCGGCGCCGGTTTCGAGGTTGTGGTCGTTGACACCATGGTGCGTCACGGCCACGCCGGCGGCGAGTATGCCGCTCGCCGTGAGGACTGTGAGCTTTCCGCGGCGAAGCTGGGTGTCGCCACCTTGCGCGACGTGGCGTATGCCGATCTCGACTCGGCCTTGGACAAGCTCGGAGATGAGCAATTGATCAAGCGGACCCGGCATGTCGTGACAGAGAACCAGCGGGTGCTGGACACTGCTGCCGCTCTCGATGCCGACGACTGGCCGGCAGTAGGTGAGTTGCTGACGGCGGCACACACCTCGATACGCGATGATTTCGAAGCCAGTTGCGTAGAACTCGACATCGCCGTCGACATGCTGCTCGACTCCGGCGCCCTCGGGGCGAGAATGACGGGCGGCGGATTTGGAGGCGCCGCTATTGCTCTCGTAGCCACCGAAAAGTCCGAGTCGGCCCGCCGCACTGTGCGGTCGGTGTTTGCCGACAACGGCTTCGTTCCACCTCACATTTTCACGGTTGTGCCTTCGGCCGGGGCAACCCGGATCGCCTGAAATCGCAAGGAGCGGCAATGGACAGTAAGCGGTTCTCGCTTTATGGGAACACGATCACGCCTGCGCAGGATCGCAAGGCGTTGAAGTGGCAGGACATGTTCGTCAAGCAGTTTGGGTTTGACCCCGACGAACACTACGAGCTCAGTGTTCACGACAACTCCTACCTGGGTGATGTGCTCGGGATACGTGATATCAGGCGTGACGGCAGTGGGGACCCGATCGATCCCGAGACCGGGGTGATCATCTCGACGATCAGGATGGGTTTTGGCCACTACCGCATCGCCATGGCAGGCGCTTCGGCTGCACGGGCGATGGGGTTCACACCTCTATGGCTGGACCTGCTCGGAATCCCGGGCGTCCCTTCTGACGTGATCAACTGGTGGAACACCAACTACAGCAAGTACTCCCGGGTATCGCAGCGGTCGAAGCTGTTCAACAAGTACGTGTGGGAATCGGTGACTTCCGGTGATCGCACCCTTCCCGGACTCAACTGGGCGCTCAACAACTATGCGATCGGGTGGCCTTGGCGTTTCCTCAAAGCCAACGCTCGTGACTATCGCAAGAGTGAGCTGTTCGCACCGCTGCACAAGGCCCTCCCATCCGAGATGCCGATCCTGACCGCACATATGTGGAACTGCATGGGGGCGGTGTCGGGCGGGATGACCAATGTCGTAGACATGATGTTCGACAACTGGCCGATGGCGTTCCAGTTGACGGAAGGCGCCACCCATGCCGTGCAGTCACCCTCGGGGTACTACGGCTTCCGCATCATGAACCAGTTTGATGAGAAGGATCGGCTGCTCAACCCGACGCCGGCGGATGCGATCGAATTTGTCGGCCACCACGTTGACCACGAGCTGGTGGAGAACATCGAAGTGGATTGTGAGGCCCGGATGAGCCGCATGAGCGATGGTGAGCCGCGACGCTTCCTCCTCACGATGGGCGGCGCCGGAGCGCAGCGGGAGCTCTTCAAGGCCATCGTCGATCACTGTCTGCCCATGATCGAGCGAGGCGAACTGACGCTGTTCGTCAACCTGGGCGATCACGCCGACAACTGGGATTGGCTCGAAGGCGAGCTGGGGACGACTCCGGTCACGACACATTTCGATTGGGAGGAAACCAGGACTTTTGCTGATGGGATCAGGGACGGTTCGACCAGCGGGTTGCATGTGTTCTTGTACGACAACACCTTTCACGGCGTTTACGCCAGCAACTATCTGATGCGCGTATCGGATGTCTTGATCACGAAACCATCGGAGCTGGCGTTCTACCCGATTCCCAAAATCTTCAACGAGCGAGTGGGTGCCCATGAGGCATGGGGGGCAATCCGCAGCGCGGAACTGGGCGATGGGACCATCGAGACCCGCACCATCCCGCGCACCTTGCAGGCGATCGATCTGATGACCAAGGAGCAGGATCTGATGACGATGTTCTGCGACATGATCGTCAAGAACAAGGGCATTGGGATCTACGACGGCGCCTACAAGTGCGTTGAGCTGGCGACCGGGAAGAGGTTCGCCCGGGAGGAACTGGTCAGCTCTTAGTGGGGAGTTCCAAGCCGACGTATTTGGCGGCGTAGGCGACAATCCGCTCGAACGACATTGTCGATCCCTCGTTGCGCGCCCGGTCGAACCGATCGCCCAAGACCGCACGCATGACCCCGGTCCGCTTCTCGAGCTGTTGTCGCTGCCACACCATCGTGACGATGCCGCATTGTTCATATCCAGCGAGCGCCGCGGAATACAGGAGGGCCGCAGCCTCGTAGTCCGTCATCGAAAACGCGGCGTCGGCAACGATGTAGACCACTTCGGCTGTGTCGGCAAGAGACTCATATCCGATGCTCATCTCCATCGACCGGCGGAGGAACGCCAGTGCCGTATTGATGTCACCCACGGCGATGCTGTACATCGCCTGCATCGTCGCCACGTCTCTCCTCAGACCCGGCGAACCGGTCGCGTCGACACACCTGTCGATCTCTGCAAGGGCGAGCAGCGCCCTCTCCGGTTCGCCCTTGGCAATCGCGGTCAGGAATCTAACAAGGTGATACATGAACAGCTCACTGGCGCCGAACTGGATGACGTACTGGTCTTCGTTGGCGAGCATCCGCTCCGCTTCGGCGAGATTTCCGGCGCATTGCTCGATCCACGCCCCGTACAAGTTGGCCGTGTAGTCGACAAAGCGATGGTCGGCCTTCGGATCTTGCCCTGCAAGCTCCCTCATTCGCTCGAGAACGCCGCGGGCCGTCGAGAAGCTCCCGGACCGAGCCAGCTGGAATGCGTAGAGGCCGAGCACATCTGTTGCCCGAGGATCGGCGGAGGAAACCAGGAGCTCACAGGACTCTTCGAAAAGGGGGAGCGCGCTCGACATATTGCCGGCCCGGACGGCGGCCATAGCTTCGTAGCCTCGTGCAACTCCCATGGTCCCGAAGTCCTCCGCTTCGGCGGCCTCCTCGAACAGAGACCCGGCCATATCGCGAGCTGCCGCATAGTCACCAAACATCATGAGATCACCAACCTGCATCCAGCGCAGTAGTCGGCGCCGATGCGATCGTTCGCCATCGAGTTCGTCGAGGGCTCGTGCAACAGTCGAACCGGCCTCCACGTTCAGGTTTGACGCGTTTAGGTAGCCGCGGAACTCGATTGTGGTGTCAGCGCAGACGTCAGCATCGTGCGCCTCGCGCGACCACTCCAGGACGGCCCGAAAGGTGGCTTGTTCGTTGTGGCGCCACTGGTACCAGGCTTGATAGTCGGCGCGTGGATAGCCGTCTTCCGACTCAGGTCCATGTGCGTTCAGAAACGTGGCCAGCCGTCTCATCGTTGAAGTCATCTCGCCGCTGTTGTCGAGGTGAGTCTCCGCGTAAGACCGAATCGTCTCCAACATGCGGAATCGATCGCTCGACGGTTCGGGTAGTTCAATCAGCGAAGCATCAACGAGCTGATCCAGGCAGGACGTGACATGCTCGGGTTTGAGCGGCTCGAACCCGCAGACATGGCGGGCTCCAGCCACGGTGAAGCTTCCAGCAAACGCAGCAAGGCGTCTGAATACCGCGCGCTCTTCACCTGTGAGAAGGTCGTGGCTCCAGTCCACCATGGCGCGCAACGTCTGATGACGGCGGGGGGCTGTGCGTGCCCCTCGGGTGAGCAGCTCGTATCGGTCGCCTATGCCGTCGGCGATCCGGTCAAGGGCCATCGTGCTCATGCGGGCAGCCGCCAGCTCAATTGCGAGGGGTATGCCGTCGAGCTGTCTGCAGATGGTTGCGATGTGTTCGCTGTTGGCATCGGCCAGCCCGAATTGCGGATTCAGCAGCCTGGCTCGATCGACAAACAAGCGCACTGCCTCGGAGGCTGCAAACTCCCCATGGTCGGGAAGGGTCAGCGGGGGTACACGCATCAGAGCCTCGCCCGCAACGCCAAGCGGTTCCCGGCTTGTTGCCAGGATGCTGACATCCGGAGCAGCCAGCAGAATCGACTGGGCAAACTCAGCCGCACCGTCGATGAGGTGCTCACAGTTGTCGAGCACCATCAGCACCATCTGATCTCGCAGGCAGCCGGCAACTGCCTCGAGTGGGTCCTGACGCGGGCTCATGCTTGCGCCGATGACTCCGGCCGCGGTGCCGGGGATGAGAGTCCCTTCGGCCAGCGGTGCCAGGTCGAGCCACCAGATACCGTCCGGGAACACATCCGCCAGCTCCGTAGCCACGCGTATTCCGAGACTCGTCTTCCCGATGCCGCCTGTACCGGTCAGCGTCACGAGACGGTGCCCCGAGAGTCGGTGTGCCACAGCGTCGATTTCCGTCTCGCGCCCCACAAAGGACGACAGACGTTGCGGCAGATTGCTTGGTGTTCGGGCGGCACGTGTTGGCTTGCCGACGCCGGGATCCTCGGTGAGGATCTTGGCTTCGAGAGCGGTCAGCATGGCGCTCGGTTCGAGCCCGGTTTCCTCTCCAATCTGGCGCCGGTATTCCTCGAAACAATGCAACGCCTCGGGCTGACGGTCACACCGGTAGAGCGCCAGCATTAGTTGACCGAGGAGGCGCTCCCGCTGCGGATGTTGTGCCACCAGTGACTCCAGCTCGGCCGTCACCTCACAGTGCCTTCCCAGCTCGAGTTCGCAGTCGATACGGTCTTCCGTTGCTGCCAGTCGCGCTTCTTCGAGATGAACCCGTTCTGCGGTGACGGCGGGACCGTCCCCGGCGCCCGACAACGCCGTGCCCCGCCACATGGCTATAGCTTCCCGCAGCAGCGCCGCCGAGTGGCCATGGTTGTCCGTTGCCTGCGCCCGGTGAACCAGTGCTCGAAATCGGTCCCAGTCGAGTTCGTCCTTGTCGACACGAAGGACGTAACCGCCGGGTTGTGTGGTCAGTCGGGTTTCGTCCTCCAGCGCCCTCCGGAGGCGTGAGATGTACTGCTGGACGATGTTCTTTGCCGACGAGGGTGGATCGTCACCCCACAATTCGTCGATGAGCCGCCCCATGGACACCGGCTCGTTGGCCAGACAAAGCAACACCGCGAAGAGATGACGTTCCGCCGGTCCCCCCAGCGGTAGCTCCCGGCCCCCGTGCTCCACTTGGAGCGGTCCCAGAATCCGGAACTCCATACACAGATCGTACGCGGTATCCCCGGCTGCGGGAACCCGCAGATTGAGGCCGTTCAGCGTTCCTAAAGCGGCCGCCACCATCCTGAAGAAACCGATCGGAAAGGAGGACGAAATGTCGAAGAATCAGACAACCGAAAAAGCTGGAACCGTGGTTGTCGTCTGTGAGAGCCAGCGGGGTCGTGCGGCTGCAGTCACCGAGGCGGCGCGGGATGCGATCAGGGAGCGGGGCTACGACGCCACGGTCGGTGTCATCGACGATCTGGCGTCGTCGACTATTGCATCGGCCGATGCCCTGATCGCGGGATGCTGGATGCCCGGCAAGGCGCCGTTCGGGGACGAGCCGATGCAGCGCATGGTGAGGTGGATCGACTCGCTGGAGCCGTTGGACGGAAAGCCGATCGGCGTATTCTGCACGTATCGGTTCTTCCCGCACACGTTTGCGGACACGGCAACACGGACGGCCGAGACCGAATATCTGCTGCAGGCCAAGTTCGAAGAGAAGGGCGGCAAGGTCGCCTCGAAGCGGGCGATCCACGTCAACTCCATCGAGGAAGACACCGCTGCACTTGTCGACACCGTGATGGAACACATACCGGCGGCATGACATGTTTCGCCTGAGACGCTGCAGCGTGTTGGTCGGCGTGATTGCGCTGGCGGGATCGAGTTGCGGCGGTGATGGATCGGCGACGCCCGCCGAACCGGTGGTAGGCGGTGACTTGGTTCTGGTGATGCAGCCGGGGGAAGGCAGCGCCACCAATACAGGCCGGTACTTCGTGGAGTTGTTTGATTGGGAGGGCAACTGGGGTGTGAAGGAGGGGACCGCGAATCACGTCGGTTGGATCGAGGCCAGGTACGGTCCGAGACACGTCGTGACGTTCACAGCGGCTCGTGATAACCCGCGAGGCGGCGAGCCGGAGTTCTGTTTCATTGTCTTTCCCGGTGGCGGCGGATGCGGGCTCGATCCCACCGAGGCGGCCATCTACGGGTGGGGCGAGGATTCGGCGGAACTCTTCGCTGGGTCTACTGGTGCCGAAGCTGTAATCACCACCGAGGCCGGAAGAACGGTTTCGATCTTGACCGTCGAAGGCTACGCCGTTGCCGAATGGCCGGGTGACTGGGGTGGACCGGAGTCCGTCAGCTATTACGCCGCCGATGGAGAGCTTTTGACGACTCTCGAGTTTCAGCCCGACCTTGGGGAGTAGAGAGATGCGGGTCTTGCTGGTCGCCGTGGTTCTGGTAGTAGGCGCTTGCAGCGACGCAGGCAGTTCCGATGATGCGGCTCATCTTACGGACGGCGCGGTCGTGACGCTCACCTTCGACGGGACGGGTTGCCACTACGACGGCCCGGAAAAGGTGCCGGAGGGCACCGTCGACTTACGATTCTCCAACACATCGGACCAGCCCTTTGCCGTAGCTGCGATGTCGGTCAATGAATATGCGCTCGCGGACTTCTTGCGTGAAGGGCAGGTTGGAACCGATTGGGACATACCCACGGGCCATCCCCGCTCCGGCGGCCTCGAGTGGCACAACCGGTGGCCCCTCGTACCCGTAGGAGAGTCTCATGAGTTCAGCTGGCTGCTGCCGGCGGGGACGTACTACTTCGACTGTGTACTCAACCTCGACCAGGTGTGGCGGGTAGCGCAGCTCGAAGTGGAGGCCGTAGCGAGCGGGGCGACGGGTGTCACCACCCCGCCGACCCACAACGCGGGTGGTGGTCTGCTGCTCGCCATGGAACGGGCTCAGGACCCGGTGTCGAAGCTGAGATGATGCTGGGGCCGACGGCCAACCGTGCAGCCTTGCGACGGTTCTCGAGCCAATCGCTTGACCTCGGAACGCCCCCCGTCGTGGCTGAGCCTGCCGGTATCGTTGAGGCAGTCGGGTGAGGAGAGTCAATGCGAGTGCTGGTGGCTTATGGGTCGAAGATGGGCGGTACCCGGGGTGTGGCAGAGATGCTCGGTGCCGACCTGGCTGACCTGGGCTACGAGGTTGACGTCCGTCCCGCCAAGGAAACTACCGATATTGAGCCGTACGAGGCCGTCATCGTCGGCGGTGCCCTCTACTACTTCGTGTCCTGGCACAAGGACGCCCGAGCCTTCCTGAAACGGCATCGGGCCGCTCTCCGGCAACGCCCGGTGTGGCTGTTCAGCAGCGGGCCGCTCGACGAGTCGGCTACGCAGAAAGAGATCCCGCCGGTCCGTTCGGTGCGCAAGGAGATCGACCATGTAGGTGCACGTGGTCACGTCACCTTCGGGGGCCGTCTCGAGGAAAAGAGTGGGAGCCTCCCCCTTGGCGACTGGCGGGATCCCGAGCATGTTCGCCGGTGGGCGGAAGCCATCGCAGGGGAGCTGGCCGCCTCTGGATCGGTTGACTGACCAACCGGTGTGGAGCCTCGGTACCCGTCGCCTACAGTTGCTCCCATGACCGAAACGCTGCACCCGTTCACCTTGACCCCGGTCCTCTCTGCGCGACCGTGGGGGGGACGTCGCCTCGAGGAATACGGCAAGCATCTTCCCGATGGTGTGTTGATCGGCGAGAGCTGGGAGGTGGCCGACCTTCCGGATCACGTCGCCCCCTACATCGATGACCCGAGATCGCGGGTCTCGTCGGGACCGCTGGTTGAGCTGTCCCTGTCTGAGGTGATCGAAGGGTATGGCGAGGAATTGCTCGGGCCGATTCCGCCCACAGCTGAAGGCCGGTTCCCGCTTCTTGTCAAGTTGCTCGATGCCAGAGAGAATCTCTCGGTCCAGGTCCACCCCCACGAGGGCTACGTTGCCGAGCACCCCGACACCCGGCTGAAGGTGGAGTCGTGGTACGTGATGGAAGCGAGGCTCGGTGCGGCGATGTTCCACGGCTTCAAGCCGGGGCTGAGCCACCAGCAAATCGCCGCGAAGACTGGTACAAGGGACGTGGTGTCGACATTGAGGGCGAGCAGGCCTCTGCCTGGGAGCTTCCACAACGTCCCTCCCGGTCTCGTCCATTCGCTCGGTGCGGGTTTGATGGTCGCCGAGATCCAGACACCGTCGGACACGACTTACCGGCTGTATGACTGGGCGGTGGAGTACGGCCGAGAGCCTCGCCAACTCCATGCCGAGGAGGGTGCCGCCAGCATTCTGCTGGACCCCGTCGATGCCGGCAGCTTGCCTCCCGCAACGGGCCGGGGTGTGCGATTGCTCACCTCGAACAGCCACTACTGGATCCGCGAGCATCGCACCCATGCCGGGATCGAGTTGTCCAACCTGCCGGGGCCTCGAGTCATGATGGTGATTCGAGGGGATCTGTCTGTTGGAGATCTGACCCTTGCGCAAGGCGGGACTGCCATCATCCCGGCCTGTGCCGTCGGCACTCCCGTTGCCGCCCGGCGCCCGTCGACGATCCTGGAGATCGGGCTGGCCGGCTAGCTCTCTGCTGCGTCCATCGCCAGAGCGATGGCGCCTATCAACCCGGCATCCTGACCGAACGCGGGGGCGACCACGTAGTCTTCGACGGAGCCGCGGAGCAGGTCATGGGTCGTGTACCCGTTGAGTTGATTGACCAGCTTGCTTCGTACGAGATCGATGAGGCCGTCCTGTTGCATGACCCCGCCGCCCAGCAGGATGCGTTCCGGGGCGGCGACGTAGGTAAATGTCCGGAGAGCCTGCGCCAGGTACGTCGCCTCGAGGTTCCACACCTCGGGTCGGTTGCCGAGTTCGGCGCTGGGAGCGCCCCATCGGTCGCCGATCGCAGGGCCGGCGGCCATACCTTCGAGACAGGCACCGTGGAACGGGCAATTTCCGGGATAGTCGTCGCCGGGGACCCGCTCCAACGCGATGTGCCCCATCTCCGGATGACCCATTCCGTGGTGGACCTTGCCATCGATGAACAGGCCGGCTCCGAAACCCGTTCCGACAGTGATGTAGATGAAGTGCCGCAGGCCTTGCGCTGCACCCCATCGCCATTCCCCGAGGGCCGCACCGCCGACATCGACCTCGATCGCCGCCGGGATACCAAGCTCGCTACGCACGGCGTCGAGCACCGGCACGTTGCTCCAGCCCGGCTTGGGTGTCTGCGTCACGGAACCGTAGGAAGGGGATGTCGGCTCGAGGTCAAGCGGGCCGAAACAAGCGATACCGGCGGCGTCCACATCCCCCCAGCTCCGAATGAAATCGATGGCTGCCCCAAGCGTTTCGTCCGGCGCGGTCGTTGGAATGGTGGTGTCGGCGACGATGTCGCGGCCGCGGGCGACTGCCACCCTGAACTTGGTTCCGCCCGCCTCGATGGCTGCGTAGTGCTGCTCGTTCACAGGGGAAACGATAGAGCCCCACCAGTGCTTCTTGCGCAGATGGTGCCGGTATACCGGCCTGAGTTACGCCGGAAGCGGAGGGGGGCAGCCCCCTTGTTCCCGCGGAGGCGGCGTCGTCCTAGAAGCTGCCGCTCAGGTACTGATTCACCGTCTCTCTCGAGAAGACGGTCTCGCAAGGGATGCCGTTATTATCGGCATCCATGCGCGCCGGTGCACCCTCGAGCATCCAGTAGGCAACGGCCACCTCATACTCGAACACATCGTCGGCGAGCCCGAGATCGGCGCATAGTTGCCCGCTCGGCAGCCCGACAGCCGCGTTGAGGAACGACTCATAGTCCTCGGGGAACACGGTCTCGCACGGTATGCCGTTGCCGTCGGCGTCCATCCGATCCGGGGCCCCTTCGGCCAGCCAGTAAGGGACCGCAGTCCAGAACGCGTAGCCCATGTCCCGCAGATCGCGGCACAGCAGCCCCGCCTCGATCCCGGTCTTGTTGCGTGGTGCGGGCGCTTCACCCGCCAGGAATATCTGCTGCCATTCGGGCCGTGGCGGATTGGTTGCCGAATCGAGTTGGGCGCGCCACTCATCATCTGTCAGCCGCTGCCCGGTGTTCCAGAACTCGTAGTAGGAGTAGACCCCACCGCTCGCCACCTGGAAGTTGCCGTCGTCGTCGGGCACGAGCACGAAGATGTTGTCCACGTATCCGGTGCCGAGTTCCAACACCGCCACGGCATTGCTCATCACATCGGCGATCAGGGCCGCATGCGAGTCGGGTCCGTTCTCCCAATCGAGGTCGGCATCCGAGGTCTGCACCCAATAGCCCTCGAGTTGGCCGCCGATCCAGCTGAGCTCCTCGTTGTCCTCCTCGCTGATGGGTAGGCCGGCGAGCTCGTCGCGGGCAATGCCTCCCAACCAGTTGTAGAAGCGTTCCAGGTCGGTTAGCAGGAGGGAGTACGCCTCCGGCAGAAGCCCACGGTCCTCGAGACCGCGCCGCATCAAAGTCGCCACCGAAGCGAGACGTTCGAATGCGACCGGATCCGGCTCCACCCAGTGACGGGGTGGTGGCGGGAGCGCTTCTCCGCCGCCTTCGGCCACGGCTTGCTTGGTGTAGAGAATCGTGTCGTGTTTCAGTTCTGTGTAGGAGCTGAAGCCTGTCTGGTGAGACTTGGCGTCCCAGGCGGCCGTCTGCATGAAGTCCGGGTACTCGGCACCCCTTTCCTGCCACATCGGCTGCACCGCCCACAACCAGGCGTCGTACACGGTCGATCCCCAGTCGGCTTCGTCGCGTCCTGCGATGAGGTCCTGCATTGCGGCGAGCTGCTCGTCGTAGCCGTCGAAGTCGGTGCCACCAAGCTCCTCCTGGGTGGCCAGCGCCCAATCGGAGCCAAATGCGGCGGCGAGATCCAGCGGCGAAGCCTCGAACCGCTGATTCACATTGGGCATGACCAGCTGGTCGAAGATGTAGGAGTCGATGACCAGCCGGGCGCCCATGATGCGTACCGACGCCGCCTCCGGGTTGATCTCGACCGGTCGCATGGCAAGCAATCCCTGGCCGACGGCATCAACGGTCGCCGGAGCGGCGAACACGGTGAGGTCACTCCAGCCCGACGGGACCACCTGCTCGACCACGGCGCCCACCTCGAGCGGCGTGTAGTCGTCGGCGGCTCCGACCAACCAGGCCGTGGGTTCGTAGATGAGCTGCCACTGCTCTACCACCTGCGGGTCCGCCAGCATCACCCGGCTCGCCAGGATGCCAAGCAGGAGTCCGTCGTCGACGAGGAAGGCGTTGTTGCCGAGCTGAGACATGCCGCGGAAGAAGCGCTCGAGCTCCTCGCTGCGGGTGTAGTGACCGCGCGGGCGGAACAGCGAGTAATCGATCTTGGTGGTGATGAACCCTGAGTTGGCGTCACCGCCGGTGGTCGGAGACAGAGTTCGTTCGGTGGCTGCCATGATCAGATCCACTTCCGCCTGGGCGAGTGGTCCTATCGGACCGACATCGAGTTCCAGCACGGTGGCGGCAGCTTCGTAGAACTGGGTCACCCGGCCGGCGGCTTCGGCGAGATCTGTCCCGGCGAGTTCGTTCTCCTGAGCGCGAGCGAGTTCTACGAGACGCAGCACCATGTCTTCCAGAACCGGGAGCAGGGTCTGCTGCTCGGTCTCGCGCAGGATCTTGTCGAACGCCAGGTGCCATACGTGATAGGCCGTGTCGGTGGTGAGAAAGATGGGCCAGCCGCCGTATTCGGCTCCCTCGTATATGTGGTGAAAGTGGCGGGTCGTGCCCGGGACAACAACGAAGCCATTTGCCGCCAACTGGCCCTTGGCATCGTTGTTTTCGAGGTAGTCGCCGATCCAGTCCGCCACAAAGACACCGCCGAGGCTGCCGGGTGTAGCGGGGCCGGCATAGGCGGGCCCGTCCGACAGGAGCGGGATCGAGGCGAGTTGGCCGAACGCTGTCCTTTCGCCCGCGGGGGAGACGATGGGGGGCAGAGTTGTGGTGTCGGTCTGCGGGAAAGAGGTCGTCGTGGTCGGTTCGGCCGCGGTGGTGGTCGGTTGCTCGGCCGTCGTCGGCGCCGGCGTTGGGGCGGGTTCCTCGTCGGACGTGCAGGCAGCCGCAAGGAGTGCGAATGCGGCCAGGGAGATGAACAAGCGTTTCACCACGACCTCCGCTGTTGAGTGATCCTAAGGCTAGGACCCATCGGTCGAAGCCCCTAGCCAAGAAACGTTCGAACTGCCCCCGCGGTTTCCGGGTTTTGGGGATGTCCGGCGCCGTGTCGAAACCGAAGCCGTTCCATTCCCACGCGCCACCGGCGACCACGGTTGGGTGGTCGAGCTGGTCGTGTACGACGGCGATGGACCCGTCACAAACCACTAATCCGGCGACGGGCATCACGACCGTCCCCGCTACCCAGATCTCGGTGAAGTCGTCCGGGTCGTAGACGCCGACATGGGCACTACGCCCGGCGGCATCGGACCACTGCACATCGGGGCGAAGCTCGTTGAGAGGGGTTGGCTGGAAGGGCCGCCGAAACGAAACAACGAGATTGGTGCTCCCATCGCCGGTCACATCACCCCCGGCGACCGCCTGCAAGTCGCCATACGAAAACTCAGCGACATCGACGGGCTCAATTGGCTGCGCGACTGCATCCCGGGCGAGATTCCACCAGGAACCATGCAGCCACACGGCGTCCTGCTCGGGCGGCAGCCACTGAACGAATTCGACACGCCGATCGGGGTGCTCGGTCAAGCCGACGCGGTAGGCGATGACCCCGTTGCGGCCTGCCATGACCTCGAGGATCGCTCCTTCGGTTCGGTCCCGACCGGACTGATCAAACAAGAAGTTGCCCAGCGAGGTGGCCGCGATCATCGGGCGCGCCTCGAGTAGGCGCACCGGCTGCACGACGTGAGCTCCGTGTCCCCAAACCACGTCGGCTCCCGCGGTGTCGAGGGCTTCCGAGATCTCAACCATGCCCGGATCACTCACAGGGAGGTATTCAGTTCCGCCGTGGACCGAAACCACCACGACGTCGACCCTCGGCCGCAGATGGCGCACCGCAGCAATGGCTTCCGCTTCGTCCCAGTTGGCAACTCCTGGGCCCGTCCCCGCAGGTGTGCCGACTCCTGTGGCGTCAAAGGCGAGGAACCCCACTGAGAGATCACTCCTCACGATGGTTGGGGCGACCGCGTCGCGATGTGTAGCCCCCGCCCCGACGGTCTTCATCCCGGCACCCTCGACAGCGGTGATCGTGTCGAGCAACCCCGCCGGTCCGGCGTCCGTGCTGTGATTGTTGGGCAGCGACATGACATCGAACCCCGCCGCTGCCAGCACCGCCGCAGTCGAGGGATCCGCTTCCAGCATGTTCTCGTTTGGCGACGTATGGGGTTCATCGGTCAACGGTGACTCGAGGTTGGCGCCGACGACATCGGCCGCATCGAGAAGATGCCGCACTCCGGCGAAGACCCCGTCAGGGTCGGCCTGCATCACCCCGGCCACTCCGCGCCCGGTCATGACATCACCCACGAGCAGAATCCGCACAGTCGGCCCTTCGACCGGAGGAGGCTGGGTCACCGGCATCTGATTGATCTTGCCGCAACCCGCCACCAGCAACAGGCTGCAAAGGAGTCCGCTCAGAGTCCGCATCAGTCCATTGTCGCCGACGCAGCGCCCTAGCCGCTGTGATCCGTCGGCCGTCGTGAGATACTCGCGTATGCGATTAGTTGTCTATGGAGCCGGTGCGGTCGGCGGTGTTGTTGGCGTCCAACTCCATCGAGCCGGGTACGACGTCACCCTCGTAGCCAGAGGTCCGCACCTGCAGGCGATGCAGCAGGGCGGGCTGGTGCTCGAAACGCCAATGGAACGAGTGACCGTCGACATCCCCGCCGTCGACCGCATCTCGAGGGCGGGAGTCGATCGGGACACCGTTGTTCTGTTGACGATGAAATCGCAAGACACGGCCGACGCTCTCGACGAACTGCGTCAGGTTGCCGGGCGTACGACCCCGGTGGTCTGCATCCAGAACGGCGTCGAAAACGAGCGCATGGCTCTTCGTTGTTTTCCGAACGTCTACGGCGTCTCTGTGATGTGTCCGTGTGCGTTCCTCGAGCCGGGGATCGTTCAGGCCTACTCCGCACCTGTGACGGGAATCCTGGACATCGGCAGGTACCCAGCGGGTACAGACGAAACCTGTGAGGCGGTCGCCGTCGCGTTATCCGAGGCCACCTTCGTTTCCGAGGCAAGGCCCGACATCATGCGCTGGAAGTACGGCAAGCTGATCCGCAATCTACGCAACGCCATCGAGGCGGCGTGTGGTCCGCAGGCCAGGGATGGACGCATCCGTGAGATGGTGACTCAAGAGGCAGAACAGGTCCTTGCGGCAGCCGGGATCGACTACATCTCCGAGGATGAAGACCGGGCCCGGCGCGGCGACATTCTTACGCCCGGAAGCATCGCCGGTGCCAAACGACCCGGTGGCTCGGTATGGCAGAGCATTGCCAGGAACGTCGGTTCTGTCGAGACCGACTACCTCAGCGGCCACATCGTTCTGCTGGGGCGGCTCACCGGGATCGCAACGCCGGCCAACGCCATCCTTCAGCAGCTGGGCGCCGAGCTGGCGGCGGGCACTCGAGCCCCACGCAGTGTCGATGAGGCGGGCTTTCTCGAGATCCTCGCAGGGCGGTGAGCGCGCCGTGTCGTTTCCCGAGGCGACATACAGGTTCTTCGGAGACTTGATCGACCTCCTCAACGACCAACCTCCCTCCGGGATCGTCGTCCGTACCTTCGACGAGTCACCCGGGGTGAAGGATCAGATAGAGGCCTGCGGGGTGCCGCACACGGAGGTCGACTTGATCCTTGCCAACGGCGAGCCTGTCGGGTTCGACCATCGGGTTGTGAACGGTGATGTGATCAGCGTGTACCCGCGCTTCGAGTCGCTGGATATCTCGACGGTGTCGCGGGTGCGCTCCGAACCGCTGCCCGAGACATTGTTTCTGGTCGACATCAACCTCGGCAAACTCGCCAAGTACCTTCGGCTGCTCGGGTTTGATGCGCTGGCCGACGGGAATCTCGAGGATGCCGAGCTTGCCACGACCTCGGTCGAGCAGGGTCGCATCTTGCTCACAAGGGATCGGCCGCTGCTGAAACGGGCCATCGTGACCCACGGCTACCTGGTGCGCTCTACTGAACCTGCGAGACAGATTGTCGAGGTTCTCCGACGATTCGACCTCGCAGGTTCCGTCGATCCGTTCTCGCGATGTATGGAATGCAACGGCTTAGTCCGCTCTGTGGAGAAGCGAGACATTGAGCATCTGCTCGAACCGCTCACCCGCAAGCATTTCAACGACTTCACCCAGTGCGAAGGCTGCGGACGGGTCTTCTGGCGCGGGTCACACTTCAACCGGCTGCGCAACGTCATCGATGAGACCCTGGCGAACTTGGCCTGATCCAGGACTGCGATACTGGTTCCGTCGGCCCTAAGGAACAGCGCAGTGGACGTGAGTATCGCCGGTTCGCGCGGAGACATGCCGCTCTATGTCGGCGTTCCAGATGGCGAAGGCCCGTGGCCCGGGGTGGTGGTTGTCTCCGACGCCCTGGGGATGACGACCGATCTCTGCAATCAGGTGGATTGGCTGGCGGGTGAGGGCTACCTGGCCGCGGCACCGAACCTCTACTACTGGGGTGGCCGGGGACGTTGCCTGTTCACCACGATGCGTCAGTTCCTCTCCGGCGAGGGCCAGGTGTACGACGATCTCGAAGCGGTGCGGCGTTGGCTACTAGAACACGATATGTGTAGCAGCAAGGTCGGGGTCATCGGTTTCTGCCTCGGCGGCGGCTTTGCTTTGCTTCTTGCCGGCATGGGTGGATACGACGCGGCAAGCGCCAACTACGGCGGGCTCACCAAAAAGTCGCTGGCGACTCTTGCCAACGCCTGCCCGGTTGTCGGCAGCTACGGCGCCCTCGACAAGGCTCTGAGCAAAGAGCCGAGGCGGATCGCAGACACGCTGTCGGCCAACTCGATTCCCTATGACGTGAAGGTCTACGCCAATGCCGGGCACGGGTTTCTCAGCGATCACGTGGACGAGGAGGTCCCGGCCTGGGCGATGATCATGGGCAAGCTCTCCACCAATGAATATCACGAGCCGTCGGCGACGGATGCGAGGGGCCGTATCGTGGCGTTCTTCAACGAGCACTTGGCCTGAGAGAGGGTTGCAGGGGTGACGACGAAGCTCGGCGTGATCGACTGGCTGCTCGAGAGTGAGGAGCCGTGGACTCGGTATCGCACGCTGATTGATATTGCCGACCGTCCCGACGACGACCCCGAGGTGATCGACGCCCGCCACGAGATGCTCGAGCATCCCGCAGTACTCGGGCTGATCCGGCAGTCTGCTTCCTGGCCCGCCTACCCGCTGAAGCGACACAACGATGCCGCTCATCCGCTGTACGCGATCAGCACGCTGGCCGACTTCGGCCTCCAGCGGGAGGATCTCGAAATCGCTGAGATAGCCGGATTGGTGATGGCGCACTTCGACGGCGACGGCTTCGAGACGCTGCTCTGGCTGCCTCGATTCCTCACCAAACAAGAAGACGTCGAAGCATGGAGTTGGATGTTGTGTGACTCTCCGACACTGCTGCACTCCTTGCTCGCCTTCGGCTACGGAGACGAACCATCGGTCCGACAAGCTGTGACCGCCCTCGCCGGCAGAGTCGCCGACAACGGATGGCGATGCGGCGCAGCCGAAGGCTTGCCCAAATTCTCAGGACCCGGGCGAAAGGACGACACGTGTCCCATCGCCACCATCTACTCGCTCAAGGCGCTCTCGATGGTCCCGGAATTGCGCGACTCGACAATCACGGCCAGCGGCATCGAGGCAATCCTCTCCCACTGGGAACATCAGCAGGAACTCAAGCTGAGATTGTTCGGGATCGGCACCGACTTCCGCAAGCTCAAATATCCCTACGTCTGGTACGACATCCTGCACGTCAGTGACGTCATCAGCCGTTTCCCGGCCGGCCGCAACGACGACAGGTTCGCCGAGATGGTGAGTCAGATCGAGGTGCAGGCCGATGAAGATGGTCGCTACACCGCAGGTTCGATGTATCGAGCATGGAAAGGGTGGAGCTTCGCCGAAAAGAGCGTGCCGTCGCCGTTCCTCACCATGCTGGTGAAGCGCATCCAGGCTCGGATGGCCTCGGGGACCGCTGGACCAATGTCGTGAGGGCTCAGCACTACAACCAGGGCTAGGTGGTCTTTCAGGGTGATTCCCCATGGCGCGACCCGACCGTGGTGTCGATCATTGCCCCATGAACCGCACTACCGCGATCCGTCGGACGAGAACTGCCGCCTTTGTGTTCCTCTCGGCGTTGCTGATGGTGACTGCCTCGGAACGCGTTTACTGGTACCTGGGCGGAGCGAATCTCGAGTCGATCTTCGCTATCGCCGGGTTCTACGTACTGCCGACGCTCGCTGCCCTCTGGGCAATCGGAAGCGGGCCATCGAACCGGCTCCACCAGATGATCCTTGCCGGAGCCATATTCGGCTTCGTAGTGGAAGGCGTGCTCACACCGGTGATCTACGAGGACGGTCCGCTACCCGTCATGGCCGCCCTCTTCGTCGGCTGGCATGGCTTGTTCAGTGTCGTCGGGTTCTGGTATCTGACCAGGCGGTGGCTGCTTGCCGGGCGGCGTCGCCTCCTCGCGGCGAGCGCAACTGCGATGGGCGCCTATTGGGGCGTCTGGTCGCTGGGATATCGCCTGCCGAGCGCCTTCGAGGATTTTGAGGAGCCGTTTGAGGTCATGGGACCGGGCGACTTCGCTGTGTATGCGCTCACCGTTGGTGGCGTCTTCGCTCTCGGCCACTATCTGATCGGTTTTGTGTGGCCGGAGAGATTTGCTCCCGGCAAGTGGGGGAGACGGAGCATTGCGCTGTTGCTTCTGGGGTACGGCGCACTTGCGGTTCTTCCTGTGGTCCCCTGGGCGCCGGTCAAGTTTGCGATTCTGGTTGGGGGATCCGTCTGGTTGTTACGGCGCAGCCGGGGAGCTACCCCGGGTGAGCCGACTGCGATCGAGGCGTTGCAGGGCCACGCAAGCCCCCGTGACTTTGCTCTACTCATGCTCATGCCGGTAGCTGCCGCGGTGTCCTATGCGGTCGGGTGGTCGTTTGACCCCGGTGACACGCTCGTCGAAGGGATCTTCACGACGTTCTCGATCGGGCAGGTGATTGCCGGGCTGGTCGCGTTTGTCTGGGCGGCTCGTCGGTCGTTGCGGCGTACCAACCAGGAGCCGGCATTCTCAAACGTCGAGTAGCCAGCGCGCCGTCTCGATGTGCCGGGGCAGCATGTTGCCGCGCTCGAAGCCCCAAGCGACGGCCTGGCCAAACGCCCAGAGACGAGCACGATCTCGATCTAGCCCCAACTCGCCGGTCAATCGATCGAGGCGGCGGACCACCGCATCCCGGCTGTGGCCAAACTCGTACGAGCGGATGATCGGGCTCAGCCCGAACTCGCGCTCCCCGATGAGGGGCTTGGGGTCGATCGCCAACCAGGGCTCCCGCCGGGCCCGCAGTACGTTGTCGCCGTGCAGATCCTGGTGCAGCAGCACCTGTTCTCCCTGAGAGCCGGCCAACCCGACCAGCGTGTCGATCGCCTCGCTGAGCAGCAAGTGCTCGAACGGCTCACCTGCCCGTTCCCATTCCTCCGGAAGGTTGTGCACCCAACGGGCGACCTCGTCCTCGAGCGACCCGAAGGGTGCAGACGCCGCAACCCACAGCCTTGGCAAGAGGTCGATCATTGCGCCTAGGCCCACCTGAGCGGCGGTCGTTGATAGGTGCGTTCCGGGGTCGCACCGTTCCACGAGAAGGGCGTTGGCTTCGGCGTCGTGGTCGATCAGCCGGATTGCCCCGTTGCCTCCCCACCGCGCAAGAGCCGCTGCTTCGTGCTCACTCTCCCGATGTGGGTACTGGATCTTCAACACGATTTGCTCCCTGGCTCGGTTGACCGGAACGACCAGCGACACGTACGAGGCGTCGTACGGGGCGCCGAGATCCAGGTTCCATCGATCGGCACAGGCGGCCAGGGTGGCCGGGAGAGAGCCGAGCCAGGTCCTGCCTGCTTCGGAGTCCCGCAACCAGTCGAGGCCGGCCGGGATCACGGTCGGAGGGAATGCACGTCGACCACTCAGCTCTTGTTCACCGAAGCTGCGAGCGCGTTGATCCCATCCACGAAGCACTCGATGGGTGCTTCAACCAGACCGGCGCCGACCATTCCGGTTCCCGGGACCTTGCCGGCGACACCCGTGTTGATCTGCGGCAAGACGCCGGTGCGGACAACACGCCCCGCATCGATTCCGGTTGGCGTGCCCCGGAACTCCAACATCGGGATCTGGTACGACGGATGCTCGGCCAGGGTGATCTCGTACATCGCCAACGTGCGCCGCACTGCTCCGGCGGCTGTTCCGCCGACGAACCCAACGATGGCCGGCGCTGCCGCCATGGCGAAGCCGCCCAACCCAACGGTTTCGGTGATCGTCGAATCACCGATGTCGGGGCTGGCGTCCTCCTCGGTGAATGCCCCGAGATACAGCCCAGCGACCGGTGGGGCTGGGGCGGTGAACCACTCGTCCCCGGTGCCGGAGAGGCGCACGCCAAAGTCGGTGCCGTTGCGAGCCATGACCGTCACCAGGCTGGATGCGGTCACACCGGCTGCGGCATCCGAGCCGAGCTTGCCTGCCGCCATCACCAGATTGAGCATGAAGTGATCGTTGCCGTCGACGAACTTGAATACCTCGAGGCGTTGATCGACGGGGGCGTCGGCACCCTCGACCAGGGCAGCGCCGATCTCTCGAAGGAACAACGAGGTCACCGCTCGATTGCGATTGTGCCCGTCGTCACCCATCTGCAGCGCCTGTGCAATCAGCGACTGCAGGTCGACCGGCCCCCGGCTGCGCAGAGCCGCTCCAAGCACCGGTCCCAGCACACGGTCCATCCACTGCAAGCGCTCGATGACCTCGGGAGCAAATGCCCCGTAGCGGAGCACCTTCCCTAGGCCCTCATTGAGTGTCGAATACGAAACTCCACTCCCGGCGCCGTCTTCGATGACCGCAACGGGCATAGACGGCGACGTGACGCCGGCCATCGGTCCGACCGCACCGTGATGGTGACACGGAGACAGCTCAATTTCGCCCCGAGCCGCTCTGGCTGTGGCGTCGTCCGGATCGGAGGCCAGGCCCTCATAGAGCATCGCCCCGATGATGGCTCCCCGCATCGGTCCGCTGGCGCGCTCCCACTCGATCGGAGGCCCGGCGTGGAACAGTGTGCGCTCACTCATGCCGGCAAAGACATCCCGGGCGATACGCACGTCAACGAGATGGGGCCGAACCGCCAGCAGCCTGTCGACGGCAGCTGCGTTGGCTTCCGCCATCCGACCGTCTGTGGCCAGCCGGGCCAGCGCCGCCGCCGTGTCGGGGTGAGGCGGCTGCCAGTCGGCGCGAAACACAGTCGATCCCTGCTGTTCTATCGAGTCGGCAAGCATGTCGGTCCCCGCTGTTGCGACGACCGGATCGTTATCGAGAAGTGGGCTGAGATCAGTCATACCGCCGTCCTTGTCGTAGCCAGGCGAGCCGCTTCCATCGCTGCGGCCGCGTTCGAGAGCCACACCGACGCCCCCGCAGCGTGGAGAGCGCTGGCCTGAGCGTCCCGGTTCTGGGGGTCACCGCGGGTCCCGCACAGCGAGACCACGACGGCGGATCCTGCGCTAATCGCCTCTTCGATTACTGGTGCCAATTCGGCCGCGGGGTCGGCATTGGAGCCGAAGCCGAGGACGACGTCCATAAGAATCACCCCGATCGACGGATCGGCGGCCGCCGCGGCAAGTCGCTCGATGCGAACGGTCTGGTCGATCATCGGGTGAGCGCGGCCCTGGGTGTACTCATCATCGCCGTAGTCGATGAAGGTGTGGCCGGAGTCTCCCTCACGCTTGCCGATGTCGCCGAGCAGGGGCATCGCCACGAAGTGGGCCTCATCTCGGAGGGTTCCTCCCGAAAAGAGCCCCCGGACTGTGCCGCCACGGTGATCGTCCTGCGATACCTCCCACGAGGCGTAGCGGACCGACGGCTTGCCCAGTTTGGCGAGGACCTCCCCGGCGCCTTCCTCGAGGGTGGTCTCGCCCATGAAGGTGATGACGACCGGTTTGATGCACTCGGCCGCTGCCGCCCGCACCCGGGCCGCGACCGGCAGAGCAGGAGGCTTGCTGATGACCGATATGACATCTACCGATGGATCGGCGTCGAGGGCTGCGAGCCCCTGCAGGGTCGAGATGGCGCCGATGTCCTCCGACAGATCGTGGCTCCCGGTTCCCAAGGCGTGCCTGACGCCCACACCGGCGTCGTCGAGCAGGCAGAGCATCTGCTGGATACCGGTGCCGGAAGCGCCGACGATGCCGACCGGCCCCGGTGGCACGGCGTTGGCAAAACCCAGCCCGAGCCCGTTGACGACGGCGGTGCCACAGTCCGGTCCCATCACGAGCAGGTCGTGGTCGGCTCCGAATTGCTTCAGGAGCAGTTCCTGTTCGACGGGTACGTTGTCGCTGAAGATCATGACATGCCGACCGGTGTGCAGCGCCTCCATTGCCTCAACGAAGGCATGTTCGCCGGGGACCGAGAGAAGCACGATGTTGGCCTCGCCGGCGTCGGCCGCGGTACCTACGGTCTTCGGATCCGGGGCGTCGAGTCCGCCGGACGGTGCTGCTTTGTGACTCAATGCATCCTCGAGAACCTGGTGGGCAAGCGTGATGGCCTCCTCCCCTTCGCCCCGCAGCGCCAGCAATAGGTCGTTGGTGCCGGCGCCGGCGACCGCGGCCATATCGAAGGCCATGTCTTCGAGCAGGCTCAGGTTGAGCTCTGTTGCCATCGCAACCAGGGCGTCGTCGATCCCGGGGACGTCCTGTAGCGCCCGGCTGGCCTGCATCAGCCGCACCGAATCGTGGTAGCGGCCGGGGAATAGCTCAACCCGAGAGATCATGTCTGGCTCCGATCTGAATCTGAATTGTCTTGGATCAACGCCTCGGCTGCGCAGACGATGCCGGCAGCGAGGGCGGGACCTGAACTATGCCCGACGCTCTGGAGGCGGGCGTGTGACTGTGTGATGTCGCCCCTGCCGGTGAGCGCCCTCAGGAAGGCTCCGGCCGGTTCGGCGACCTCGCCGCGCAAGGCATGCCGGATGAGGGCGGCGGAGAAGGTAGTGGTGCGGGCATCGGCGATGAGCGTCATCGGCAGGGCACATTGGTCAAGCATCTCGATAGCGGGTCGGTGGCATAGGGATCTGCTCAACGTTCTGACTCCGGCGATGACACCCGCCATGTAGTCATCGCCCTCGGGTGTCAGTCCGGGCCCCCTCCCGATGTGCGGCTCGGCCGCGGCGATGAAAGCCGCCGGGGACCAGACGACGAGAGCATCTCGGAGTGTTGCGGCTTCTATGGTGGGCACGGCTGCCGGGAACCCTTGTATCGCCGTTCCCAATTGCTCGGGGGTGACTGTGGGCAACACCGGAACGGGATCCCACCAGCGGGCCACCCTGACTGTGAGACCTCCGAAGGCGACTCGTCCGACACCAATCTCGACGGCTTCTCCGTGATTAAGAACGCCAAGTGGGCCGTCGGTGGAGTTGGCCGCCATCTCGACGGCGTTGGGGAGACGGGTAGCGTCCCGCGTCGAAATCACGATGACGGTGTCGCCGACGAGCAGCCAGGCAGCGTAGTCGGAAGCGCCCAGGACCGTTGCGGTCCCGGGCACGGTGAGCAGGTCGCGGACGGCGACACTGGCGACTGCGGTCACCCTCACGGGTGCCTGAGTCGAACGGACTTCAATCGCCGTGTGGCGCGTCCCAACCGCAGATGCGGCCATGGCTACCCGACGTCGACGATGGCAGCGACCGGTCCGCCTCCACTCGGCCCCTGGTGAAGAGCCGCCACGGAAACAAAGACTGCAGCGTCGTTCACCGCGGCGCCCACGACACCACCGACGGCTCCCTTGATGTGTCTGTGGTGATGGACGTCCGAGTCGTCGAGTGCGACCTGCCGCCTGCCGCGCAACCGTGAGGTCGGATCCGCCTCACACTTCACGAAAACATTGACGAGTTTGTCGCCGAGATCCTGATAGACGGCGCGTTCTGGGAGATCAAGGCCGGCATCGCGGATTGCCCGGTAGACGCCTTCCTGGTCGAGGGCGTCGTTCATGACGTCGTGGCCGATGCGATAACGGCCACCTGCTCCGGGGGCGTTGCCGACGACGACAGTCTGAGCCTGGTCGAGTTCGACACCAGAGGAGCAGGATGCCACCGACGAGAAGAGACTCAGATCATGACCGATCTGTTCGGCGGTCGGCATGTCGATCTCTCCAAGCGCAACCGCAATCCCGAGTGCCGAGGTGCCGTTGGAGACGTTCATCGACTCGAGCGGATCCTCCGTGAACACTGTATGCCCGCGTGACTTGGCATCGTTGATGGTGTCCATGACGAGAAGAGGAGTCTTCGTTTGCACATAGTGGACGTCGGCCGGGTCTTCGATTCCGGCCTCGGCCATGGCACGGCGCACGCCTTCGGCCACCTTGGTGACCATCTCCGGCCTGCCGATGTCCTCGGGCAGGATTACATCGCTCATCGCATAGCCGACTGCCAGCCGGGGCTCATCCGTCGCCGGGCCCTCGTCTTCGACCTTGGCAAAGACGGTCGCGTGCGGGCAGAGGATCCCGTCCGTCCCACCGGACCAGACCATTGGAATCTCTTTCACCACGTCGTATGGCCTGGTTCCCTTGTCCATGAGAACCTTGCGGAATGCCTGGTCGGCCAGGATTCGGGTGAAGTCGTTGACTCCGCCGTTGCCCTCGGTCTTGCCGACGACCGCCACGACACCATCGGCGTCGAATGCGCCCTCTTCGATCAGGGCTGCCAGCCCGGATGCATCACTAACACTTTCGAGAACGACCTTCCGTACCTCGATGGCCATGGTTCCCACTTCCTTTCCTCGCCGAAGCCTTCGACTCGATGCACCGTTGCGCCGCGGTGCGAATAATCCATCATCGGATCAACCACCTTTCGAGACTAGGGACGAACGGCCCTCAGTGGGCGGCAGATCGGGAGACACTGGTGGCGCTGCGTACACTGGCCGAATGAGATCAATTGCGATTGTGCGTGGTGTGCCGGATTCCTTTGCCGATGCGCTGGTGATTGGGGAAACGCCGACGATCGATGTCGATCGCGCTCGGGAACAGCACGCCGTATATACGGAATTCCTGGCAGCCAACGGCTACGAGCTAACGATGCTCGAATCGGATGAGGCCCTGCCGGACTGTCCGTTCGTCGAAGACACCGCAGTGATACTCGATACCGTGGCGGTCCTCACCAGGCCGGGGGCCGAGGCGAGGCGTGGCGAGGTGAGAGCAATGGCCGGGGCCCTCGAAGCCCTGATGCCCACTCGCAACATCACCCGCCCGGGAACGCTCGACGGAGGCGATGTGCTCCGCCTCGGCCGAACCGTCTACGTCGGATTGTCGGCACGCACCAACAGAGACGGGATCAACCAGCTTGCCGGCATCGCTGCACAAGGTGGACTCGAGACCGTCGCCGTCCCGGTTGGCGACGTGCTTCATCTCAAATCAGCCGTCGCCAGACTCGACGAAGAGACTGTTCTGCTCGCACCGAGTTGTGTCGACCGGAACCTGTTCTCCGGATACCGCATCATCGAAAAGGTCCCCGAGGAGGCTCACCTTGCGAGCGTGCTCACCCTGGGCAATGGTTCCATGGCGGCGACGACAACGGCACCGCAGACTTTGGATCGTCTCCGCCATTCTGGATATGACCCGGTTCTTGTCGATTCGTCGGAGTTTCAGGCCGCAGACGGCGGGTTGACGTGCCTGTCGGTGTTGATTGATTCACCCTGATGACGCTCTCGGCTCCCGCGGTGTCTCTCAAGACCGGATCGTTTGGCGTCGAATAGGAAACCATGCAAGACCAGGTCAACGCGCGTTCGCTGCGTCGGTCCGCCGCATCCCGCGGAGGACTCGCCGTAATGGCAGCCATAGTCCCTCTCGCGTTCATTCGTGAGGCGGGCAATACGGCGGCCGGTATTTCCACGATCGCCGCGATCGCGCTCGTCGTGGCAGGCGCCTTTCTAGGGATAGGGAAGGGAGACCGGGTCTTCAATGGGCGACAAGTCGGGTGGTTCGTGGTCGCCGCTCTCGTCGCCTTTCTGGCGGGGTCGGTGGCAACCATCAACATCGCGCTTGCCTACTCCGGGCTTCTAGCCGCCTTCGGTGGCCTTGGGATATGGACGCTGGTTGAGTGGCAGCCTCTGGACCGTGTCCGACGCTGGATCCTCGCTGGGATAACCCTGGCGATACTTGCGGTATTGGCGTCGGCTGCCCTGGTTGCCCTAGATGCGCCCCGAGTCGACGTGATTGTCGGAACGGAAGCTGCGGCCGATGCCCTGGCGCGTGGCGACAATCCCTATTCGACTGTCACCATTCCCAACAGCGACCCATTCGCACCGCCAGGATCAACGTTCGACGGATACTTCTATCCGCCGGTGGCGCTAGTCGTCTACTCGATTTCGGATTGGCTGTTCGGCGATATCCGGTGGGCCAATGTCATCGCGATTGCCGCCTTCCTGATCCTCCTGGTACGGCCATGGCGAGCCATCTCTGGTTCGGCCAGAACGGTTGCCGCAGGCGGAGCGCTTGCGTTTGTTTTGCTTCCGTTTCTTTCGATATTGCTGCGCTACGGATGGACCGAACCTCTTTCGATGTCACTTCTGGCTGGATCTGCTCTCAGCTGGCGCAAGCGCCCGTTGCTGGCTGCCGTATTGCTCGGTTTCGCTGTCGCTTCCAAACAGTATTTCGTCCTCCTGGCGCCTCTATTGCTGTTGTGGAATGACGAGTACCGCTGGAAGCGTGTCGCGGTTGTTGGAGGAGTTGTTGCGGTGACGATGCTTCCGTTTGCGCTCATGGATCCGCAGGCCTTCTGGGATGCAACGATTGGTGCCCAGTTCGGCCGGTCCCCTCGCCCCGATTCGACCAATATCATCGCGCTCGGGCTGACCCCGCCCTCCTGGGTGCCGGCTCTGGTTGCAACCACGGTTGCCGTACTCCTGGGCCGTCGGGGAGGGGCGGGAGCAGAGTTCGCGGTTGCTGCGGCGGCCGTGCTTGGTCTCGCCTTCCTTCTGGGATACCAGGCATTCTCGAACTACTGGGTCCTCATTGTGGGGTTGTGCGTAGTTGCCATTTCCGAGGCCGCGGCGACACCACCAGTCGGGTCGGAATCCGAGGAACCCGATGGTGCTCTCGAGGCCCACATTCGCTGAAGGAGTCGACGATGCGAATAGTCTGTCGCACGTGATTGCCGCAGCGTTCCTGTTCATACTCAGCCTGTTGGGCTTGATCGGCGCCGTCAATGCCCTACGAGGACCGGCGACCCACCGCCGGCCCCACCTACGGCCACCATTCCTCCCGGCGATTCTCACGGCAGAAGCGGTGCCGCTGCGGGTGGCGGTACACGCATTGGCAATGGTGTTGTTGATTTGGGCGGGTGCCCTCGACCACCCGGCAGGTAAGGCAGGTCTCTTGCTCGCCGTGGTCACCTGGATCGGCTACGCCGCAATTCAGTGGAGAGCCGCCACCACCAAGCGGGTCGTGAGGGAGTCCCTGGAGGAGGTGGACATCGGATCCGATGGATTCGCCCATGTCGATTGGCGCCGGGTGCTCACGGTCTACCCGTATCGGCTGCCAAAGGGTACGGAGCGGGTTGAGGATATCGAGTATGCGCCGGGTCTGATGCTCGATGTCTATCGGCGCCGCGATCTCGGAGGCGACGTACGCCCTGCACTGCTCTACGTTCACGGTGGTTCGTGGCGGGGTGGGAATCGTCGCCAGCAGGGTCGGCCGCTACTGCACCGGCTGTCAACGGAAGGATGGGTGTGTGTCTCAGCGTCCTACCCGCTGGTACCTGAAGCGACTTTCCCCGATCAGTTGGTGGCTCTCAAGCGTGCGCTTCATTGGATGAGATGCGAAGGCGGGGAGTACGGCATCGACCCGGGGTCGATCGCTATCTGCGGCGGATCTGCCGGGGGTCACCTTGCCGCCCTGACGGCTCTGACCGCGGGGCGTCCCGAGTACCAACCGGGCTTCGAGGATGCGGATACATCGGTCCAAGCAGCGGTCCCCGTGTACGGCGTCTACGACTTCCTCAACCGCAATCTCACCAGGGATGACTGGCCGATCATTCCTCGCCACGTGATGAAGGCAAATCTACGAGACGACGAGGAGCTGTTCCGCCGGGCGTCACCGCTCGATCAAGTACATGCGGCGGCGCCTCCGTTCATGGTCATCCACGGCCAGGCCGATTCCGTGGTGCCGACAGCCGAGGCGCATCAGTTCGTGGCAGCGCTGCGTGCCGTCTCCGCAAATGCGGTTGCCTACGTCGAAGTCCCCGGCGCCAATCATGCGTTCGATGTCATGGACTCGTTACGCACCCACTACGTCATAAGCGGAATCCACCGTTTCCTCGAGTCGGTCCGAGTGCCGGCCGATCGGGCCTAGCATCGTCGGGAGTAGCGAAGGGCCCCCGATGCATGAACTGGCGCTTGCAGATGCAGTTATGAAAGCGGCCGTCCAGGCCGCCGACGACGCCGGCATGGCGCGGATCGACAAGCTTGTGGTGAAGGTGGGTGAGTTGCAGCAGATAGAGAAGGATCTGTTCGAGTTCTCCCTGGCGAACGTTCTCGCAGGTCAGGATCCCCGACTCCGGGAGGCAACATTCGACGTATCGCTGGAACCTGTGCGCTTCGAATGCAATTCGTGTCATCACGGCTACGGAAGGCAGGACGTCTCGCTCGACGATGGTGACGGGGGAGAGGCGATTCACTTCATCCCCGAGTTGTCGCATGCGTTTGCCCGGTGTCCGAAATGCGGCAGCCCGGATTTCGAGATTCTGGCGGGCCGTGGCATAACGCTCGAACGGCTGGAGGGAAGCGGGCCGGATGAGTAACTCGGTCGACCCGCGCCCATTTGCTATTGCCGACCGCCTCGCCGGAGTCGGCCGGATCGTTGGCGTGAGCGGTAGCAAGGGGGGGATCGGGAAGAGCGTCGTCGCCTCGACGATGGCGCTTGCGCTCGCCGATGCCGGGTCTCGCGTTGGCCTGTTCGATCTGGACTTCACGTCGCCAAGCGACCACGTCGTGCTGGGTGTTGAGCGGTCGTTTCCCGATGAGCAGTTCGGCATAGACCCTCACGAGGCCCACGGCGTGCAGATGATGTCGATCGCCTTCTTCGCAGGCGAGGCTGCTGTTCCGCTGCGCGGGGCAGCCACGACGAACGCTCTTCTGGAGTTGCTGGCGATTACCCGATGGGGTGATCTCGACGTGTTGATCCTCGATATGCCTCCCGGTCTTGGGGACACGAGTCTCGATGTCATCAACCTGCTGCCCCGGCTCGAGTTTCTACTCGTCGGCAATGGATCCCGGGTCGTCATCGAGAGTGTGCGCAGAGCCCTGTCGCTGCTGGCGGAACTCGATGTGCCGTTGGTGGGCCTCCTCGAGAACATACAGCGAGTGGCCGACGGCGCGGTGGCATCTCTTGCAGCAGAGTTCGACGTTGCCTACCTCGGTCCGATCCCGTTTGATCCCGGCTTCGAGGCCGCGCTGGGCGACATCCGATTGCTGCGGGAGACCGCCGTGTACCGGGAGTTGGCACGAATGCTGGCGCCGGGATTGCCGGCCACCAAGTAGCACGCAGTCCCGAAGCCGAAGGGGCTACGGTTGCGAAGACCGACGACGGAGGATGCGTTGAAGACAATCGGCTTGCTCGGCGGCATGAGCTGGGAATCGTCTGTCGAATACGAGCGCATCATCAACACCGAGGTACGGAACCGTCTTGGCGGAGTCCATTCCGCCGACCTGATCGTTCGTTCGTACGACTTCGATGCGATCGAGAAGCTCCAGGCGGCCGGAGATTGGGATGGTGCGGGTGAGCTGCTTGCCGCCGACGCCCGCAGGCTCCAGGATGCCGGTGCCGAGATCCTCGTGCTGTGCACGAACACTATGCATCTGGTCGCTCCTGCCATCGAAGCCGCGACCGATGTTCCGTTCCTGCACCTTGCGGACGCAACGGCCGCTGCAGTTATTGCCACCGGCATTGAGGCGGTGGCCCTGCTGGGAACACGTTTCACCATGGAAGAGGACTTCTACTCGGGTCGGCTCGAGTCGCACGGGCTTGAAGTGGTGGTGCCCGAGGCCGCAAACCGCACGGTCATCAACGACGTCATCTACAACGAGCTCGTGCAGGGCCAGATTCGTGACGAATCACGAGACCGTTACCTGGAGGTCATCGACAGGCTCGTTGTTGCCGGGGCGCAAGGCGTCATTGCCGGCTGCACCGAGATCGAACTGCTGGTTACGCCCGATGCCGTGACCATTCCCTACTTCCCTACAACGCGGATCCATGCCATGGCGGCCGTCGAGGCAGCGCTGGCCGGCTAGCAACCGACGCCCGAGCACCCCGTCGACGGCAAGGTGGCGATCGGTGTTCCATGGCCGCCGGCGACGTGAGTGTCGCCCCGGTCTCCTGGAGCATTCCGCCGACTTCGTTGGGATCGCCTCCTGCGGTGTCGAGCCTCTTGCCAAGACGCTTCATTTGAGTAGCAACGACACCGAAGTCCTCGGCGATCCTGCCGAACCCCTCATTTCCTTTCGTGGCTCAAGATGACGACCGGAATCTCCCGGTCAGTACGAGACTCGTACGCCTGATATCCGTCGTACGCGGCAAGGACTTCCGGCCAGAGCCGCTTCCTACGTTCCGCCCCGGCCGTTGTTGCGCTTACGGAGGAACGTCGACCATTGATTTGGGCGATCGCTCTGGGTTCGGCCTGCAGATTGAGATACCACTCGGGGTGCCGGTCGCGACCACCCCACGACGCTATGACGACGAGGTCCTGCCCATCACGCAGGTAGAGCAACGGGACTGTGTGCGTCCTGCCGGTGTGTCTCCCGGCGGTCGAGAGAAGCAAGATGTCGTTGTCCACCAGCCTGCGACCGATCCTGCCCCGGGTCGTCCTGTAGAGGAGCGTGTGCAGGGTGGAAAGATGTCTGGCTGTCCGGTCGCGCATTCCGGCAGCCTAGGTGGCCTGATATTCCACAACTGGTCCGCAATGTCGACACGGGGTCAGATACGGGTGGCATCTTCTACCATGCAGGGGTGTCTGTCGATGATGTTGTGCGAGCGGTCGCCGAGTCTGCGCTGAGCGTGGACGAACGGCTGGGTTTCCTCGAGCTATGCGAAGCGCGCAGCGCCGAGGAGTTGCTGGCCGACCGGGATCGGGTCGAGGCGCATCGCCGATCGATCGAATCCGCGGTCGGGTCCGGTGCGGATATCGAAGGCGAGCTGGCCGATCGCATCGCCCATGCGCTTGGGTTCTTGCTCACCGACGCCGCGCGGTGGTCGTTTGTCGAGCGTCGGGTTCTTGCGGGAGCCGTCGAGTACTTCATCCAGAGCGACGATGCAGACGGCGACTTGCGGTCGGACCACGGTCTCGAGGACGACGCCCGTGTTGTCGCCGCAGTCTGTGACGCACTGGATCGCAACGACCTCGCTACCCGCCTCAGGCCGTAGCGCCCCCTCCCCCCTTCCGGCGTACAGCCTGCCGGGATACCGGCACCATCAACGCAAGAACCAAAAGGAGCTACCCCTCCCTCCTTCCGGCGTACAGCCTGCCGGGATACCGGCAGCATCTACGCAAGAACGGGAGGGGTGGGGAATGGGGGTTAGATAATCTTGTCGTCCGTCCCCGCCACCTGGCGCAGGATCTCTGTCTGCCCCGTGTGATAGGTGTCGTGGAAGTAATCGAAGTGGAGTAGGGCTGCTCGGGTGATTGTGCGACCGTCCTCCTCGAGTTCGGTGGCAAACACCTCGTCATCCATCTGCCCGAGCGATCGGTCGATGGCCTCCTGACTGCTCTCGATGGCGGAGACCAAATGGTCCAACGACAGCACGCCGGGCCCATCCTGCTCTATGGGTTCCGATTCGCGCCGGTACCGATCGAGCTCTCCGGACTCGAATTGAGGGGATGCTCCGCTTCTTGTCAATACCCGATCGCGATACACCAGGATGTGGCCGAGAGTCCAGTTGAGGCAGTTGATGTTGTACGGAGTCTGCAAGAGCGAATCGGTGTGAGAGAGGCCCGCGGTCTGCATAGTCAGGATTGCGGTATTGCGGCCGAATGCCTTGGCCAGTTGGGGTGCGTCGATCATGGGATCTACCTCCAGGTCCGGGGGCTAGGTCAGCGTCGCCATAGCTCTCTGGTGAACAGAAGGATGACCGGGAAGATTTCCAGCCGTCCGACAATCATCAAGAACGAAAGCAGCCACTTTCCGGCATCGGGGACTAGGGCGTAATTGGAGGTGGGGCCGACCGCTCCCAAGCCCGGACCGACATTCCCGACGGAAGATGCAACCGCGGAAGCCGACGTGATGATATCGAAGCCTGCTCCTGCGATGTCGTTGATGATTCCGAATGCCAGCGTGCCCGTCATGAAGATGAACATGTAGAGCAGGAAGAAGGACTGTACCGACTGCACGATTTGATCGGGCACAACGTCCCTGCCGAGACGCACTACGAAGATGCCTTTCGGGTGGATGACTTTGCGGAGATCGGCTTTCGACGCCTGGTAGAGAACCCCAAGCCGATAGGGCTTCATCGACCCACCGGTCGAACCTGCCATACCGCCGACAAACATGAGACCCAGCACCATGATCTGCAGCGATGTCGGCCAGATCCCGAAGTCCGCTGTGCCGTATCCGGTGGTCGTCACGAGCGATGTGATGGTGAACAGGGAGTCGCGCAGTATGTCGACGATCGCGCCGGACCAGGTCCCAATGACCGCCACCAGGGTGGCGACGATGATGATGCCGCCATAGAGCCGGAATTCAGCGTTCCGCAAGTAGTCCTTCGGCCGGGCAATCGACCTGAAATGCAGCGCAAAGGAGGCTCCGGCCAGAAACATGAAAACGATGACTACCCACTGGGCATACGGACTGAAAGCCGCCATCGAGCGGGCATCGGTTCCGAAGCCGCCCGTCGACATGGTCGTGAACGAGTGGGCGATGGCCTCGAACAGCGTCATGTCGCCGATCCACAGCAGCACGGCTTCGATCACGGTGAACGCCAGATAGACAAACCAGAGCCGCTTAGCGGTCTCGCGGAAACGGGGGGTCAGGCGATCCGGGGTCGGACCGGGCGACTCGGCCCGTGCCAGTTCAACACCACCCACACCAAGCAACGGCAGAATGGCGATCGAGAGGACGATGATCCCCATGCCTCCCAACCACTGCGACAGAGCCCTCCAAATCAGGACTCCTTTCGCCAGCTCTCCAGGGTCCGGGACTATGGAGGCTCCCGTGGTGGAGAACCCGGCAGCCGTCTCGAAGAAAGCGTCGCTGAAATCGGCGATGGCTCCCGAGAACAGGTAGGGCAAAGTGCCGAAGAACGTCATCGCGATCCAGGCCAGGCCGACTATCGCAAAGCCTTCACGCGCCGTGAGTTGAGTGTTGTCAGACCTGCCGAAGTGCCACGCCCACCCGCCGGCACCGACGGTGACGAGGGCTGCCAGGGTCATCTGCCACGCATCGCCGAACTCGCGGTAGATAAGGGCAGTGACAACGGGAACGAGCATCGCAACACCGACGGCTCCGACGACCGCTCCAATGACCCTAAGAAGACGGCGGATCGACATCAGCCGGAGAGTTCGCCGACAAGTTGGATGGCGTCGGGAGTTGCGATGACTATCAGTCGGTCACCTTCTTCGATCTTGGTCTGGCCTCGTGGCACGAACGCCTTCTTGCCCCGGATGATGCCTCCAACGATCACATCGCTAGGCAACTCCATTTCACGCAACGTCTTGCCGACGATATCGCTCGATTCGGCCACCTCGACTTCGAGAGCCTCTGCTTCGCTGTCCTGGAAGGTGACAACTGAGTGGATCCGGCCCCTGCGCACAAACCGGAGGATTTCGTTTGCCGCAGACAACCGGGACGAAACCGCTCCGTCGATGCCGACGCCGGCCAGCAGGTTCACGAGGTCGAGACGGTGGAATCTGGAGACCGCAGTTGGAATCCCAACGGCCTTTGCCACAAGGGAACCGAGGATGTTGATTTCGTCCCAGCCGGTGAGCGCGAGAGCGGCATCTGCCGTGTCCAGACCTTCGCTGTGGAACAGTTTCGGATCCGTGGGGTCTCCGCATACCGCCACCACCCTGGGGTTCTCGGTGGCAATATGGCGTACACGATCCGGATCGGGATCGACGAGGACTGTTTGGATGTTCTGGCTGCAAAGCCGCTTTGCAGTTAGCTCGGCGACCCGAGTAGAGCCAAAGATCACCACCTTGCGAGCGGGGTCGAGGTGCAGCCCCAACATGTCGAGAGCGGCATCGGCCTTGTCGGTCTCGACCATGCACAACACGTGGTCACCGGGCAGGATCCTGGTGCCGCCGCGGGCGATGATGGTCTCGCCGTGTCGGATGATTGCCGCAACCAGCCACGACCACCCCTCCACCATGCCGCGCAGCTCCGTCAACGCCAGGCCGGCCGCCGGTGCGTCCGGGCCGATGTAGCCGCCGATCAGTTCGAGCTTGCCGTCGGCGAACTCTCGCACCTCAGACACTCCACGCTGGCGCACGAGGAGTTCGAGTTCCCGGGCGGTTGCATCGCCGGGGTCGATCAGCAGGTCGACGCCAAGAGCCGCCGCACCGGAGCGCAGCTGAGGATCCTCGACACGGGCGATCCTGCGCGGTGTCCCGATCTTGGCGGCGGCGTGGGCGGAGAGCACGTTCACCGCATCTGAGGAAGTAACGGCGATAAAGAGGTCGGCTCGGTCCGCCCCGGCTTGCTCGAGCACTTCCTGGCTAGACCCGTTGCCGTGGATGACGAGGCAGTCGATCTGCTCCTGGACATCCTGAGCGGTGGCGGGGTTGGATTCGACGACTACGACGTCCTGGCCCTCTACCGAGAGCCGCTCGGCGAGGTGCGAACCCACGGCCCCGGCCCCAATTACAACAATGCGCATAAGTGCCTGTCCGTTCTGCGGCCTCTCAGGATAATCGTCCCGGACGGCCCTCCACAGATCGGGGGAGCCTATCCCCCGGAGGCCTGCACGATCGCATGAATGATGAGCCCGACCAGTCCGCCGACCAGAGTCCCGTTGATTCGAATGAACTGGAGATCCCTACCTACCTGCAGCTCGAGCCGACGGCTTGTTTCGTCGGCATCCCAGCGTTCCACGGTCGTGGCAATGAGGGAGGCCACCTCAGAACCGGATCTCTCTGCCAGATGTGCGGCGAGGTTCCCCACCCAGGCGTCGACGGTCCGGCGGAGTTCCGGATCCGTGCGGAGTCTCTCTCCGGTGGTGAGGGCGATCTGCTCGAGGCGGCGTCGCAGATCCGAGTCCGGATCCTCAGCTGCGGTGACCAGGCTCGCCTTCAGGCCGTCCCAGATGCCGTCGGTCCACTCTCGGAAATCTGGATGTTCGAGTATCTGCTTCTTGATTGCCTCCCCCCGCCTCTGCATTTCGTCCGAGGTCTTCAGTTCAAGGGCGGCGTTCTGCAACCGCTCATTGAGGATGCGCCGGATTTCGTGGTCGGGGTTGTTGGTGACCTCACCGACAAAGCGCAGCAGGCTGACATAGAGCTTGTCGAATACGGCGTCGTCTACCGGTTCGGGAACCCACCAAGGCGATTCCTCTCTTATCCGGCTGCGCAGGAGCTCCCGGTTGTCGGATATGGCGTTGCTAAGGCCCCGAAGCCCGGCGGTCACGAGCGCCTCGTGTTGGCCACCCTCAATCGCCCGGTCGATGATCGATCCGAGCAGCGGAGCAGCGTCGATCGCCGCGATGCGGGCCGCAACGACGTCGCGTACGCTTTCCTGGATCTCTTCATCCCTCATCGTTTCGGCAACAGCAGCGATCACTCCTGCTGTTTGGCGGGCGGCTGCCGCGGCGTTCTCCGGCTGGCCCAGCCATTCACCAAGCCGGCCTGCCGGATCTGCTTCCTGGATTCTCTCGACGAGAGATTCGGGGTTCATGAAGTTCCTGTGGACGAAATCTCCCAGACCCTTGCCGATTGCATCCTTGCCCTTCGGAATAAGCGCGGTATGAGGGATGGGGATGCCCAGGGGATGCCGGAACAGAGCTGTAACGGCGAACCAGTCGGCAACCCCGCCGATCATGGCGGCCTCGGACGCAGCACGCACATACCCTGCCCAACCCGTTCCGTCGGTGAAAGCGAAAGTGGCGATGAATATGGCCGCGGCGAGTACGAGTAGCCCCGCGGCGTTCCTCTTCATAGTGCGGAGGCGCCGGGCTCGTGTCTCGTCGAACGATGCCAGAAGATCCGGTGTGCTCATCAACAGCCAGAGTAGGGAATCCCTGCTCTAGCTTTGACCCCTTCGGCACCAGCGAGTTCCGCTGAGAGCGCATGATGATCCGTGGTTAAGGTGGCGGCTTGCTCGAGCGGATGGGTCCATGGAAAATGCAGCGACGCGGTCCGGTCTGAGGGACGGCGGGCGCGTCGTGTTACCTCTCCTGCTCGCCATCGTGCCCTTTGGCCTCGTTCTCGGGGTGACCGCCGCCGCTTCCGAGGTGGTCGGTGGAACACTCGGCATCGCTACCTCGTTCATCATCTTTGCCGGCGCCGCGCAGTTGGTGACCGTGCAGTTGCTCGATGCCGGAAGCAGCCTGGTTGTCATCGTGGTGACGGCACTCATCGTGAACGTTCGCCACCTGATGTACAGCGCGGCGATGGCTCCCCACTTCAGCGAGTTTCCCCGTCGATCCCGGTACGTTCTTCCGTACCTGCTCACCGATCAGGCGTTCGCGGTGTCGATGCTTCGCTACGAGACAACGGAGGACCCTGAGTACAAGCGGTGGTACTTCATCGGTAGCGGGATGACGCTGTGGGTGTCGTGGCAACTGTCCACGATCGCCGGAGTAGCTCTCGGCGCTCAGATTCCCGAATCGCTAGGTCTTGACTTTGCGATCCCTCTTGTGTTCCTAGTGCTCTTGATCCCGGCCGTGCAGACCCGCCCCGGGCTGGTGGCGGCGATCTTCGGTGGCTTGATCGCGGTTGCAGCTTCGGGGGCGCCGTACAGTCTCGGCCTGGTGATCGGCGCACTTTCGGGCGTCGCCGCCGGGGTGGCCGCCGAACGACTGGCGGAACGCTGATGTGGGGCGCCGTCATCGTTATCGGGCTCGGAACCTACCTGACCCGGCTGTCCTTCATCGGGGCGTTCGGCGAACGGCAGATGCCGCCCTGGTTGGGGCGTCCGCTCCGGTACGTGGCGCCTGCGGTCCTCGGAGCGATTGTGTTGCCGGCGGTCGTTATGCCGGACGGAGTGGTTGACTTTTCTCCCGCCACAAACCCGCGCTTTGTCGCCGGGCTGATCGCCATGGCGGTTGCGATTCGGTTTCGCAACGTCACCGTTGTGATAGCGGTCGGCATGGCAGCATTGTGGATACTCGACGCGCTTCTGTAGCCCGGCGCTGGGCAGCGAGAGCTTCGGTGCGCCCGCTCCCGTCGGGAACCCCGTTGGCTGGACCCGGCATTCGCCATCGCTGCGCTCCTCATAGCTCTCGGCTCGGCGATCACCGGTGCGATGCCGCGCATGCTGAAGAGAGGACTGCCGGCCAGTCAAAGCGCCACCTTGGCCGATCGATTGGATTGCTCCCCGACGCCTGCCAAGCTGTGGTCGGTATTCGTCGCTGTCGGGAGAGGGACATTGAAGAAGATCGTCGATTGGATATTCACCATCCCCTTCCTCATCACGTTCGGTCTGACTCTCGCCGTCTTCGAGCCGATAGCCCGCGTCGCTCGCCTTTTCGGCCTCCGTCCCATGGAGGTCACCATGGGGGTGATGCAGCGCATTCTCCTGGTTGTCTTCCGCATCGGAGGGACCAGCCTGCGGGTCGACAGGTCTCCGCTGGTCCTACCGTCTACCGCCTACATCCTGGTGTCGAATCACCAGAGCCTGTTCGACATCCCAATCTTCGGGGGGCTGCTATTCAGCAACTACCCGAAGTACGTGTCGAAGCGAGAGCTGGGGAGATGGCTTCCATCGATCTCATTCAATCTGACGCACGGCGGGAATGCACTGATCGACCGCGGAGACCCCGTGCAAGCGCGTCAAGCTATCCGGGAACTTGCGGTGACGTCAGCGGCACGTGATGTTGCCGTTGTCATTTTCCCCGAGGGGACGCGTTCACGGGATGGTCGTCTCAAGCCCTTTCGCACCGGCGGGCTGAAGGAACTGCTCGACGCTGCCCCCGACCTACCCGTTATCCCCACGACTGTCGACGGCGCGTGGAAGTTGCTCCGCAACAACCTATTCCCGGTCCCTTTCGGTACGACGGTCCGTGTTCGCTTCTCGGATCCGCTGGCGCGCAATGTTGGAGAGGACTACGAGGAGCTGATCGCCCGGGCCCGCGATGTGATAGAGGGAACGCTCCTCGAGTGGAGAGCCATCGATGTTTGACACTTGTGTGTGTTTTGCGGAGGTGGCCCGGCTCCACGATTTCTTCGATGGATGGTTTCGAGGGGCTCTGGCACCGGAGGCATTTAGCCAATGCGAAGCGGCGCTCGCCGAGGGTTTTGTCATCGTCACCCCGGGGGGAGAGGCGGTGCAACGTGATGAGTTGCTGGCAGCTCTGCAGCGTCACCGCGGGAGGGAACCCGACAACTTCGCCATTGAGACGGTGGGCCGCCGCTGTCACCGGGTGAACGACGTCCACCTGGTGACATACGAGGAACGTCAGTCGGGACCGCGTCCAAACATCAGGCTGTCGACCGCCGCTATTGCCGCAGTCGGTGATAGCTTCGTCTGGCACCACGTGCACGAGACCTGGGTCACCGTCTGACACCAGACGACCAGTACCTGGTCGTCGCCCGCAGTCTCCTCAGAAGACCACGGGGTGCTGCCGATTCCGCTTTGAGCCGTTCGGGGCACGGCTCGTCCTCAGGCAATCACAGTTCCTTCCACACGTACTCGATGCCGGGATCGCCCTTGCTTCGCTCAATCTGGAAGTCCATGGAGCGGACGAGGTCGAGCATGCGATGGTTGGCCGTGAGTACTTCGCCCTCGATGCGGTCGAGACCGCGCGATCGTGCGATTTCCATCAGCCGCTTCAGCATCCGTTGCCCGATGCCGTGACCCTGGAAATCGTCGGAGACGACCAGAGCAAACTCGCAGCTGTTGAGGTCCGGATTGGTCACATAGCGGGTCACCCCGTGCTCGACCTCGTGCCCGTCCTCTTCAGTCACTGCGATCAACGCCATCTCCCGGTCGTAGTCGATCTGGGTGAACCGCACCAACATCTCCGGGGTCAGCTCGTGGACGGCATGCATGAACCGGAAGTACTTCGTCTCATCAGACAGACTGCGGATGAAGTCCTGCTCGATTTCTGCGTCCTCGGGCCGGATCGGACGGATGGTCACGTCCCGGCCGTCGGGTAGCTGAAAGCTCGTCTCGAGGTCGGACGGATAAGGATGGATTGCCATGTGGGCGTATGCATCGGTCGACGGTTTGGGAATGCCGACAACGATGCGGGCGTCCACGGCCATTGCCCCTTCCTCGTCGAGAATCAGGGGGTTGATGTCCATCTCCTGGATCCAGGGGAGTTCGCACGCCATGTTGGAAACACGCAACAGCACGTCAACCAGCGAGTCGGTGTTCGCCGCCGGCATGTTGCGGAACTCCTCGAGGCTCTTGGCGATCTTGGTCCGCCGGATGAGGTTGCGTGCGAGTCGCTCGTTGAGCGGGGGCAGGGCAATCGCGGCATCCTGGAGAACCTCGACCCAGGTACCTCCGGCGCCAAAGCTGATCACCGGCCCGAAGACCGGGTCGTTGATCACTCCGATCATCACTTCGCGACCGTTGGTGGTGCGGTGCATCTGCTCGACGGTCACACCCTGGAGGTCGGCGTCCGGACGCTTCCTCTGGACACGTTCTATGAGTTCGCGGTAGTTACCGCGGACGTCGGCTGCATTGCGGATATTCAGCTTGACGCCGCCGACGTCAGACTTGTGCGAGATGTCCTCTGAGTAGATCTTCATCGCGACAGGGAACCCCATCGACACAGCCAGCACGAGGGCTTCCTCCGGGTTGCGGGCGATGCCGTTGCGGACCGTCGGCACATGGAAGGCTTCGAGCAACGCGATCGATTCCGGTTCGGTCAGAACGTCACGCTTCTCGTTGAGCGCGGCCTCGATGATCAGTCGTGCGGCCTCGATGTTCGGCTCTTCATGCTCTAGCGGAAGACGTCCAGGAGTCTGCAGCAGCAGCGTTTGATTTGCCTTGTACGCGGCCAGGTAGTGGAAGGCGTCAATGGCCGCTTCCGGTGTGTTGAACGTCGGGATGCCGGCCTGGCGGAACAATGAGCGCGCTTCATTCACCTGCTTGCCGCCCATCCAAGAAGTGATGATCGGCTTCCGGTTCTTTTGCGAGGCTTCTACGACCGCCTCGGCAACCTCCATCGGTTTTGTCATGGCTTGCGGGGTGAGGATGACGAGCACGCCGTCCACTTCGTCATCGTTGAGGCAGATGTCAATCGCCTCGCGATACCGCTCGGGCGGGGCGTCCCCGATGATGTCCACCGGGTTGCGATGCGACCACGTGTCCGGAAGTGCCCCGTTGAGGGCTTCGATGGTCGCGTCGCCGAGTTTTGCCAGGTTCAGGCTCACCTCGGGTACGTGGTCGGCGGCGAGCACTGCAGGACCGCCGGCATTGGTGACGATGGCGATCCTGTCGCCACTCGACTTGTATTTGGATGAGAGAGTTCCGGCGGCGGCAAAGACCTGGCTGATGGTCTCCACCCGGACGACACCCGACCGTGCAAGCGCAGCCGTGAAGGCTTCGTCGCCCCCGACGAGAGCTCCCGTATGAGACATCGAGGCGGCCGCACCCTCCGAGTGACGTCCGGCCTTGATGGCTATGACCGGTTTGATGCGGGCAGCTGCACGGAGGCCGCTCATGAAACGCCTGGAGTCGGTGAGTCCCTCGATATAGAGGATGATGCTTTCCGTTTTCGGGTCGGATGCCAGATAGTCCAGGATGTCACCGAAATCGAGATCGGCCGCGATTCCTGTTGACACGACTGCGGAGAAGCCGACATCTCGGTTCTCGGCCCAGTCGAGGATGGAAGTACACAGCGCACCGGATTGCGACACGAGGGCGATGCCGCCTTCCGCCGCCTTGTTGTTGCCGAAGGTTGCGTTGAGGCCGATGCTGGGGCGGATGAGGCCCAGGCAGTTGGGTCCCATGAATCGGATGCCGTGAGAGCGGGCCGCGTCCTTGACCTTCTCCTCGATGGCGCGTCCGGTCTCGCCGATCTCACGGAATCCGGCCGAAAGGATGATCATCGACTTGATTCCGTAGTTGCCGCACTGCTCGACGATTCCTGGGACCGTGCGGGCGGGTGTTGCCACGATGGCAAGGTCGATGTCCTCACCGATTGCGTCGAGGTCGGGATACGCCTTCTGGCCTTGGACCTGCTCTCGCTTCGGATTGATGGCATAGATCTCGCCGTCAAACTCGCCTTCCAGCAGGTTCTTGAACACAACCTGGCCGACGGAATCGGGGGTATCGCTCGCTCCGAACATCGCCACCGAGCCGGGGCTGAATAGGGCACTCAAATAATGCGGACGCATTTGAATCGGCCTCCTAGGACCTTTTGATGTCACCTTCGCTGCTGTCCAATGGGGCAACTAGGGTCTCGCGGCCCCTGAACCATGCCAGCCGACCCCGAGTCGATCGGCATGCGTCTCTGACGGCCGGGGCCCTTGTCGCGGGACGATGGTCCCGGTGTCCGGGGACCTCGGGCGCAGCGCTCACTATCGGGGATGGGCGACCTGAACCAAGCCGGGGTGCCGATAGCATACGGGGCCATGGACAACGACACATCAGAAACTGCTAGAGCCGCCCATGCCGAATGGCGCCGGGTGCGGGACGAGTTCTTCAAGCACCATTACGCATCGCCGTTGCCGGAAGAGACGATGGAGGTCTTTGAGCGCATCGAGTACTTCCCATTCAACCCGGACATGGTTTTTGAGACGACCCTGCAACCTCTAGCCACAGATGCAGTGGAGATCCTCTCATCTACGGGTTCTCGCTCGGCCTACCCGGCGGCGGGCGAAGTCACGATCTCATTCCCCGACGGCGAGAAGTTGCTGATTGTGCTGCAGGGCGAGGAGGACGAGGTGTTCATCCCGTTCAGCGACGCCACCTGCGGCGTCGACTCCTATGGCGGAGGACGGTATGTGAGCCCGATCGCAGGGCCAGAAGGCAAGCTGGTCGTCGATTTCAATCGAACAATCAACCCATATTGTGTGTACGACCCCGATTTCTCGTGCCCGCTTCCGCCGGCCCAGAACCGTCTCACGATGAGAATCGAAGCCGGAGAGAAGGACTTCTGCTGAGGGTCGCGAGCTGCCGAACCTCAAGAAACCCAGGCAGCTGCCGATCTCGATAACTCATGGGATCGCAGACCACATCAAGCGGCATGCGCTCGGATCCCGTCCTCGAGCTTGCCCGGAGAGGCGCCGTGCAGCTTGCGGTCGGTGGAGGAGTGGTTTTGTCGATCACGTCGCTCGTCCAGGTACTGCTGGGTGAGCCGGCGGCGGCGATAACCCTCGTTGCGGCAATTCCCACAACGGTCATCGCGTTGGGGATGCTGGGACAAGAGCGCCCCAACGTCATTGCGCTTCTGTCTCTCATAACGGGGTTCGCCCTTGCGGCCGAGGTCTTCGCCGCTGTTCGCGGTGAAACCGCCTACGTCGCCGGCATTGGTGCTGAGGTCGTGGTATTCGGTCTGGGGATGTTGGCGGTGTTCGTTGCCAGGAAGCACCCTGTAGTCGTCGGTGCCGGCTTCCTGATGGCTGCTCTTGCCATAGTCCTCGTTGCCCAGGTTCATCTCAACGGGCCCACGTTGGAGATTGTCAGCGACATATTTGTGATGCTGGCGGTTCTGGGGACGTTGATGTACCTGGTCATCCGAGTCATGCAGTCCCTTTCGCAATCCAGAGCCCGGTACGTCGATCTGGCGAAAGTCATCCCGGTGGCGACTTTCGAGCTGGATGCTTCCCGGGTGCTGAGACGACTCGGCGAACTCACCGGGCCCGAGTTTGCTGCGCTCGCTTCATCCCACGCACAGAACGAGCTCTACGCCGAGCTCATGGGTTTGGTCAGAATCTCATACACCAACGAAGCCGCGGACAACCTCGTCGACGATCTCGGGGTCTGGAGCGAGTTTTTGGCGGGCCCAAACGGCAAGGCGTTCAGAGCTGAGGCGACCTCGGTGTTGGTTGCCGTGTGGCGGGGTGTCGGCTCCGGTTCGGGAGAGGTCTCACTGGTACGCCGGGATGGGTCCCAACAGGAATTCATCTACAGGTGGGCTCTCGGACAGATCGATGGCCGCGATCTGCCGGGGACTCTTGTATTCGCCGCAACCGATGTGACCCGGCTTCGCGAGACCGAACACGAACTAGCGAGGCAGCTCGAAGAGCGCGAACAGTTTGTTGCATCGGTGAGCCATGAGCTGCGCACTCCTCTCACGTCGATAGTGGGCTTGACGGAAGAGTTGGTTGATCGCCCCCAGGCCTTTGGTGACGCCGAACAGGCCGAGTTGCTCGGCATAGTTGCCGCCGAGGCACGCGACGTCGCAGACATCGTCGAGGATCTTCTGGTCACTGCCAGAGCGGAGGCTGGCCAACTCAACGTCAATCCTGCTCCTTGTGAACTCGGGAGCGAAGCGCGCCGGGTTGCCGATCTCCTTGGTGGCGTGGACATGGTGACAGAGGAGTCCTGGACCAATGCCGATCCGGTGCGGCTCCGTCAGATCATGCGCAATCTCCTGTCGAACGCCGGTCGTCACGGCGGTCCCGATGTCCGCGCGGTGGTCCGTTGCGAAGAGGGTATGGCGACCTTCGAGGTCTTCGATAATGGCCCTCCGCTTCCCTACGACGAGAGAGAACGGATCTTCATGCCGTATGAGCGCGTTGGCAGCGGTGGCGTTGTCGAGTCCGTCGGACTGGGTCTTCATGTGGCCCGGGTTCTCGCTCGCCTCATGGGCGGCGATCTCACCTACGATCACGATGGCCGGGAGTCGGTGTTTCGCCTCGAACTAATGACGATTGCCGAACCCTCGAGGGGAATCGACGGCGCTGCCGCCATGTGACCCAATCGGCCTGTGGCGACGGCTACTGTGGCCGCCATGAGATTCGGAGCATTCACCCCCCAAGGCTGGCGGCTCGACCTAGTCGGGATCGAAACTGCAGAACAGTGGCCCACCATCCTCTCGGTAGCCAAGACAATCGAGGCGGCCGGATACGAGTCGGTGTGGGTTTACGACCATTTCCACACCGTTCCCGTGCCGACTCAGGAGGTCACCTACGAAGCGTGGACCCTGATGGCGGCCCTGGCAGCGGCCACCGATACGGTACGGCTCGGCCAGATGTGCACCTGTAACGGGTACCGTTCACCCGCGTATCTGGCGAAGGTTGCGGCATCAATCGACGCCATATCGGGAGGCCGTCTCGAAATGGGTATCGGGGCCGGATGGTACGCCCACGAGTATCACGGGTACGGATACCCGTTCCCCAAGGCGTCGGTTCGTATCGGCGAGCTGCGCGAGGCGGTCGAGATCATGCAGCGGATGTGGACGGAGGACGAGGTCCACTTCCAGGGGAAGTACTACAAACTCGACGGAGCGATCTGTCAGCCGAAGCCTTTGCAGGATCCGCACATCCCGTTCTGGGTTGCCGGTGGTGGCGAGAAGCTGACACTCAACGTGGCTGCCAGGTATGCCAAGTACACCAACTTCGCGTCAAGCGTCGAAGAGTTCGAGCACAAGTCGAACGTGTTGCGCGGCCACTGCGAGGATGTAGGGACGGACTTTGATGCCATCGTCCGCTCGACCAACTTCAATGTGGTGTGTGCAGCTACCGAAGCGGAGGTGGAAGAGCGGATCGGCGATATCAGGGACCGCTACAGCCCATACGTTTCCGAGGATCGGCTCGATCGTGTTGAGCAGTTGTTCCGCAGCACGTCGGGCACTCCAGCGCAGATCGTCGAGAAGATGAGGCCCTGGGCCGACGCCGGTCTGGCGTACGGGATCGTTTACTTCCAGGAGGCGGCCTACGACACCTCCGGATTGGAACTCTTCGCATCCGAGGTCATCCCTGCGCTGATCTGATCCGAACCAGGATTGATATTCAAAATGAGGTTGCTCAGTGTCGGTCGTTGGTGAGATACAAAGACGCATAGTCGGCACCACTACGGGGCTATTTGCGCATGCGCCCTATCCGCTCGAGGAGTCGATGCGGTACCGGGGAGATCCCGGGTTGTTCGGACCCGAATCGATCACCTGGCCCGTTATTGGCGATGTGGCGGCTTTTGTCGGTGGTATCCGGGCTCTGTTGGTCCAGGCCGCCCATCAGGAGGTTGCGGCCGGCGTGGCGGACCACTCGCGCTACCAGGACGACCCGCTCGGGCGTTTGTCGCGCACCTCGGCCTATGTGACTGCCACTGCATTCGGTGCGGGGCCGGAGGTCGCACACGCAGTCGATCTGGTGAGGCGGGCCCATCGTCCGGTTTCCGGGGAATCTCACAGAGGTCGTTCATATTCCGCAGATCGACCGTCTCAGGCCGCCTGGGTGCACAACGTGCTCACCGACTCATTCTTGGTTGCCTACCGCGTATTTGGCAGGCAGGAAATCAGCGACCAGGACGCTGACAGATTCGTCAACGAGCAGACCTCCGTCGGGAAGCTGCTCGATGCGGATCCATTGCCGGAGACTGCGGCGGAACTGAGTGAATGGGTCGCCGGTCATCCTGCCATCGGCCGCTCGCCGGGGATGGACGGAGCGATCGGTTTCTTGAAATCCCCGCCGCTGCCGCTGCGGGTCAAGATCGGATATCGGATTCTCTATTCGGCGGCGGCCGCGACCATACCGCCCGAGCTGCGGAGGGTCCTGGGAGTGAATCGGATCCCCGGAGCGATCCTCGCAGGAAAGGCGACCATCCTGTTCCTTCGTTGGGCTCTGGGATCTTCACCCTCGTGGTACATCGCGCTGCGTCGGGTAGGGGCGCCGCTGCCGCAAGGCCACCGGTTCCGCACAGAACCATTTAGCTAGCCGGTGGTTCTTGCGTAACTGCCGCCGCCCGGGTTGGCCGGCCTGAGTTCTTGCGTAGATGCGGTCGGATATGCGACCTGAGGTACGCAAGAAACTCTGTGCGTCACCTTTTGCCGGGGAGCCAGGAGAGGTCGGTGTTGCCTCCGCTGATGATGACGCCGATGTTCTTGCCGGCCAGTTCATCGGCCATGGTACGAAGGGCAGCCAGACCTACGGCACCCGAAGGTTCAACAAGCATCTTCATCCTGTGTAGATGGAAGAGTGCGGCATCGATGATGGTCGTTTCCTCAACCCTGACGATCTCAACACCCGCCCAGCTCAAGGTGGCGAACGTGAGGCTTCCCAGCGCCGTGAGCAGTCCGTCGGCAACCGTATCGGGATTGGCCACCTGCGGCTGGATCTCGCCATTCTCGAGGGACCGAAAGGCGTCGTCGACCGCATAAGGTTCGGCGCCGACGATACGGGCCTCGGGGAGGAGGGCCCGGGTCGTGATCGCAGTCCCCGACATCAGCCCACCGCCGCCGATTGGGGCGACCACAATGTCGAGGTCGCCGACCTCCTCGATCAATTCCAAAGCGGCAGTTCCCTGGCCGGCGATGACTGCGGCGTTGTTGTACGGATGAACCATGGTCGCCCCGGTCTCCTGAACGATCCGTGCAGTTGCGCTTTCCCTCTCCAGGTGCTCGACCATCTCGATCTCAGCTCCGTATCCGCGCACCGCATCGATCTTCACCTGCGGGGCATGATTCGGCATTACCACAGTGCACCGGATGCCTCGGATCGAGGCAGCGTAGGCGAGGGCGGCGCCATGGTTCCCGGAGGAGTGAGTGATTACCCCGCGCCCGGCGGCATCATCATCGAGTGATAGCACCGCGTTGAGAGCTCCCCTCGCTTTGAAGGCCCCCACCTTTTGCAGGTTCTCGCATTTGAAGAACACATCCGCTCCGATTTCTCTACGGAGCGTTGTCGAGGTTGCGATCGGGGTGCGGTGGGCGTGGGGCGAAACACGTCGTGCCGCGGCGAGAACGTCGTCAAAAGAAGCGGCAGGTTGCGGCACAGAAGCTCCACTGGGATCGGATCCGGCGAGTGTATCAGCGCTGTTTCGCCCGCTTGCGATCGCTCTCGACGAGCAGCCGCTTCCTCACCCGGATCGCGGTCGGTGTTGCTTCAACCAGTTCGTCTTCCGCAATCCACTCGATTGCGGTTTCAAGAGTCAGTTGTTTGTGAGGCTTCAGCTTGATGGCTTCGTCGCTGCTGTGGGTGCGGATGTTGGTGAGCTGTTTGCCTTTGGTCGGATTGACCACCATGTTCTGCGGTCGCGATGCTTCACCGATGATCATGCCTTCGTAGACCTCGACTCCGGGTCCCAAAAAGAGTTCGCCGCGCTGTTGCAGGTTGTCGAGAGCAAACCCGGTCGTCTTGCCCTTACGGTCGGCGATCATTGCTCCACCGGTCCGGTGGGGGAGGTCACCGGCCCAGGGCATCCAGCCGGCGTGGTGCTGGTGTATCAGTGCCGTACCCCTGGTTGCCGTCATCAAGAGGGAACGAAAGCCAAGCAGCCCTCGCGCCGGGGCTTCCAGGGTGACGATGGCGCGTCCGGTGTCACCGGGACGCAGATCGGTGACCTTGCCCTTGCGGGGCGCCACCGTCTGGGTTACGACACCAACGTGCTCGTCGGGCACATCGACCACGGCGCGCTCGACTGGTTCGTGGGGTGACCCGTCGATTGCCCGAATGATGACCTCAGGCCTGCTTACCTGGAGCTCGTATCCTTCACGTCGCATCGATTCGATCAGTACCGCAAGCTGCAGCTCGCCCCGACCGGCCACTTCGATGATCTCCGGTGATGGCGTTGAGCCGATTCGGATCGACACGTTGCCCAGTACTTCCCGCTCCAGCCGGTTCCTGATCTGACGCGACGTCAGGTACTTCCCTTCGCGCCCTGCGAGAGGCGAAGTGTTGACGCCAAAAGTCATGCGGAGCACAGGCTCATCGATCTCGATGCGGGGCAGCGGAATCGGATTATCGGCGTCCGCAAGAGTGTCGCCGATTTCCACCTCGGGGAAGCCCGCAACTACAAAGAGATCGCCGGCGACTCGTTCGTCGATCTCGGCCCGTTCCAGACCGGAGAAGCCCATGAGCTGGGTGAGTTTCCGCCGCAGCGGAGGTTCCTCGTCGTTCGAGTGACAGAGGACAACCTGGGTCCCGCTGCGCATCGTGCCCTCTACGACACGACCGATGGCGAGCCGCCCCAGGTAGTCGGAGGCATCAAGATTGGTCACCAATGCTTGCAGCGGGGCTTCCGGATCACCCGACGGTGCCGGGATCGTCTCGAGGATCGTGTCGAGCAACGGACTGAGATCGGCGTCCAACTCAGGGATTCCGGTGCCGGCAATAGCGCGTCCTTCGCGGGCGACCGTCGAGATGATGGGAAACTCTATGTGGTGATCCTCGGCGTCGAGGTCGAAGAAGAGCTGGTACACCTCATCTGCAACTTCAGCGAGCCGGGAGTCTGGACGATCGACCTTGTTGATCACCACCACGGCCGGCAGGCCGCGGGCGAGTGCCTTGGACAACACGTAGCGGGTCTGCGGCATCGGCCCTTCGGCGGCATCGACGAGAAGTAGTACGCCGTCGACCAGGGTGAGCGCCCTCTCTACCTCGCCGCCAAAGTCGGCATGGCCGGGTGTGTCGACCAGGTTGATCCGGGTGCCTTGCCAGTCGATCGACGCGGCCTTTGCCAGGATCGTGATTCCTCGCTCGCGTTCTTGGTCGTTGGAATCCATCACCCTGTCTACGAGCGCTTCGTGGGACTCGAAGACGCCGGTGGCGCGCAGCATGGCGTCGACCAGGGTTGTCTTGCCGTGGTCGACGTGCGCGATCAAAGCGATGTTGCGGAAGGGAGTGCGGGACATAGCGGCGACGATGGTAACCGCAATCCGATGCCTCTGGTTTCACAGCGGCAAGATTGGGGTACGTTGAGGCCATCCGATTCGCCGTATTGCTGCTCGCGATCGTTGGAATCGGCATGGCCGGGATTCAAGATGCTGTGGTGTTGGGGCTGGAGGCCACGAAGGCCTAGGGAGGCTGCCCAACAGATGCCGTGGAGGCTCGTCCCTGTCGCGAAGAATTGGGTCTTCGTGGTGTGGAAGAGCCGTAACCAGCATTATTGGGAAGACTCCCAAGCAGCACTCAGGCGTGCGGGAACCGGTCGAGAGCCAGGTCGTTGATGACGCCGGCCATCTGTTTTCTCGTAGCCGGGCCAACCGGCATGCCGACCCCGTCGGCGATGCGGTTCATCATCTCGAAGTTGCCGATCACCGCGGCCGCATCCACCGCGGCCTCCGGCCCGAGGGCCGTCACGACCGCCTGGCGCGCCGGTGCGATGTCATGACCGGAGAGCGTGGCGTTGACATAGGCGATAAGTTCGGTTCCGCCGGGGATGAGCGGGTTGCCTTCCCCGGTTGCGATCGGGAGCAACTCGACGCTGGCGCTGGTTTCTTCGATGCTCCAACTGAGCATCCTCACGTGCGCCAGAGTTCAGAAGAAGCACTCGTTGATCGATGACGTGCGTGAGGCGACGAGCTCGATCTGTGCTCTGCTCAGCCCCTTTGTGATCGCCGGATCACCCATTTCCTGAAAGGTCAGGTAGGCGGGGCCGTGGAGAGCTTCAAGCGCCTCCATCTCGGCTGGGACGGCCGAGAGCGAGGTCGGGATCATGGGTGGTCCCACCATCGGTACCCAGGCCTTGGTAAGCGTCGGTGCCGGGTCCGGGATGGCTCGGCTGGGCTCGCCGGGTTCCGCCCGGGGGAGGGGTTCGACCGGGATCCCCATGGCGCGGTGGAAGGTGTCGACGGCGGTGACCTGGGAGACGACACCGATCAGCTCGACGTAACCGTACGAGTCGAGACCCCCGTTCTTCCATTGTGCGATGAGTCCGGGGGTAACTGCCGAGGGCTTGGCGGATAACTGGGCTGCTGCGGCTGCCGCGGGCTCCGAGAGGTTCGGTTGGGTTCCGGGTTCTCCGCCGTCGTATGCGGCCCGGGCGACCGAAGCGATGGCGATGCGCTGCTCGCCGCGCCACCAGGTGCCGGGGGCGGCAAGGCGGCCCCAGACATCACGGAACGCGTCGGCGAGGTCTGGGCGGACCAATAGCGTCGAGGTGGTGAAGTCGAACACGACGACGAGGCTAGCTTGGTCGTGGTCTCAGCATGTCCCTGGCAGTGCGGGATTGGCCGGTGTCCTGCCAACAAGTTCCAGCTCGGGACGCGAGTCCCTGTTCCGTGTGCTTTCCGGCCCTACAGGCGGGGACACATCGGCGCGATAGTCGCCATATGACTTCAACGGTTTTTGAATCAATGACGCTTGAAGTGAGGTCTGGCCTCTTCTCTGCCCTCGGCGATCCAATCCGCTTGCAGATTCTCGACGAGCTTGGCGGATGCAAGACCTGTGTCTGCGATCTCCAGCAGACAATGGGCATCGCTCCGAACCTGCTGTCCTATCACCTGCGGGTATTGCGCGAGGTTGGGTTGATTGAAGCAACCCGGCGGGGCCGTTGGGTCGATTATGAGCTGGCGTCAGCCGCGGCCGACCTCATCGGCGCGGCGTCGCCGTTCGAATCGTGACAATCGAGCTGCAAGCGGTTGGGCGCGAGCGGTTGCGTCTCTGGGGCGGGCTTGGTGTGGCGGTCGTGGTTTGGGCGTTGCTCTACTCCCTCAACAAGCCTTTCTGGGACTGGCTCCTGTTCGATTGGCTCGGCCTGGATCCGCAGACTCACCTCGGTTCGGCCATCGAATTCTTCTTCTACGACACCCTCAAGATTGCCCTCCTCCTTACCGGGATCATCTTTGCGGTGACGGTGCTGCGCAGTTTCATGAGCGTGGAAAGGACCCGGGCGCTGCTCGGCGGAAGGCGAGAAGGGGTCGGCAACGTGGCCGCAGCCGGGCTTGGAGTTCTAACACCGTTCTGCTCATGCAGCGCCGTTCCCGGATTCATCGGGTTTGTTGCCGCCGGTGTTCCCCTCGGCATCACGATGAGCTTCCTCATTGCCAGCCCGATGGTCAATGAAGTTGCGATTGTCCTGCTGTACGGGTTGTTCGGCTGGAAGGTGGCTGCCACCTACGTGGGGGCCGGCTTGGTGCTGGCTGTTCTTGCCGGCTGGGTCATCGGCCGATTACGACTCGAGCGGCATGTCGAGCCGTTCGTATTCGAGACGACCCTGCGCGGTCAACCAATCGACCTCTCAGCAAAGCTGAGCTGGGAGGATCGGTTTGCGATGGGTCGCGAGGAGGTGGCCTCCATCCTTCGCAAGATCTGGCCCTACCTGGTGATCGGGATCGGCATCGGAGCCGCCATCCACGGCTGGGTGCCGGAAGACTTCTTCGTCGACGCGGCCGGTCCGGACAACCCGCTGGCCGTGCCGGTGGCGGTTGGTATCGGGGTGCCCCTGTACTCCAACGCAGCTGGGGTGCTTCCGCTGGTCGAGGCCTTGCACGCCAAGGGTTTGGCGATGGGGACAGTGCTGGCGTTCATGATGTCGGTCGTTGCACTGTCGGTGCCGGAGATCGTGCTGCTGCGCCGGGTGCTCAAGCCGAGGCTGCTCGTGGTATTCGTCGGCGTCGTCGCCGCCGGGATCCTGTCGGTGGGTGTTCTGTTCAATCTGGTTCTGTAAGGGAGTAGTAATGAAGATCAAAGTCCTCGGACCGGGGTGTGCCAATTGCGCAACGCTCGAAAAGCGAACTAGCGATGCGTTGGCCGCGACAGGGGTGTCGGCGACGGTCGAGAAGGTCACCGACTTCGCCGAAATCGCATCGTACGGCGTCATGTCGACACCAGCGCTGGTGATCGATGAACAGGTGGTGGTGTCGGGTCGGGTGCCCAAGGTGGATGAGATCGGGGCGCTATTGACGCGGTCGTGATCTCTGGAGTTCGCTTGAGTCCAGGCGTGACCGGCGACGCCCGATACGTTCGGGATGGCGCTCGGTGGGTCCCGAGCGGTTTGAGGACTGGATGAAGTGGACTACCTACGCACCTGCGGTGCGGACGGCACTCACCGAAAAGGGCGGGCAATAGGGGTTCCGCCGGTGGCGAATATCGCACCAACGGCTCGACGGCAGGCCCGGAGGTGAGTCAGCCTGTGTGGCGCCTAGGGCGCAAGGCCTCCAACAATTCGCACCTTCCGCAACCGCGCTGGCGATGAGTTGCGTGCCAGCACCTCGACGAACGTGATGCGCTTCCGTACTACGGTCAATGGCAGCGCGAACAGGAGGAAGAGTGACGGAGGAGAACTACGACAGGGACCTGGCACGGGTCATCGACCACACGCTGCTCAGAACGGACGCAAAGAAGGAAGATTTCGACCGGGTATGCGAGGAGGCGAAGCGGTATCACTTCAGGTCGGTATGCGTGTTCTCAGGCGATGTTGAGTACGTCGCCGGGAGACTCGAAGGCTCGGACGTGATTCCCATAGCCGTCGTCGGTTTCCCACACGGCCAGATGACACCCGTCGCCAAGGCCTTCGAAGCTCACGACGCCATCACAAATCGCGGGGCTCAAGAGATCGACATGGTGATCCACGTAAGCGCCATCAAGAGCAAGCACTACATCCTTGTCTTCGAAGACATCCAGCAAGTCGTCAAGGCCTGTGGGGACGTGCCCGTGAAGGTCATTATCGAAACGGCACTTCTCACGGACACGGAGAAGATTGCTGCTTGCACCCTCGCAAAGACCGCTGGAGCGCGTTTCATCAAGACGTCCACCGGCAAGGAGGAGGGCGGAGCGACCGTCGAGGATGTGCGGCTCATGCGCGAGGTCGTCGGTGACGAGGTCCTCATCAAGGCCAGCGGAGGGATCAACTCGAGGGAGTTCGCCTATGAGCTCATCGAGGCCGGCGCCGACCGCATCGGCACGAGCAACGGGGTCGCCTTCGTGGCAGGGGGAACCGCTGCAGGCGGATACTGAGGTCGTGGACCAAGCCCAGCTCTGTCGATCCGGCGACCTCTGACGGACGCCAATTCACAGGCGTCGTGAATCGCGGTGGGACCCGGAAGGTTGGTTGGGCCGAGCGTGACGCCGCCATCCGGCCCGCCGATTGCCAGGGCGTTCAGGCGAAGTGGGCCACCTCGCCTGCCAGGTGGGCGAGACCGGCCAGGGTTGCCGCCCCGACAAGGACCCGTCCGGCGACTCCGAGCCATGGAGGTTCGGCGTTGTGGCGGACCCCAACGACGAGTCGGGTGATCCACACCAGGCCAAGGGCGACGACGACGCCGCCGACCAGCCATGGAGGGCTTGCGCACCCACAAGCTTCCTCGCTGAAGAACAGAGAACTGAAGAGAACCGCGAAGACCGCTCCTGCGGCGATGATCGCCCAATAGGCGACTCTGGTGGCGGTCCGTTCGGCGGCAACGCGCTTGGTCATCCACGGCTCGATGGTTGCGGCAACGACGCCGGTGAGGCCGGCGAGTACCACAAAGATCGACGCCTGGAGCAGCGCCGGATCAAGAATCACAAAATCGAAGTTGCGTCCGTCGACCGCCAGCCGACCGCCGAGCGCGGCCCCGACCACGAAGGCGACGAGCTTCCTCCTGGTTCCGCCACGGGGTAGCCAGGGAGAGACAATCGACCAGAGCAGTCCGACGATGATCGCGCCGGCAAGACCCACGAAGAGGATGAATGAGACGGTTCCAGCAAACGTGAATTGGCCGACGACCGCATCAGCCTCCGTGGTGATGCCGTGTGCCGAGCGATCAATCTGAGCCGATAGCCGCATCGCGAGTCGCCCTCCTGCTCCGGCCATAACGAATCCAGCCGACGCACCGGCCAGGGCGGTGGCCGCCACGCGAGGGAGTATTCGTGTTGGCTCGGTCGGTGTCGAAGTCATCCGCCCATACCCAGACCAAGGAGAATTCCAAGCACAGCAACCACCATCTGGAACAGCAGGTAGGCCGCAACGATCCCAACCCCCACGCTGACACCCCGATCGATTCTGGATGCCACCGGGTCCTCGCTTGCTGCCCCCGCGGCGATCCGAGCTCTTCGCAGGTTTGCGCTGTGGACCAGGCCGACGATCGGCAGCGCAAGGAGCAGTGCGACATGGAGAACGCCCATGAGGAGAAGCAAGCCGCCGAGCCGTTCGGCTTCGAACAGAAGTGTGTCGGCGAACTGCCGATCGAATAGCGACAGGTCCTGAGGCGGTTCGAACATGAGCGTCATGACGATGTACGCGCTGAAGGTGAGGTAGTAGGCGATGTCGAGGAGTCGGAGTACTTGAGTGCCCGTATCGGGACTGCTCGCGAACACGGCTCGCTCGTACGTCTGACCGAACCGGCGGATGCCCGGACCCATGATGGCGACTATCGCGACCATTACCGCCGTGACGAGCAGCTCGAGGCTGGAGAATGACATGGAAACCTGTCCGCCATCCAATCGCACGGTGGTGACGAGGAACACGATGACCAGAGCGACGGCGGCCAAACACCAGAGGGCGGTGCGCCGGATTCGGCGCCTGTGTGCCTCGTCTTCTTCGATCGAACGTTGGACCTTGGCGAACAAGTCGGGGCTTGGGTCGTAGTCATCGGCCGCGTGGAGGGTGTCGGTGAGCAGCTGTTCCAGGCTCATGTTGTCACCCCCAGTCGGTTCCGCAATGTGTCCATGCCGCGACGGCAATGCGTCTTCACTGAGTTCTTCGAGATATCGAGCGTTTCAGCGATCTCGGACTCCGACAGCTCGAGGTAGAAGCGGAGCAGGACACAGTCACGTTGCCGCGGCGAGAGGGCGCGCACCTCCTCGAGAAGCCGGCGCCGCTCGTCGTCCATGACGAGTAGGTCCTCGGGTGCGTCTGGTTCGGCTCCCGTCGGGATCGCTTCCTGGTGACGCAGCGACATGAGACCACGCCTGTTGTGGTCGCGGGCGAGGTTGATGACAATCGAACGCAGATACGGTGCAGCCTTCGCTGGATCCTTGACCCGGTGAGCGGCCCGATGGAGCCGGATGAAAGCCTCCTGTACTAGGTCCTCCGCTGCGTTCCGGTCGTCGGTGAATAGCCGCGCCAGCCTCACGAGTCGAGCACCTTCCAGCCGGAACAGTTCGGAGACAAGTGCATCGCGGTCGGTTGCTACGAGAGCTGCGACGACCTGATCGGTCACCATAAGCAGCCATTCGTTGAACTGGCGCCACCGGGGGCGTTGCGCAGGGATAGCGATCATTACGGCGCCTTCGGGCCTCTGGCGTCCTCGTCGAGACGTCTCCCCAGCCCGAGAAGTCGCCCGATGATCGGAAGGCTGAGCACGTTGGCGCCATGGAGGATGCCCATGATGAGCAGCATGCCGCCGATGCGTAGCGACCCGTAGCGCAATTGCTCGGCGTTCACAGTCTCTGCCCACCCGGCCTGCTGTTCAAACACCGTCGTGAAGAGGATGTACGCCGAGAAGATGAGGTAGTAGGCGATGTCCATGAGCACGATGTAGCTCTTGCCCGTTCTCGGGTTAGCCCGAAACACGTCGGCGGCGTAGCTACGCCCGAATCGCTTGATGAGCGGGCCGAGTGCGATGAGCGCCAACAACAGGCCGCCGAAAGTGATGAGTTCTAGTACCCACCAAACCATGGGCTCTCCTTCCCTTTCAGAACTATGCCACGCGGCATTGCATGTCGGGCTCTCGATCTCACGAGGCGGCGGTTTGTCGCGTGCGCTCTGATGTAGACGAGAAAGCCGCCCAACTCGTGATGAGGGCGAGGATCCCGACCGCAACTGCCGGCGGGAACCAGAAGAACGCGATCCCTACCGAGCCGGGGAGTACGCCCAGCGCTACTAGTTTGCTGCCGCGTGGTTGATTGCGGCGATACAGAACGAGGCCGTACGCGATGAGGCCTGCACCCGTCGCCATGACAGCGAGCAAGATCAGTTGACCGTAGAGCGGCCCGGTGTTGTCGGGGCTGACGAAATCGCCGATCCCAAGCATCAGCATCAGGGCGCCGATCAAGGTTGCACTCAGTTGCCACCAACGAGTCTTCATGTGAGTTCCTCCTCCGGGGCCGCGTATCGGCCCACTACACAGACAGACGAACGAGAACCTCGATCGGGTGACATGCGGTTGAAATCTCTCGACCAGCGTGGTCGTGCAGGAGTAGCGAGACCCGGTCGATTCGCCACAGAGAGTTCCCTGCCTCGAGTCGGTCTGGGTGGTCGGTCAGGCGTCTTGACCGAAGATTACGCGTCGCTCTCCGGGTCCTGCTGCGTAGAACAAGTCGTAGGTATTGCGGTTTGGTTGGGTCGCAGTGCATCGAAGAAGGTCGGCATGGAAATCCTCCATGAGACCGGTTTGCCTGAACCGCTCTGCGTCTTGTTTCGACCTGAACTGGGTAATGATCAGAACCTTGCCGGGATCATCGGAATCGAGATACACGGCATGAACGTCCGGTGCCCCCTCGATAGCGCCGGCTTGCTCCTCCCAGCGCTGAACGGCTCCAACGAACTTCTGTCGCATCGGCATTGGAACTCTGCACTCGGTAACGACTAAGTAATGCATGCGCTCACTCTACTGATGCCGTGTCCCGGCGGGATGATGAAAGGAACCGAGGCGAATCGGGTTCACGGCGGTGTTGCCCGCCCGGACCAAGGAGGTCGTCGTTCACGGCGCCGAAAAGGGACTACGAGGGCCTGTTGCGGCCCCCGCATCGGAGATAGGCTGGAGCCATGGATTCGCCGAACCCGGGTCCGTCAGTACCGACCCGGTTGGGCGAGCCACCTCCGCTTCGGTCGTCGTGTTCCCGGGGCACCCGCCGCCTTCGACCAGCGCGTTGGAGGAAGGCTCTGTGGCGAAAGGACCCACCATGAAGCAACGCGCCCTGGCCGGTGCTGCGCTGGCCCTGGCAACACTTCTCATCTTCGGCGCGTGTAGCGACACACCAGACACCGGTGTCGGGCCCGGACCGGTGGGGCCGGTTGGTCCCCAAGGTGAGGTCGGCCCCCAAGGGGACATCGAGCCCGGGGGAGGCGCCGAGAAGATCCCCGGCTCCGGCGACATCGTTGTTGAGACACGAGACGTTGCTGGGTTCGAGCGCATAGACCTTGCCGGGGAAGGTCGGGTAGAGGTCAGTCTCGGCGGTGACCCATCATTGACAATCGAGACTGACGACAACTTGATGGAGTATCTCGAGATCTTGGTCTCGGGAACGACGCTGACGCTGCGAACGATCGGTGACGGTGCGTTCGACATCGACCCCACCGCCTCCATCGTCTGGCGTGTCACGGTACCGATGCTGGTTGAAGTCACGATCAGTGGCGCCGGCTCAATCGACGCCCCCGGTCTTGAGGGCGACCGCATCGACGCATCTGTCGACGGTGCCGGCGATATCACCCTCCCCGGGCTAGATACGGGGGTACTGGTTGCCCAGATCAACGGGGCCGGAAGCATCATTGCCGGCGGAGCGGCAGAGAGCGTCGACGCCTCGGTCAACGGTGCCGGCACGATTGATCTCGGTGAACTGGAAACTGTCGACGCGTCGCTGCGCATCAACAGTTCGGCGAACGTCACCGTTTGGGCAACCGGAGAGATCGACATTTCCGGGGACGGGCCGGGCACGGTCGCAGTCTACGGATCGCCGGAAATCTCCGGTGGTGGGGATCGGGTGACACTGCTGGGCGAGAAGTGACCAAGGGAGGCTGATGGCGATGGCTACACGACCGTTGTATCTCACGGCCGCCGTGGCGGCGCTGGCGGTGATGCTTGCCTCCTGCAGCGGCGGAGACCCTGGTGAAACCGCAACCTCTTCCGTCGGGACGCAATCGACGACAACCGAGAATGAACCAACGCCTACCACCGCGGCTACCGAGCTTGGTTCCATTTCCGTCGCGACCGACGCTGAGATCGTGGCGTCGCTAGAGAGCGGAGATATCCCCTCGGCGGCGGCTGCGATCATCATCGGCGACGAGATCGTTTGGGCGAAGGGCTATGGCGAACAGGCCTCGCTCGACACCGTCTACATGGTGGGATCGATCGACAAGTCGTTCATCGCGACCGCGGCGATGCAATTGGTCGACCAAGGGCTCATCGACCTGCAAGCCAACATCAACACCTACCTTCCGTTCCCCGTGCGGCATCCCGACTATCCAGACACCGCAGTCACAGTGGAGCAACTCATGTTGCATCGCTCAGGACTTGTCGGTGATCTTCCCGACTCGTCGTGGTACGACAACGACCTCACTGCGCTGCAGTGGGCTGCGGATGAGTTCGGGAGTGATATCAGCGAAAACCCCTACACCGACGGGCGACCTCCCCTCGGCGACTACCTGGCCAGCCACTTCGAGCAACCAGACACCGCTGGTCTGTGGATCTTCGAGCCGGACACCGATTGGAAGTACTCCAATCTCGGGGTCCACCTGCTGCTCGGTTACGTAGTCGAGCAGGTCAGCGGCCAGACCATCGAGACCTATATCGAAGACCGCGTCCTGGCCCCGCTCGGCATGGACGACACCGGCTTTGAGGCCGCCGACTACGACGAATCGGTCCTGGCGGTGCCGTACACGAGAGTGGATGGCGTAAACGAACCGCTGCCGATCACCGGGATGAGCGCAAGCGGCCGGCTTCGGACCACGGCGACCGACCTGGCCCGTTTCCTCGGGGCGCACATGGGTGCCGGCAGCTTCGCCGGTGCGGAGATCCTCTCGCCGGAGTCGATGAACACGATGCACGAAGTCCATACCCCGCTCGGGGGAACCGATTCCGATCAGCTTCGGTTCCGCGGGATCGGCTACGGGTGGTGGCTGTGGACGGAGGACCGCTCGGGACACGGCGGGGCGGTACCGGGTTTCCTAGCCAAGATGGTCATGCAAGAGACCGATGATGGCGTTGTTGGCGTCGTGGTCATGATCAACGTCGGGTGCAGTCTCAACTGCGACGAGACCTGGCAAGGGCTGTATTGGGTGCCGCTGCGGGAGCTACTCCTCGCCGAAGCCCGTGCCATGCTCGCCAGCACCTAGCTATCCGTTTTGGCGTCGCAGAGCGGGGCGGTTTCAAGGGTTGGCCGCGACGAGTTGGTTTAGTCGTTCGGCTGGGTTTTCCCAGTCGAGTGTCATTCTTGGTCTGTTGTTGAGTGATCTTGCG
>CAMYKI010000013.1 GCA_947258985.1 uncultured Acidimicrobiaceae bacterium
GGGCAGCAGCCGCAGCAGCACCAGCGCCCCGGTGAACAGGAGCAGCACGGGGAAAACAACGGCGAGGGCATCGAGGCGCACCTCTCCGCCTGTGGTGTTGATAAACCCGCGCTGTACCAATTGGAAGAGAACGACGACCGACAAGGCAATCGCAAACAGGTCGAGGTTGTATCTCTGCCATACGGAGCTGCCCGACGGCCGGGCGGCCAGCGATCGTAACTCGAGGATCGGCCGGCGGGCGAACGGAATGATGGCAAGACCCATCGCCAGGAATGTGACGATCGAGCCGCCGACTACGTAGGGAGTGATCGAGGCGACCTGCGACACCTGCAGGGGTTCGCCGCCGGTGAGATCCGAAAGAGGCGGAATCCTGCCGGTGACGCCGACAAGCAATCTCGCGACGTACGGTGCCGCAATGGCAGCCACCGCGGCGACCACCGCCGATTGTGCAAGGTGAATGCCGGTTGTCTGCCAGGTGCTGGCTCCCCTCGTCTTGAGGAGGGCGATCTCGGGCCCCTCCCTCTCCAGGGTCAATGCCGCCGTGTAGATGAGGAAGTAGATGGCACCGCCAACGACGAGAGCGAGAATTGCCAGGATGGGGCCGCCGACGGTCACCGAGCGGACGTCGAACTCGTCCAGCAGCAACGGAAGGAACGAGTTGGCAGCGATCAATCCGCCACTGTCCTGGCTGGCCTTGGCGCGGAAGTTCGCCAGAGCCCCTCTGACTTGCTCGACTTCCTCGAATTCGAGCGAATCCGGATCGAAGTCCATGATCCAGCGCTGCGTTACTGTGAGATCGGTGAGACCACGGTTGCCGCGCAACCACGGATCGTTTACTGCGGCAATGCCGATGGGTTGGGTCCAAGCGTCAAAAGTGTCCAACGGCAGGTAGACCATCAGCGCTGGATCATCGACTCCCCATATCTTGGCGCCCGCATCCGCAGGGGCAACTATCGCCGCCACTTCAACCAGCTCAAACACACTGGGCAACCCGGAGAAGGGCTTCAGGATGAATTGGTCCCCCACCTCGAGTTGCGCCAGCAGGGCGACGTCTGAGCCGACGGCAACCAGTAGCGGATCGGCGTCGTCCTCACGGATGCCCGGCTGGTTCTCAGGCCATTCGCCTTCGACTACCTCCAGATGGTCGGCGATGGTGGGGTTGGTGAAGATCCGCACTTGCAGAGCCTCAGGCGCCGGTGTCGGGTAGGGCGGATTGGGGATCTCCTGCGGTTCCTCGGTCGGGTCGAGTTGCGAGTTGGCCAGATCGATCTCTGCCTTCAGATCCTTCCATTCCTCACCGCGGGCGATCCAGTCAACGGCGCCCCCGGTTGGTATGACAAACATCTCCCGGCTCTGCAGCCGCTCGGTGATGGTTGGGTACCAACTGATGACCTCGGCCGCGTGTAGCTCAGAGATCAAATCGCGGTTGGCCTCTGCCTCCGCCGCGGTGTATGACGTCGTCTGGGTGACAGCGGTGAGGTCCACCTCTTCGGCAAGGGCACTCTGCAGCGAGAACCGCAGATCCACGGCCTTGACCGAGTCCTGATACAACGGGACGACGACTAGCAAGGCGATTACGAGGGTGGCGCCGAGCAGCGACCCGATGAGAATTCCGCGCTTTGCCCACAGACGGCGCGCTACAAGTCCCAGATAAGTGACGAGCTTCACGTCGTGTTGTCCTTGCCTCCGGACAGTGTTTTCACTCTAATCGTCGGCACAGGCGTCGCATCTACTCGGCTCCGCCAATCCCCTTCAACGTCAAGCTATCGGCTCTGAAGCACGCCACCGCGCTTCCTCCTGCCGTCACAGTTGCGGGCACGTCGGTGGCACACACGGGTTCTGCGTATCGGCACCGGGGCCGGAGCGCACACTCGGTCGCGGGGACATCGGTGATCTTCGGCACATCACCGTCGATCGGCTGCAAGCGACGAAGACCGGGGCGAGGGATGGACTGCAAAAGACCCTCGGTGTACGGATGCTGAGGCTGGTGGAAGACTTCCGCTGTCGGCCCCATCTCCACGATGCGCCCCCCGTACATCACAACTATGCGGTCGGCGAGAGCGGCAACCTGGGCGAGATCGTGTGTAACAAAGATCATCGCCATGCCGCGTTTGGCCTGCATGTCACGGATCAGACTCAGGATCGCCATCGCCACACCGGCATCGAGGCCGGTAAGCGGCTCATCGGCCACCAGCAGGCGCGGTCCCTTGACGAGTGCCGCGGCCAACATCGCCCGCTGCGCCTGCCCGCGGCTCAATTCACTGGGATAGGAAACGAACTTGGAAGCCTGGGGAAGACGAACCTCGCCAAGTGCATCGATAACCCTGGATTCGATTTCGGCAATGGACAGATCCGTGTGCTCATCAAGGACCTCACCAGCCTGCTGACCGATGATCTCAACGGGGTTCCATCCTCCGATGGCGTTCTGAAACATGACGCCCACTTCGGTACCCATGATGTGTCGCCAGTCATCGTCGAGAGACTCTTCCATGAAGCGTTCCCTCTTGCGGGGCTTGCGTCGGCGACGCTTCTCCGCCTTGATCTCAGCAAAGCGGGTAGGTCTGATCCTGGTTCCGTCAAACCAGACTGTGCCCCGGACCACCTTCGCGCCGGCGCCCAGGAGTCCGAGGCTCCCCATAACGCCGAGGGTCTTGCCGCTCCCGGATTCACCCACAACGGCGAGAACCTCGCCCCGGTTGACGGAAAACGTGACGTCGTGGACGGCCTCTACCCATCCGAACGCGAGGGCGGGGCCGTGGGGCTCGATCATGATGCCCTCTTCGGGACGGCCCCGGGCGGCTTCGACATCGTTCACGGCAACGCCGAGACCCTCGACCTCAAAGATTGGACGGGGCAACCAGCACCTCCTCGGCACTCGCGTCTCGGGCAGCCACGAGGCCACCGGCAATAACCATACCGATCCCGAACCACTGCAGACCGTCGGGTATCTCGTCGAGGAAGACGGCGGCGAGCAAGACCGCTGATATCGGCTCTATGTGAAGCAGCACACTCACCGCGGCCACGGATAGTTCCCGGATGGCCGTCCAGATGATGAGGAAGCTGAAACCGGTGAGCACGACACCAAGGACCAGAATCGGAACCGGATGGGCGATGGTCTGCTTGACGGCACCAGGCAGCCACGGCGACAGGACGATGGCGGCGGTCACGAGCTCACCGGTAGTCACAACCAGCGGCCCCACTTCATCGACGGCGGCCTTCGACACGAGCATCAGAAGAGCGATCGCCGCAGCGGAAACCAACGCAAGAATGACACCACCAACCGTGGATCCCCCGGAGATTGTCTCCTCCCCGCCTTCCCTGACTACCACCAAGACCAATCCCAGGAATGCGGTTCCCAGTGCGATGTAGATCGTCCTCGGCACCGTCTCTCCGAGCAACCGCGGCGCCAGGACAGCGGCCGCAACCGGACCCAGGTATACGACGGCCAAGGCCACGGCGACCGTCGTCATCTTGAGAGCCCAGAAGAAGGTCGCCCAATGAATTGCCAGCAACACCCCGGCAACGACTATCTGGACCCGATGGCTCGAGGGAAGCCGAAGCTGTCGCTTTGCGGCAAGCAAGGTGAGCAAAGTGAGGGCCCCCAGCCATACCCTCGCAGCAACGAGATCCTGCCACGGGATGTCCTCACGGACGATGAGCGGAATGGCACCCAGACCGACGGCGAGCACCACCAGCGAAACCAGCGCCAAAGTTCGACCACTCAACATAGATTCAGCCTAGGGCCGCAAACGGTCCATCTCGAAGGGCTCGAAAGGGCAACGGACTAGTCAATAGGCGGGTGGCACGTTTGGTCCTATTGATTTCCACGGCTTGTGCCGACATAGAAAGAACATAACCCAGGGCGGTAGTTCCACTCCACCGGAACACCCAACGGAGGTCCCCTTCCCTCCGACCCCTCCTCAGAGCGGCCGTCCGGGGTATTGCGCAGGAGCAGCCCCCTCCATGAGGGGGCTGTTCTCTCGTTGGCCATCGGTCAGCCCCAGACGACGCCGAGTTCGCCACTCAAGACCATCCCGCCTGCTCCCAGCAGTACCGCCGAATGGGCGAGGCGCGTCGCCTCGATGGCGGGCGACCAGCCGAGGCAGTCGGCGACGGCGTCTGCAAGCAAACCGGGAACAATCGGCCATTCGGCGAGCAACCCACCCACCACGACCTTGTCCGGATCGAGTGCAACGATTATCGGTGCCAACACCGTGCCGACCGCTGTTGCCGCCTGGTCCAACTTGGGCACCGTTTCAGCGGAGAGCCCACGTCGTGCTTCAGACCCAAGATCGGCGTACTCGGGCCCGAGTACCTCGGCCACGGACGTGACCGTTCCGAGACAACCGACACGACCGCAAACGCATTTGAGATCCGAACCGGGAACTGTGACGTGCGTGAGATCACCGCCGCGCCTACCGGTGCGATGAACCCGCCCGGATGCCACTATGCCGACCGAGACCCGATTGTCGACCTTCACATAGATCAGATCCGAGTCGGGTTCCGACCCGCCCCTGCCGAACTCCGCAATGGCCGCTGCCTCGGCATCACCGGCGACATAAGTGGGGAGTCCGTAGACGTCCTCCATCTCTTCACTCAGTCCAAGACCATCCCAATGGAGATAATCCGATGCCACGACACGACCTGTGGCGTCGACTACCCCGGGTACTCCAATCCCAACGCCAAGAGCGGGGGCGCTGGCCTTGCCGACGAGTTCGGCAACAAGACGATGGATCTCCTCGATCGCCTCTCTCCCGGTGGGAGCCAACGCCTTTCCATGGCCGTCGGCGACGACCCTGCCTCGTAGATCGAGAAGAGCCGCTTCGAAGGGGCGAACGCCCAGATCGACCGCGACAGCGAACCGACCGCCGGGATCAAGTTCGATGAGTGTCGGCGGCTTCCCACCGGTCGAGCTGCCCTGGCCCGTCTCGGCAACGAGGCCCTCCCCCAACAGCGTCCCGACTATCTCGGAAACCGTGGCCTTGCCAAGCCCCGTCGATCGCGAGAGATCTGCACGGCTGACGGGGCCATCGTCGAATATCGCCTGCAGAACGAATCGCCGATTGCTGAGCCGCGTCGATTCGTGCTCAGTTTTGAGGTGCGGACGCAAACCACCGGCTCGCGGCATCGCATCTCCTCTCAATAGCAAACGGCGCCCTAAAAGGGGCGCCGTTTGCGTGGTTGGTTCGACTACTCCTTGGCGCCGACCCGCAGACCGGTTGCAGGGTCGAAGAAGTGCAACTTCGTAGTATCCACAGTGACGGTCAACTGCTGTCCGAGCGAAACTGGTACATCCGAGGTCACCCGGGCGGTGAACTTGGTCGTATCGCCAAGTGACGATACATCGGCACCGGTATCGGCAAGAAGCTCCTCGATGTCCGGTGTGACCACCGGCGGTGCTTGGATTTCGAAGTGCACAAAAGTCTCGTACCCAAGCATCTCAGCAACCGTGACGGTTGATGTAATCGTGCGGTCCGGAGCCGGGCCCGTGATGGATTCGGCTTCGAAGTTGCCGGGCCTGATGCCCATGACAAGCTGCTCGCCAAGACGATTAGCAATACCCGGGTGACGCTCGACTGCGACCGGGTCAACCAGCAACCGCGTATCGGCGAACTTCGCGTACAGGCCGGTTGCCTCCTGCTCCAGAATGACGTTGACCATGTTCATGGCAGGGCTTCCAATGAAACCGGCGACAAACATGTTGACAGGGTTCGAGTACAGCTCCCCGGGAGAAGCAACTTGCGAGAGATTGTCGGGACGGGCGGCAGTCACCGGCTTGAGCACTGCAACACGGTGCCCGAGAGTCATCGCCTCGATCTGATCGTGGGTCACGTACACGGTGGTTGTCTTCAGGCGGTGGTGAAGCTCGCTGAGCTCAGTGCGCATCTGGACACGGAGCTTCGCATCGAGATTGGACAGCGGCTCGTCCATAAGGAAGGCCTTTGGCTCACGCACGATGGCGCGACCCATGGCAACACGCTGCCTCTGACCACCGGAGAGAGCCTTCGGCTTGCGCTCGAGGAACTCGGTTATCTCGAGGACAGCGGCGGCTTCCTTCACCCGACGATCGATATCGGCCTTGTCCATCTTGCGGAGCTTGAGACCAAACGCCATGTTGTCGTATACCGTCATGTGCGGGTATAAGGCGTAGTTCTGGAAGACCATGGCGATATCGCGATCCTTGGGCTGAACATCGTTCACCAGCGTCTCGCCGATGTACATCTCACCCTCGCTGATCTCTTCGAGACCCGCGATCATGCGCAGGATCGTTGACTTACCGCATCCGGACGGGCCGACGAGTACAAGAAACTCGCCGTCTTCGATCTCGAGATCCACGTCGCCAACGGCTCGGGTGCCGTCGGGATAGATCTTCCCAAGACCGGTCATCGAAATATTTGCCATAGCCCCTCTCTTTGTGGCTTTGATCGGGACCCATACTAAGTCCATCCGGCGGAGAATGCGAACCACATTCGGGCGGTAAAGGGACCAATGACACATTGGGTAAGCACGCCGCCGCCGATATCGTCGAAACATGAGCTTCCGCTTCTTCGACTGCCACACCCATCTGTTCCCCGCGGATCGCATGGGAGGCCTGATGCGGTGGATTCACCGGGCCGTACTCAACTTCGAGGTGCCTGTCGACATCACCGCCGACCAGGCCGTCGCCGATCTACGCAACGCAGGCGCCGCACGTTGGGCCAATCTGCTCTTCCCCATCGGACCTGGCGAGGCGCCGGGTCTCCATGCTTGGGGACGGGTTTTGGCAGATCGGGTTCCGGAGATCACTCCATTCGGTGGCGTTCACGCCGAGGATCCCGATCCCCTCGCCGTGGTTCAGGAGGCGGTCGAGGAATTCGGGATGGCCGGCCTCAAGTTCCACCCGATGGTCCAGAGGTTCGATCCGTGGGACCCACGATTGGCGGGGGTTCTGACTTATCTCAACGACTCCGGACTACCCATCTACGTCCACACGGGATACGACGAGTGGTACGGCCACGACTACGACCGCGACGGGATGGAGGAGATGCTGGGGCGTTACCCGAGCCTGCCGGTCGTCCTTGCACACGTGGGCTTTCCCGACCTCGAATGGGGCTTCTCCCTGGCGGACCGTTTTGCGCAAGTCTGGCTCGACATGACGAACGTCCCGGGATCGTTGCTCCACATGGACGTGCCCGAGGGTCTGCTGACGGTGCTGCATTCGGGTCTCGAAAGCCATCGTGATCGTACGTTGATGGGCACCGATTACCCGGCAGGCATGGGCCGGCTCGACCAGATTCTCGGCCAGTTTCGGTCGGTTGGTATCGACGACGCCACTCTCGAACACGTCATGGTGAAGAGCACGGGGGAGTTCTTCGATAGATTCGGACGACCGCGGCCTTAGCTCTCCGAACGCCTCTGCAGCCGACGCTCGTAATCGGCGCGGGCTCTTTCGGCAATCGGTGCCGCCAGCAAGCGCTGCCAGACGGTGGGATCGGCATCCGTTTCATGTGCCAGGTCGAACATCTCATTCACCGAAGCATCCCAATCAGAGGGCGTCTTCGACACCGCGGCACCAGTCGACACGATGCCGGAGCGGAGCACTCGCGCATAAAAGCCGGGGCGACGTGCGGCCCGAAACAGCTTTGGGAAACCGGGATCGTTCATGACCGCGCCGAAGGTCGAGCAAGGAATACGGGGCGCAGTCGTCTCCAAGACAACGTCACCAATCTGCCATAGATCTCCAACCATCGGCTCGCGGTTGCCGAAGGAGGACAAGGTCAGGTTCTCCCCAAATCGGCCCGGTGGCAGCCGCACATCCAACTGGCTCTCCCACCAGGAGTAGTCCTCGTCGCTGTAGACATAAACCGCTTGATCCGGGCCTCCATGGTTCTTGGCGTCGGCGATGAAATCGCCGACCAGGCCTAGCTCCTCGATGGGGGCATTGGCGACCGGTTCTTTCCTGATTCCCGTAGTGGCCTGCCTTCCTGCCACCAGCACCGGCCGCGGGGAACCAACTTGAATCGACACCAATCTCACTGTCTCACTCGTACTCATGAAGTTCCTCCTGGAACCGAGGTTGAAGTGCGCGCCACTAGTTCGACGGGCATCTCGATGTGCTCGGAACTACTTGCCGAGCCCTCCATGACGTCCAGAAGCATGCGGGCGCCGCGAGCCCCGGACTCATAGAGCGGCTGCCTGACCGTGGAGAGCCCGAGATGCTGAGCAATCTCGAGGTCATCAAAACCGACTACGGAGAGATCCTCGGGAACCCGAATGCCGCGAGCTCGCGCCGCCTGAGCCACGATCATGGCGTGGTAGTCGGCAGAGGCCACCACAGCCGAAGGGGGGACGTCGAGGTCGAGTAAATCGTTGGTGGCGTCGAGGGTCACGAGATGCTCATGCAGGCCCGTCTTGATGTAGCCGTCGGAAACGCTCAGACCGGCTGCTGACATCGCCTCGAGATATCCGGAGCGACGCTTCTCGGTTGGGCGGAACCCGATGAAATCCTCCCAGTCGCCGACAAAGGCAATTCGCTCGTGACCGAGTTCGATGAGGTGCTCCGTTGCCATCTTCCCGCCGAGCTCGTCATCGATATACAGACTGGGAAGACCGTCGACCCGGCCATCGATAATCACGACCGGGACTGAATCCCCCGCAAGCGCCTTGACATACTCATCGTCCGGCTTGACCGAGACGAGGAGGCCTCCGGCGCACCGGTCGGGGCGGAGCAGGTCGCGTACTTGCACGCCGTAGTCGTCGACGTCGTTCACGTCGTGGAGGATCACGTCGAAACCGGCAGCAGAAGCAACATCCAGGATTCCCCGCAGTCGATGGAGGGCCGAGGACGTCGTCATTCGCTGCACCACGGCAGCAAGGACTCTGGTCGTGCCGACCGACAGACTGCGTCCGAGAGAGCTGGGGCGGTAGTCCATCTCCTTGATGACGGTCTGCACCCGGGCACGCGTTCGATCGCTCACGAGCGGGCTCTCGTTGAGAACTCGCGACACGGTTCCCACACCGACACCCGCTCGGTGGGCAACATCGGCAATGGTTGGCGGCACAGCACCCCCGGGGAACGTCCGCAGATGACGCTAGCAGCCGTCCCGTCGGCTCAGGATGGCTCAATCCTCGACGAGCCGCGCCAGATAGTCGAACTCCGAAGCCAGTGCCTTGCCGTGCTCGACGGCCGAAATCCCGTCGTCCGGTATTCCTACATGACGCAATTCGACGACGGTTTCGTCACCGTGCGGCCGGAATGTCACCAACATGGCCTCGTCGGAAACGACATCGCCACTCTGGTTGTAGCCGACGGGGGCATCCCAGTGCAATGTGTAGACGAGTTGCTGCTCAGGAACGATGACCGCGTAGATTCCGAGACGTCCGATCCAATCGGTCGACCAGCCGTCGGCGGTGGCGTCGCTTTCGGTATAGACCGAGTAGCGACCCCCTACCCGGAGGTCGGCCTGGGCCACGCAGTTCTTTGCTTGGCCAGCCCACATCCAGCCTGCCATGTCGGCCGGTTCCGTAAAGGCGCGCCACAGCCGTGAGACCGGGGCATGGAACCGCCGCGAACCGTATACCTCGGTTCCGTCCGGGTTCTCAATCATGTGCGGCCTCCTCACATCGAACCTAGCGAACAGCGAACCTTCCTGGAAGAGCGGGTAGGCGCAGGCACAAGGGTCGCCGTCTGCACACACGGGGCAGCTGGGGCCTCGAGCTTCACGGCCGATGCCGGGTGGGTCAACGTGGCTGCCGTTCCCGTTCCGGAGGTCGTGGATACCAATGGCGCCGGCGACGCCTTCTGTGCGGGGCTCATGACATCCTGGATGTCGACAGCCGATCTGGACGGAGCGATGCAGGCCGGTGCAGCGGCGGCCGCTGCCGCGGTTCAGTCGCCGGATCTATCCCCGCTCCAGTGATCCTTCAGTAGTCCAAGGACATAGGTCCAGGCACTGTCGAAATACGCCAGGTAGTCGTCCCAATCGGGCCCATCGAGAAACCCTGTGTGAACAAGACGGACATTGGTTCCGCCGGCCGAAGCGGCGAAGGTGAGAGTCACCCAGGTATTGACGGACCGCAGCGGAAGATGCGGCGGAGCATTCCAGGTGAATGAAAGCGATTCGCCGGGGACATACGACAGGATCCGGCATCCCTCCGACCCTCTCTCGCCTTCAGGCGCATCGCGACTGAAGAGGATCTCAAAAGGCCCTCCGATGCGCAGATCGATGTTGCACGCCGCGGGCCTCCACCAGGCTGTAATACCCTCAACTGAAACCCACGCCGACCACGCTTCGTCCGGCGTCGCAGCTACCTCTGTGTCTTTGATGAGCGACCGCACCTGGGGACCGGATCCGGCAATGTGTGTTGTGTCTATCACGAGACAGGCCGAGGGCGAGATATCTTGAAGAAGACCCAGCCGGCGGCGAGGCCCGCCGCAAGGATCGTGGCGACGAGGAGGGCCGAGGCGTCTTCCCCGATGACAACCGCCAACGCGATCCACGCCACTTCTGCGGCCAACAACCCACCAAGGACCGAAAACGACACGGAGACAAAGCCGCGGGTGTGACGGGCAACGAGCCATTGAATAGGTAGCAGCGCGGGGGCGACCATCACCTGGCCGCCGAACGAGAAGAGCACGACGATGCTAAAAGCACCGGTGAGGAGCAGCCCGGTGTAAGCGAGCAGGCCTCTCCAACCATCGAGGTTTGTGGTCGCACCGTCCATCCTCAAAGCCTACGTGCCGACACCGACAGATTGTGTGGGATCCAGGAACGAATCGGCTTGGGCCGTTGTTGCAGAGCCCCGCGTCGGCGATACTCCGTCTATGAGAGTCACCGTTTGTGAACTGCCCGACGGCCGTTCGGAACTCGATGAGCGCTGGCCGGCGCTCGCTGCCCATTGCCGGGAGCGGGCCTCGGAGTTCGTGTTGCTCCCGGAAATGCCGTTCTCGCCATGGCTCGCAAGCAGCGATGAAGCCGACCAGAACGCGTGGATGTCGGCGGTGGTCGAACATGAAAGCTGGCAGAAGGCGCTGGTGGAACTGGGAGCCGGCATCGTCGGGGGGACAAGCCCCATCATCGATCAGGGCGAGAACTTCAACGAAGCCTTCGTTTGGTCGAGAACCGGGGGCGCTCGAGGTGTCCACCGCAAGCACTACCTGCCCGACGAGGAAGGCTTCTGGGAGGCACGCTGGTATCAGCGCGGCCCCCGGCAATTCGTCCCGACGGACGCCGGAGCGCTGCGGATAGGGTTTCTGGTGTGCACCGAGATATGGTTCACCGAGCATGCTCGCGGCTACGCCGGGAATGGAGTGAATCTGTTGGCCGCGCCCCGCGCAACGGGCTTGGCGTCAAGTGACAAGTGGCTCGCCGGCGGGAGAGCCGCGGCGGTGGTGTCAGGGACCTTCTGCCTTTCGTCAAACCGGACCGGGACCGACCGGAATGGATTCGAGTGGGGTGGGCATGGTTGGGTGATCGAACCGGAGGAGGGCGACGTCCTTGCGGTCACGACGCCAGACGAGCCATTCGTCACCGTCGATATCGATCTCGAAGTCGCGGCTGCGGCGAAACGAACCTACCCGCGATACGTCGCCGAATAGCTGCGAACCCTACGCTGGTCCTGTCGAATCCAACCGAGGTCCACGGAGGTTCCGATGACCGCAAGACGACTCGTCCCGTTGGCAATCCTGCTCGTTCTGCTTCTTTCCGCTTGCGCAGCCGGGGGCAACCCCAATGTCGATGTCGCCGGGCCCGATGGTGACGTTGCCGGGTTCTGGCTCGGGCTGTGGCACGGGATCATCGCTCCGATCACGTTCATCATCTCGTTGTTCTCGGACACTGTGAACATCTACGAGGTCCACAACAGCGGCAACTGGTACAACTTTGGCTTCATGTTCGGGCTAACCATGTCGGTCGGCGGCTCGGGCGCCGGTTCGAGGTGGAAGTAGCCCGACGCCCACCACAACATTCCTGCGTTGCACGTGCCGAAATACCGGCAGGACCAACGCAAGAACAGAGAGGCCCGCGCCCCGAGAGCTTCCTGCGTTGCAGGTGCCGAAATACCGGCAGGACCAACGCAAGAACAGAGAGGGCGGTCAGATGACCGGGGTATCGCGTCCCATGTCCGAGAAGAGGGTGAATTCGGGTAGATAGGTGAGGTCGACGCGGCCGACTGAGCCCTGGCGATGTTTGGCGACGGCAACCTCGGCGATGCCCTTGGTCTCGATGGCTTCCGGGTTGTAGTACTCGTGTCTGTAGATGAACAACACAACATCCGCGTCCTGTTCGATCGCTCCGGATTCGCGAAGATCGCCCAGGCGGGGCCGCTTGTCTTCGCGCTGTTCCAACGAACGATTCAGCTGGGACACACCGATAACCGGAACCTCGAGCTCGCGGGCCAAGCTCTTCAAGCTGCGGCTGATGATGGCGATCTCCTGCTGCCGGTTTTCCCCGGCGGTGCCGTGCATCAGCTGCAGGTAGTCCACCACTACGAGACCCAGCCCGTGGCGGCGCTTGAGGCGACGGCACTTGGCGCGAATCTCGGTGACTGTGAGGCCGGCGGAATCGTCAACAAAGATCGGCTTCTTGTACAGCACGTTGGCCGCTGAAGACAGCTTGGAGAAGTCTGCTTCAGTGAGGCGGCCTGTGCGCAACCGCTGCGAATCTATCCGGCCCTGAGAACAAAGCATCCTCGTGACGACCTCTTCCCTGCTCATCTCCAGGGTGAAAAACGCGACGGGTTCACCTTGAACTGCGACGGTCTGGGCGATGTTGAGCGCCAGGGACGTCTTCCCCATGCCGGGTCGGGCGGCGACGATGATCAGATTGGTCGGATGGAGACCGGTCAGTTTGCGATCTAGATCCCGCAATCCCGTCGACAACCCCGTGACCTCGGCGCCGTGGCGATGTAGCTCCTCCGCACGCTCGATGGCGGGACCCAGTAACGGGTCGATCGACGCCAACCCCTCACCGACGCGACGCTCTGACACCGCGTAGACCGACTGCTCCGCCTTATCGAGAACATCGGCGATCTCCTGGTCGACCTCCGTCGCCAGCTTGCCGATGTCTCCCCCGACCCGCATCAATCGCCGCCGGAGCGCATGCTCTTCGACGATTGACGCATAGTGCTCGACATTCGAGGTCGCCGGAACTGCGTCGATCAACGTCGTGAGATAGGCGAGTCCACCAACACGATCGAGCATCTCGCTGCGTCGCAGCCCTTCAGCAACCGTAACCGCATCGATGGGCTCGTTCTTGTTGAACAGGCTCAGCACCGCGTCAAAAATCGCCTGATGCGCCGGACGGTAAAAGTCTTCGGGCTGCAGCTTCTCCAACGCGATGTTGGCCGCGTCGCTATCCAACAGAACAGCGCCGAGCACCGACTCCTCGGCCTCGACGCTGTTAGGGGGAACGCGCAGGGAATCGGATCGGGGATCGTCGATTCCCAATGCCATAAACGCGCCTTTCTCCTACGCCGGGATCACGTCGAGTGTGACGTTGAACTGCACATCCTCGTGCGGCTGCATCGTCACCTCGTGCAATCCGATCTCCTTGATGGCTTCCGGGATGTTGATGATTCCGCTGGGAACCTCGACACCGCTGAATTTCTTGACGGCTTCGGCAATATCGTGGGTACCCACGGAACCGAACAGCTTGCCCTCGTCACCGGAGCGGGCGGCGATGACCACCCTCGAACCGACCAGATTCCTGGCGAGTTCCTCCGCCTCGGCCTTGGCCTTGGCTTCGGTTTCGATCCGCATCTGACGGAGCTTGGCGGCCTGCTTGATGGCACCCTCTGTCGCTTTCATCGCCATCTTCTTGGGCAGCAGATAGTTACGGGCGTAGCCGTTGGACACCTCGACGATGTCACCTTTGCCACCCAGATCGGCGACGTCCTTGAGCAGTATGACGTTCATTAGCCCCTCTGTGAGATATAGGGCAGCAGCGCCATTTCGCGGGCATTCTTGACGGCGATCGCCAGCGCGCGCTGATGCTTGGGGCAGGCGCCGGTCACCCTGCGGGCGCGGATCTTGCCACGGTCGGACATGAACTTGCGGAGTACCGCTACGTCCTTGTAGTCAATGTATTTGGCCTTGTCCTTGCAGAACTGACAGACCTTGGGTCGGCGCCGCGCATCAGCAGCACTGGGGCGACGCCTCTTCTTACGTGTATTCGGGGGCATATTGTCTTTGTCCTCCTGGGAAGTTGAAAGCCTTGTCTAGAAGGGGGCTTCGTCGGGGCCGTAGTCATCGCGAGCAACGGGGGCCGGGGGCACTGAACCGGCTCCGCCGCCACCCTTGTTGGCTGCCCAGTCACCGCCACCGGTGCGCGGGGTGCGGGTCACGGATGCTGTCGCCCACCTGACCGACGGGCCGATGTCATCGATGCGGACCTCGATGATGGACCTCTTGTCGCCCTCCTGGGTTTCCCAGGAACGCTGTTCGAGACGACCGGTCACGATCACTCTCATGCCTTTTTGCAGCGATTCGGCGACGTTCTCGGCCATGTCGCGCCAGCAGGTTCCGCCGAAGAAGCTGGTCTCTTCCTGCCACTCCTGGTTGCGGTCCTGGTAGCGACGGCTTACGGCGAACCGGATCTTGGCCATCGCCACACCCGACGGTGTGAAACGAAGCTCGGGGTCATCAACGAGGTTGCCAATGAGGGTCACACTGTTGTTACTCATTACGTATCTCTCTTCTCTCTGCTCACTACGCAGTGTGCCTTGCGACTGTGACAGGTTTCGGCACTACTTGGCCCCAAGCCTGGTGATCTTGTGACGGATAACGGCATCGTGCAGGCCAAGGGCCCTGTCGAGGGTCTCGACCATCTCGGTGCCGGAGTCGAACTCGACAACGGAGTAGAAGCCTTCGTGCAAATGGTCGATTTCGTAGGCGAAGCGCCGTTTGCCCCAAAAATCGGTGCCGGTGACGCTACCGGAAGAGTTGACTACACCTTCTACCTCGCCAACGAGAGTCCGTACATCGGTCTCCGTCAGTTCGGGACGATGAATCATCATCAGCTCATAAGAACGCAATATTTCACCTCCTGTGGACGAACGCTGCGAGGTTCCTGGGGCGGACCCGGCGGAAACCCGACGCGAAAGGCCCCCGGGCGGTCCGGGAGCAGGGGTCGGGAGGTTTTGACCTCCCTGTGCGAGTGGCGAGTGTAACGACCCGGCCGCGGGTAGTCCACATCGGGAAAACGAACGCTGGCCCCTCGGTCCCAGATCACCACTCCGGAGGCGCCCTTTGAACGGCGTAGACCTAGCTCGGAGTCGTCAGGGGAAGCGCCTCCTCCAATGCCCTCTCGCCGTCTCGCGTAACCCGATACGCCGCAGCATCGCCATCAACGGAAACCGCAGTGTGGAGTTCGGTACCAACGAAGTGGACCGCCGTCCCGTCCTCGCACGCATAGCCGGCGGGAAGCCGCCCCGTCCCCACCATGCTGAGATAGTTGGGACGCCGCTCCGGCTCTGATGAGTAGTGCGGGCAGAAGCTGCCGGTGAGGAAGCCCAGGCCATCGGCCAGAGCGTCGGCTTTCCCGATCAGGAAGGAGTCCGTGGTGCTCGACTCAAACCAGCAGTTGGCCCCGGCACTCAACCCGGCCATGACCACGCCTTCTTGCCAAGCCTCTGCCAGGGCGACATCCACTCCGTGAAGGCGCCACACGGCCAGCATGTTGGCGGTGCTCCCACCACCCACGTAGATCATGTCCATCCCGAGAAGAAACGATCGGGTGTCCGCGATTTCCCGGTTGAACAAGTTGAGTACCTGTGGCTCGCAGCCATAGCCCGCATATGCCTTGTAGAACTCGAGGACGTATCCCGGATCGTCGCCGCTTGCCGTCGGAACGAAACAGACCCGGGGACGTTCGGCTGCGACCAGGGACAGGGCGTACCTGTCGAGCATGGGATTGCCAGATCCGAACCCACCACCACCCATGGCGACAATGTGCGCCGTCACGATGCCGCCCGGGGAGCCACATCAGCAGCAAAGGCAGCCCCGTGGCCCGGGACGATGACCGTTGCCACCTCGAGAACTCGGTCTCTGTATGGCTGGAGCAGCTCCGGTTGGGCTGCAAGTGGGTCCTCCGCGGCCGATTCGTTCCACCACAGATGGGTAAAGGCGTAGGTTCCGTCATCCGTCTGCACCACGGTCGTTGTGTCCTGGGGGGTATGGGCCGGAGTCTCCATCAGGCTGACGGCTGCGGACACGGCGAACCCCTCGGCAGGCCGGGATGTCCAGATGTCGTTCTCGTAGACGGCCCAATGGTCGTGCACCCTTACGCTGGGGAACAAGGCGATGTTCATGGTGTGATCCGGATGGTGATGGGAGAGGACGATGTCGGTGACATCTGCGGGATCAACACCCAGGCGCCCTAGCGGCTCGAGGATCACGGATCGATCAGGCACCATCCCGGGGTCGATCACGATGATCGCTTCGCCATCCCTGACGAGGCTCACAGTCCCGGCTACCCGGTCTCCCACGTAGCCTGCAAAGAGCACGTCTATCTGTGCCATCTGTTCCTCCTCATCCGGCAATTCACTCTTGGAATGTCAGCAACCGGGGGTTCGGCGCCATCGTCCCCGCAGCCATTTCCAGGGCGTACCGGTACGGGCCCGCGGCGCTGTATGTCGGGCATGGATCCGCGGTGCACGGGTCCATGACGAACCGATCTACTACCGCTCCATCCGCATCGAAGAACGCTATATCGAGGGAAAGCAGTGTGTGCTTCATCCAGAAGCCGCCGGTGTTGTCATCGTCGAAGACAAAGAGCATGCCGTCGAGGTCAAGAAGGTCTTCGACGTGCATCAGGCCCTGCCGCCGCAGCGCCGCGGTGTCGGCAACCGCGACGACAAGCTCCCTGTCGTCCAGCAGAACGGTGTTGACTTCGGTCCCCTGCGGAAGCACCTTCGGGACTCTTGGCGGCATCGGGGCATCGGCTGTTGTTGTCGGAGCGGTACTTGTTGTCGGAGCGGTACTTGTGGTCGTCGAGGTGGCGGCTAAGCCCGGATCCGCACTCGTCGGCGCGGTCGTAGGTGTCTCAGCTGTGTCGGCGCAACCTGCGGCAGCAACCGCCACAAGGACTAGAAGGAGGAGCTTCATCCGGGCAGTATGTCACGCCCCCCTGGCTACTCTCCGCGCATCGTCTCCTCTCGATGAATCCGTCGCCGCGCCATACGACCTCCTTACTGCAGAACACGATCTCTCCGACGGAGAATCGGAAATCGTATCCAATTGCTCGACACCCGGGATCCGGCAGCACGCTACTCGCCGAGGCAATGAACCGGATTGGCGAATTGGGAGTGCCGGCTAAATACATCGATGTCGGCGCCAGCCTCCCGTATCTCGGATGACGGAGTCTCTTAGGAGACGTCGTCCCGCGGCGGTCCGGTAGTTGATCGCACCACCAGGCTCGGGGGAACAACCACGTGACGGGCCGAGTCCCGATTCTCGTCGAGGCGCTCCAGCACCAGGTGGACCGCTTCCCGCCCGAGATCCACTCGCGGCTGGCCGATGGTCGTCAACGCAATCCGGGGCAAACGCGACAGGGTCAGGTCGTCGTATCCGATGAGAGAGATGTCACCGGGGATATCGAAGCCGCCAGCGTCGATCACCTCCATGGCACCGAGGGCGGCAAAGTCGTTTGGAGCGAAGATCGCCGTAGGCACGTCACCGCTCTCGAGGATTTCGGTCATCGCCTGAGCGCCGCCACGCTCGGTGAACGCCCCTCTCACCGACCGGATATGGGCACTGAGACCATGACGCTTCATCGCCTTTTCGTACCCGCTTCGACGACGCGGGGCTCCCGCCGCGGTTCCGGCATGAATATGGGCGATCTTGGAATGCCCCAATGACACGAGATGATCCACGGCTTCTTGCGCTCCTGCCGAGTCATCTGCACCAACGGAGTCGAGGGCCTTGGATCGCGTGTGGCGGCCCAGCAGCGTTACCGGCAGCGCAGCCGCCACTTTCTCGATCTTGCTGACCTTCATCATCGAACCAAGCATGATCAATCCGTCGACTCGCAAATCCAACATGGTGTCGATGGCGCCGCGCTCGCGCTTCGGATTGAGGAAGCCAGACGACAGCATGGCCCGATAACCGCTCTGGAATGCCGCCTCCTCGATACCGTCGGCAACATCCGCAAAGAACGGATTGTGGAGATCCGACAGGACCACACCGATCACCATCGTCCTGCGCTGGACGAGGCTCCTGGCAACCGCGTTGGGCCGATACCCCAGTTCCTCTGCAGCGGCGAGCACCGCCGCGCGACTGGTGTCGCTCACTCGTTCCGGTTCGCGCATGACCAGCGAGACGAGGGATTTGGACACACCAGCGCGCTCGGCGACATCGAGAATTGTTGGTTGTTTCACAGGGTTGGCCTCGTTTTCAAGAATCATAGCAACGGCTATTGGAACGTTCCACAGTGTTGGTTAACCTGACCAGCGAGGAGGCGCCATGACAGCAGCAGAAGGAACACTCCGGTGGGGTGTCATGGGCTCGGCACTTATCGCCAGGACCCATGTCATCGCTGCTCTGCAGAATGCCGATCGTTGCGAACTCGTCGCTATCGGCTCGCGATCTGAGGAACGGGCACGGCAAACGGCAACGGACTACTCCATTCCTCGAGCACACGGGTCATACGATGCTTTGCTGGCGGACCCGGACATCGAGTGTGTCTACCTCCCGCTCCCCAATCACCTGCACTATCCCTTGCTGCAGCGCGTGATCGCGGCCGGCAAACACGTCCTCTGCGAGAAGCCGTTGACATTGAATAGCCGCGAGGCACAAGACATTGCCGGCCTTGCTGCGGAGCGTGGCGTCTTGGCGATGGAGGCGTTCATGTATCGGTTCCATCCCGCGTGGGAGGAGACGCGCCGCCTCATCGCCGCAGGAGCCATCGGTCGCGTCACCGACGTCAACGTGTGGTTTTCCTTCCGATCGACACGGCCCACCGATTACCGGCATGCGACCGCAACGGGCGGCGGCGCCCTGTACGACGTGGGCTGTTACGCCGTCGACGCCAGTCGTATGTTGTTGGGCGATGACCCGGACCGGGTTCTCGGGGCCGCCCGCATCGACCCCGCGTCGGGCGTCGACATGACTTTCACCGGCATCCTCGATTACGGCGATGCAACGGCAACCTTTACGTGCTCGATGGAGCAAGAGCCACGGCACAGCGTGGTGATCCACGGGACCGGAGGGTGGATCTCGATCGCGGATCCCTTCAACTGCCCGGCCGATCACGAAACGACCGTAGAAATCGGTACCGGCGGCGACCATCACCCACACGCGTCGACAATCCGCACCGTCACTATCCCCGCCGCCGATCAGTACGGGCTGCAGGCCACCGCTCTGGTCGATGCGATCCTCCGCGGCGAGCCGGCACCGATTCCGATCGAGGGTTCGATAGCAAACGCACGGCTTCTGGAGCGGCTGTTCGACGTCGCCGGGATCGAGGTGCCGGCGAGCGACAACTCCGGGTAGTCCGCTCACATCGCGCACCGCATCAGGCTGGAGGAATTGGTTTGAGTGGACGTTCGTTGGGTCCGATCAACGCCACGCGCTTTGCCTGGGGAATCCGTTGAGCTATCAGCTTCCCGCGGCAGGTAGATCGGGGCCAACTGCAGGCAGCACCATGTCGTCCTGATCCCAGTTGCCGTCGATCCACCGATACTCGGGCTGGAAGAACGGCGGGATGGCACGTTCCTCGTTCTGTGGCGTCCCCGCCAGGTAGTTGAGGAAGTACATGTGGTTACCGGGTGACGCCGCGCTCGAATGAAATCCCTTCGTCACCATGACGACATCACGATCGCTGACGGAGAAGACCTCGTCGAAGTCGCTATCGAGCCGGTAGTTGCGGTGCATGCCCCAGCCGTCGGCGGGGTTGAAGCGGAAGTAGTACGTCTCCTCCAGATACGGGGAGCCTTCCCATCCGTCGTGGCAGTGCGGCGGCCAGCCGGACCACTTGCCGCGGGGAACATAGACCTCATAGAGAATGAGCCGCTCTGCCGGCAGCGGGTGGGCCAGGATGTGGTTGACCTGGCGGGTGGCCCCGCCGCCGCCGCGGACCTCGGCTTTCATCTCGTGCGGTTCAATGAGTCGAACCGGGTAACGGCCTTCGGCGGGAGCCCCCCCGATGGCGTATTCGGCACCGGTCACCGAGCTCAATACGACAGTCCTGCCAGGAGGCAGGTAGAGGACCGGTGCCATCTCGGCGAACGGGCTCGAGCGGCGCAGCTCATAGTGAGCGCCGTCAACCGTGGCAGTGAACGAACCGGATTGTGGAACGACCGCAACCTCGCGTTCCCCAGTGTGCACTGTTGCCGCATCCCCCTCTCCCAAGACAACCACGGCGAAATCGAGAACGCTCCAACCGGCGATTTCCGGGTTTACTTCGAGGACGGTCCCCGGACCTGGGTTGGAGGAGAGTTGATGGATCGCCATGGCTATAGACCTCCCTGGGACTCAATGGCACCGATGTTTTGCGTGAATGCATATGTGTGGACTCGCGCCACGGTGATGAGGTAGCAGCTCATGGCACATCCCTCCGGCTTGGGACCGGCGCGTTGCCGGCCCCAACGATCGACTGGTCGTAGTCGACTACGGATCCAGTCATCACCCCCGACTCGTCCGAAGCCAAAAATGCGATGGCCGCGGCAATCTCGTCTGGCTTGATGAGTTGGCCGAACGGCATCTCGGCCTCGGCGTCGTCGAGCCAGTCCTGACCGTCGCTATGAAAGCGGCGTTGAATGACATCCTCGCCCGGAGTATCCATCCATCCGGGGTTGATGCAATTGACCCGGATCCCTTCCCAGGCAACTGCATAGGCGACGTTCTTGGTCATCGTCGCCAAAGCCGCCTTGGATGTGGAATACGGCATGAGGATCGGGGCCCCGCCGTGCGACGCCACCGAGCCAACATTGACTATCGACCCCCCGCGGCCCTCTCTCCGCATAACGGAGATGGTGTCCTGCATCAAGAGAAACGGTGCCCGCAGATTCACGTTCATCATGTTGTCCCACAGTTCCAAAGAAGTGTCGACTATCGATCCCCGCAGAGTTAGCCCAGCCGAGTTGACCAAGACGTCGATACGTCCAAACTCCTCGTCCGTGGCAGCAACAAGAGCCCGACAGCTCTCGGCGTCATCGAGTTCCACGGGGACAAAGACTGCAGAGGTACCTACCTGGCGTATGTCGCGAGCGACATTTTCACCACGTTCCCGGTTACGGCCGCTTACGACAATTCCCGCAGCGCCCTCGCTAGCCAGCCGCCTGGCGACGGCTTCCCCGACCCCCTGTGTGCTTCCAGTTATCAGCGCAACTTCGCCGTCGAATCGACCCATGGCGCCTCCCTCGAATCGCCGCTCCCATTATATTCGCCGACATCTTGGAACGTTCCAAGGGGTCGTGCCCTTGGTCCTGAGCAGGGAAGAGATCAATAGGGAAGCTGGTCGGCACTCCACGACTGAACGGCACCGACAGGCGTCACAAAGCCGTCCGGCTTGACGGCGAGCACTGAACGGTCTGCAGTGACCAGAACTCGCTCCGCCGTGTTGCCGATGATGTAGCCGGGGATACCGGACCGGGCCAGGGTTCCCATAACGATGGTCGCCGGATTGACATCCTCGATTGCTGCTGCAATCACATCCGCAGAGTGACCCTTGCGCAAGATCACGCGGGCACCGTCTGCGCCCTCGACAGAAGCGATCAAACGGAGCAATGCTTCTTCGGCGTCGTCGCGGACTTCGGTCCCCATGTCGGCGACCTCGTCCGGCGAGTAGGCCAGTCGTGGGCTGCTCAACATCGTCTCCCCTTCGAGCCGCCATCCGTGAACGACGTGAAGTTCGCTACCTGTGGAGTGCGCCAGTGAAGAACCCATTTCGAGGAGCTTGACATTGAGGCTGTGCGTCTCCGCCTCTAGAGGACCAATGGCAACGAGCACGGAATCGGCCGTCGCCGTCAGCGGGGAATGGACCCATACCGGGACCGGACACTTACGGAGCAGATGCATAGTCGTTGACGACGAACCCAACCCCCGACGACGCAGCTGCGGCATGGGTACCGTGAGAACAAGGTCATGTCCGAGAGAAGTGACCCGCTCGATGATCTTCAGATGCGGGGAGCCGGCAACAACTTCATAGTGGACTACCACGTCGGATTGCGGGGTCGCTGCCTTCAGCTCACCGAGGCGGGCCTGGATCATCATCGCATTGAGATCGTGCCTGCGACCGTTGCGCTTGCGAAACCTACGACCCGCCGGGACGTCTTCAACAACCGAGAACACAGTCAGACTGGCATCATTACGTCGCGCCAGATCAAGCCCTGTATACAGGAGCGAACGAGTTGGACCCGAATCGCCGTCGGCTACAACGAGGATGTTCTTGAAACGCTTCATGGCCTGCTCCGTTCATAGGCTGTCGACAACGACGCGCATCGTACGCATTGTGTATCGTGTATTCGACACCGTGCGACTGTTCGGATTAGTGGAGCGCAGATCGTTGGATTCCCCGAGACCCCGACCGTTATTCAACACATCCCGGACAAGACCCTTGCGCCGGCGCTTGCCGGAGCCGGACGGAGCCTGCCCCGGGAATTCGGGAGGTCGCCACGGGATGTGTTCTCGACCAGACAACGTCCAGTCGACAGGTACAGAACGAACCGGATCCAAGGACCTCACCGGATCGACTATCACCAGCCTCGTGGGCGGTAACCAGAACGTCCCGGCCACCGAAGGACTTGCCGACGGTCTGCTGCCCGTTGCCGAAACGAAACCCGCCGCCTAGACCTAGACGGCAAGCGGCTCGCCAAGAGCAGCCAGCACCAGATCCTCGAGATCGGCAACCTCGCGTCGGACCGCATCCACCGACTCGAAATGAAGAACATGCACGTAGAGAACCAACGGGTCCGCGGTTAGCTCGATAGTGAGCGTGCCCGGCGTATAGCTGATTGCATTGGCCACCAACAAAGCCGCCGGCACGGATGGGGTCCGCATCGGGACGGCAATGATCGCCTCGGTAATCTGATCGTTGTGCGGGGTGATGACCTCCCATGCGACCCGGAGGTTGGAGAGCACCACCTTCCACACATACTGAGCCAGGAAGACAACGAACGCCCCCGGTCGCACCAGGGTCGGTCGGCTGCGGATTCCCCGGATCAACTCGATCGCCAAGGCAACCGCGATACCTCCGATCCACACACCTGCGCTGGAGTCACGCCACAACAAGACCCAAATGACTACTAGGGGCAGCATCCGCAGCAGGGACACCCGGTTCCGCGAGGTCTCGAACGACAGCGGTCGGCTCGGCCGGCTTGCCAGATCGTCGTGAACAAGACCCGATACCTGCCCGGCGTCATAGGCGGCCCGGCCCAGCATGTGTCCGGAAATCGGGGCTGTCAGGAACATGAAGACAGTCACCAGGACGCCGATCCCGAAGAGGGTGGCCGATTCCGCGGCCAGACCCGCACCAAGAGCGACCAGAGCAAGGCCAAGCGAAGCGGACTTGGTTGCCGCATGCATCCGGGCGAGGGCGGAAGGGAAGTCCACCAGACCCCACGCCGCGACAAACGAGAGGATGGCCCCGCCAAGAATCAAAGTGATGCCCGCGATCTCGGCGACGCTCATGGGGTGTCCCTCCACTCGATAAAGCGGGCAACAATGACCGTCCCGGCGAAAGCCACAAGGGCGACGACTATCACTGCCGAAACGAAGAGTTCCGAGCCCGACCTGGCTGCCTGTACCGCGAGCCCGCCGGCCAGAAGTATGAGCACCACGTCCAGGGCGACGATCCGGTCGACCAGGTTTGGACCCTGCACGGCGCGGACCATGGCCACCAGCGCCGCGAGACCGAGCATCACCTGAATTCCGGTAACAAAGGCTGCCATCACCGCACCCCCAGCACCAGATCGGCGTACACGGTTGGATCGACCAGATCCACAGCAGCGCGCTCGGCGAGCGCCATCAGCGGCCCGGCGAACAAGGCGACACCGATGCTGAGGGCGACTACAACGGCCGTAGCCCCGACCATCCCCGCGCCCGCCGTCCCCTCTGCCTCGGTCTCCCGCCCCCAAAAGACCCCACCCCAGATCTTTGTCATCGAGAAGAGGGTGAGCAGGCTGGCGGCAAGACTTACCGCCACAATGACGCCGCGGTCGAGCGCCAAGCCTTCCTGGATCAACGCCAGCTTGGCGACGAAACCTGAGAAGGGGGGCAGACCTGCCAGGCTCAAGGCCAGCGGTAGGAACAGGGCAGCAATCACCGGACGGCGATGCAACACGCCGCCAATCCGATCGAGGGCACCGGTGCCGTGCTCGGCCTCGACCAATCCCCCAACGAGGAACAACCCGGTCTTGACGATTATCTGATGCGTGATGAACAGAATTGCCGCCGCAAGTCCGGCGATCGACAGAAACCCGAGCCCCATGATCATGTAGCCGATCTGGCTGACAATGTGGAAGCTGAGAATCCGCTTCACGTCGTTCTGAGCTATGGCTCCAAGTACCCCGACGACCATCGTCGCTCCGGCCACGAACAGCAATAACGTCGAAGGTTCGTCCTGGGCAAACAACAAGGTCTGCATCCTGATGATGACAAAAGCACCGACCTTGGTGAGCAATCCGGCAAAGATGGCAGTCACCGGGGTAGGCGCTGTCGGATATGAGTCGGGGAGCCACATGAACAGGGGAAATATGGCCGCCTTGATCCCGAACACAACCAGGGTGAGCATGCTGAGGCCGGCGCGAACTGCGGGATCGATTTCGGCCATCTTGCGCGACAGATCTGCCAGATTCAGTGTGCCCGTCGTCGTGTAGACAAAAGCAATCGCCATGAGAAACAGCGCCGACGCAACCAAGTTGATGACGACGTAGCTCATGGTTGCCCTCACCTCGTCCGGGCCGGTCTTCACCGTGAGCAGCACGTAGGACGCAGTGAGCATGATCTCGAACCCGACAAACAGATTGAATAGATCCCCGGTCACCAGCGACAGCGCGACCCCAGCGGTTAGCACCAGATACTTCGCGTGGAACCACCAATCGACCGCATCGCGCCCGAGTTGAGCCATCGCATACACGAGCACTGCGAGGAGTATCACTGCAGATGAAGTGAGAATGATTGCCGCGAATCGGTCGGCAACCAGCGTGATACCGGCCGGGGCCGCCCAGCCGCCAACCTGAGCAACCTGGGTAGTGCCGGAATCGGCAGAGACCAGAAGGGCGATTGCCGCCACCGCGACAAAACCAACCGCAGCCAACGAGATCACACGCTGCAGTATGAGTCGGCGTCCTACCAGAACGGACAGGCCTGCGCCCAACACAGGGACTGCGACAACTGCGGGCAACAGCCAGGTCATTCCGACATCTCCTGCACATCCATGCTCGATCGGTCGTGCGAATGGGCGATCCTCTTGTCCTCGAGGTCATCCTCAACCGCATCGCTGCCGGTCAAGAGATAGCTGCGCAGTGCCAGCGCCAACAGAAAGGCGGTAATCCCGAACGTAATGACGATTGCGGTCAGCACCATGGCCTGCGGGAGTGGATCGGCCACAACTGGGGACGGTGACCCGTCCACAATCGGGGGGGTGGCGGGGCCCGTCCCGGAAAGCATGATCAAGAGGTTGGCACCATGGGACATGAGCCCCAGACCGATGATGATTCGCGACAGCATCCGCTGCAGGATCAAATAGGTTCCAACGGCAAAGAGAGTTGCCGCGACGGCGAGGGTGATCAAACTCATTGCGGTACCTCCTCAGCGGTGGCGTCTTCACCGAGGGCACGCACCAACGCGAGCACCATCCCAATGACTACCAGGTAGACGCCGATATCGAAGAACAGCGCCGACACAATCTTCACGTCCCCTACCAGCGGGATGGACAACTCCGCGTATCCGGATTCGAGGAATGCGAGGCCTGGAAGCAGCGCAGCGAACCCTGTGCCTGCAGCCACCAGGAGCCCGACGCCCATGAGCACGGTTGACCGAACCGGAAGCACCTTTCGTACTGTGTCCGTGCCACCGGCGGCCCATACGAGCAGGACCGCAACTCCCGCAACGAGACCGCCGGCGAAGCCCCCACCGGGTTGATTGTGCCCCGCAAACAGCAGATATGCGGAGAAGACCAGCACCGGACCCGACACCGCAATCACCCCGGCCTCGAGAATCGCCGAAGGACGAGTCTTCATGTGCGACTCCTCGCATCTCTGATCACGGGAATGACCAGACCGGCCGCCCCAAGAGCGGCGGCGACAAGCACGGTTATCTCACCGAGCGTGTCGAAGGCGCGGAAGTCAACCAGGATCACGTTGACCACGTTGCTCCCGGCGGCTTCCGGCACAGAGTCTGCGACCAAGGTATCGGAGATCGTCTCTGAGGAACGGGCTCCGTTGACGACGAGACCGGCGAAGAAGACAAACGCTCCGACGGCCAGCGCAACAGCGAGGCGGGGAAGCCGGGCGGTCGCCGGCCTGGAGAAGGTGGCCGGGAGGTGGCGCAGCACAAAGGCGAAAAGTGCAACGGCAAGCGTCTCTACCAACAGCTGTGTCAAGGTCAGATCTGGACCGCCAAACACCGAGTACAAGGCGGCGATTCCGTAGCCCACACCGCCGAGGAGGATCACGACGGCAAACCGGCGCCGCACAAAGGGGAGGGCCACGGCAAATCCCACTATCAGCGCACCGAGTATCCATTCGAGCATTGAGCCGCCCGGAGGGGTAACCAGGACCGGGGACTCCCCTATGGCCGCGACAGTCGGAGCCGTAACGGCGACCATGAGGATGATGGCGATGTATGCCGGAAGGGAACCATTCTGAAGAAGACCGCTCGAACGATCGGCAAACCGCAGCAGTGCGGGTATCGACCGGCGGTAGGCCGTGTCCGCACTTGGAAGGCGCTCCGCCACCCGCCCCACCGCTTCGGTAGTGCGGTCGACGAGTTGCCTTCTCCACGCCAGCAGCAACCCGGCCGTCAGAGAGGCAAGGGACCAGGCAAGGGCGGGAACAAATCCGGGCCAGATGACCAGCTTGCCCGCCTTGGCCACGCCCGACACGACCTTGGCAGCTCCGTTCACAATTGGCAGCACCAGCGTCGGTAGCAGGCCGATGCCGACGGACATGACTGCTAGGAGAGCCGGGGCCCAGAGCAAGGCGCTGCGAGACGCCAACCTCTTGCCCGTTGCCGGCTCGGTGCCCGGAACGGCGGGTCCGAACGCTCCAAACATGAATCGGGCCGTGTAGGCCACCGTGAGGGTCGAAGCGGTCGCTGCAGCGGCAATCAACCAGACACTCTCAGCCAGCAAGCCGTCGAACGCAGCTTCCTTCGCAGCAAATCCGAGCGTAAGCGGCATCGCGGTCATTGACAGCGCGGCTGCGGTGGTCACCCAGAACAGCCTGGGCATGGAACGCCTCAGTCCGGAGAGGCGGCGCAGGTCGCGGGTCCCAGTCTCATGGTCGATCGCACCGACAGACAGGAACAGGGTCGCCTTGAACAGGGCGTGCCCAACGAGGATGGCAAGACCCCCAAAGGCGAGAGCGGGGATGCCGGATCCCAACAGGAGAAACATGAAACCGAGTTGGGAGACCGTCCCAAACGCGAGCAGAAGCTTGAGATCGTATTGGCGGAGAGCCCGCCAGCCGCCGAGCACCATTGTTATGAAGCCGATCGTGAAAACCGCCGGCTGCCACCAATCCGCTGCGGCCACGCCGGCGAAACCCAGCCGGCCAACGAGGAAGATTCCAGCCTTGACCATCGTGGCCGAATGCAGGAAAGCACTTGCCGGTGTTGGAGCCGCCATGGCTCCCGGGAGCCAGGCATGAAACGGAAATTGTGCCGACTTGGTAACAGCGCCCAACAAGATGAGCGCCCACGCCACTGTCAGAACGTTCGATCCCACCGGTGGATTGGCCGTGATCTCCGAAATCAGATAGGTACCGGCTTCGCCGGCCAGCAGCACGATTCCGCCGAGCATGGCCAAGCCGCCTCCGCCGGTCACGAGCGCAGCGTGCAGCGCCGCGGATCTTGCTTCTGCCTTCTGGTCGTAATAGCCGATCAACAGATACGAAGTGATCGTTGTCAGCTCCCAGAACACGAAGAGCGCCAGCAGATGATCGGCTGCCACCAGGCCAACCATGGAACCGGCAAAAAGGGTCATCGTCGCCGCAAAGTTCGTTGCCCGGGACGAAGGCGAGAAATAGCTCTGCGAGTAGAGGAATATCGGCAGACCGATCCCCGCAACCACAAGCAGGAAGAGGAGCGAATACGCGTCGACCCGAAAGGCGATGGTGAGATCGAGCGAAGCCACCCAGGTGAATGACTCTGTTGCGGGGTCGCCGGAGAGCACCCGACTTCCGTTCAACGCCGCCCACAGCAACGTCGACGCCGGGCCCAGAGCACCGACGACGAAGGCCCATCGCCCAAGCGGGCGACGGAACAACACGAGGATCCCGGCCACAGCCAGGTGAATCAGGACAACTAGAGCCATAGGTGAAGCAATTTACACGAAACCAATAACGTATATAATTCCGGAATCGTTCCGGGACGAGGAGGTTCGGCGGTGACCGCAAAATGGACGTTCTTTACGAATCACGCCCACGTCCTGTTCTGCATCGCCGACGATCCGGACATCACCTTACGCGAGGTGGCGATCAGGGTTGAAATCACAGAGCGGGCCACGCAGCGAATCGTTGCGGAGTTGGAACAGAGCGGATACCTGAGACACGAACGCAAAGGGCGCCGCAATCACTACGAACTCAAATACGACGCTCCCCTGCGCCACGGAATTGAATCCCACGTCGCCATCGGGGATATCTTGACCGTTCTCGGCAAGGGAACAGCCAAGCACTGAACCGGCGCTCTCGTTCCGGCGTACGCCACTCCGAAATGGCGGAGTGCGGTACGCCAGAACGGTGGCGACGGCGCTGGCGACGTTCCTCGGGAAGTACCGGCACGTTCTCGAACGGCTGTCCCATCGCCTTGGGCCCGATGGTGTCGTGTAGTTGGTCGATCACGGGGATCCAGCGTCGGTTCCCGCCACGTTTGCACGACGAGCTGTGCTGCGTGACGGTCCACGGTTGACATCTGCCCTATAGATTCGTCTCCGCCAGCGTTGCCAGGTCCGGAGCCGTCAACCCGTTCTCCTTCATCAGGAACTTGTGGTCACCGAGCTTCTGGAACTTGTCGCCCAGGCTGGCGAACACCTGTTTCGGAGCGCCGACGACACCGGCCTTGTACTCGGCCACCGCACCGCCCAGGCCACCCATTGGGCTGTGTTCCTCGACCGTGACGACGAGCTTGTTCTCGGCGAACACCTTGTCGAGCATCTCCGTGTCCAACGGCTTGATTGTGTGCATGTCGACGACCCGGGTCGAGATCCCCTTGTCCTCCAGAATGTCGGCGGCACCCACCGCATCGGCCAGAAGCGATCCGCTCGATATGAATGCAACATCGCTGCCCGGGCGGTACTCGATAGATTTGCCGATCTGGAAGTCGAAGTCCTCCGAGTACATCACGGGGTAACCCGGACCGCCGGTCAGACGCAAGTAGACCGGGCCCTCGTGTTCGATGCAGGCATAGAGCGCCTTGTGGGTTGAAAGCGGATCCGACGGAGCGATGACGGTGAAGTTCGGGATCGCCCTGACCACCGCGATATCGTCCATGGCGTAGTGAGTGTTCCCCAGCGGGCCAAAACGAACGCCGGCTTCGATGCCGATGACCGTCACGTTCGCATTCATGTAACCCAGAGCGGCCCGCACCTGCTCGGCCGGACGCATCGGCACCATCGCCGCTAGACCGACGGCGAACGGGCGAAGCCCTTCGAGGGCAAGACCAGCTGAGAAGTCGATCAAGTTCTGTTCGGCGATACCAACGTCGAAAAACCGGTCCGGATAAGTGTCCTTGAATTCGACCAACCGCGCCGTTGGCGTCAGGTCGGCGCTCAACGCCACCACCTCGGGGTGCTCGGCGGCCAGCATCATCAGGGTGTCTGCCTGCACGGTGCGGTGACCCGCCTTCGACCAATCCTGCAATTTGTCCAGTGCTGCTGGGTTCATATCGTCTTCGCGTTCTCTAGATCCGCAATCGCTGCGTCGTACTGCTCTTGATTCATTGGCCGGGCGTGCCAGTTGAGGCTGCCCTCCATGAACGAGATGCCCTTGCCCTTCGTCGTGTTGGCAATTATCACGTGAGGCTTGCCGTTGCTGGAATCCTTCATCTCCGCCAATGCGTCGAGCAAGCTGGCGGCGTCGTTGCCGTCTTCGAGGACCAGGACATCCCAACCCGCAGCTCGCCACAGCGCCTCGATATCAACATCCATGATGTCCTTCGTGGTGCCTGCTAGCTGGACGAAGTTGCGGTCGATGATGGCAACCAGGTTGTCCAATCCGTACTTGACGGCATTCATCGCCGCTTCCCAGATGACCCCTTCGTTGCACTCTCCGTCACCAACGAGGCTGAACACCTTGTGATCCTCGCCCTTGATCTTCGCCGCCTTCGCCATCCCGCAGGCAACAGCGAAGCCGTTACCGAGGGTTCCCGACGACACCTCGATACCGTATTGCGGGTTCCGGGTGGGATGCCCGGCGAGGAAGCTTCCGTCTCCCTTGAAGGTGGCCATCTGTTCCTTGGTGATGTAGCCGGCTTCACCCAACGCCGAGTACAAGGCAAGGCAGGCATGGCCCTTGCTCTGCACAAATCGGTCTCGATCCGCCATCGTGGGGTTCTCGGGATCATGGTTCATGATTCCGAAGAAGAGGCTCGCCACGATTTCGATGCTGGACAGCGCCGGTCCAAAGTGGGCGCCGCGGCCCCCTGCTCCAAATCCCATCTCGACGACATGCCGCCGCATCAGAGCAGCCTTTTCGTTGATGAGGTCAACTGTTTCCGTATTTGCCATATGTGTTTCTCCGTGCGCGATTTCTGCGTGCTGTCGGGGAGTGTGTCGAATATCGCCAGTTCCGGTCCGTCAATACCGCTGGAACAGGAGCGTTCCCGGTATGGACGGACCTTTACGTCAGTAGCTCAACACACTCCTAGTTAGTAGAGGGAATTCTGAATTGATGTCCGCTGAACTGTCCGGTTGGTATTGCTGTGGCTTGCCACTTTGCGAGTTCGATCATCTTCGGGATGTCGACGCCAAGCTCATACCCCATTTCAGACAACATGAACGCCAGGTCCTCGGTGGCCAGGTTGCCGGATGCCCCCGGGGCAAAGGGACAGCCACCCAGGCCGCCCAGGGTCGATTGCACTTTGTCCACGCCAAGCTCGATGGCGGCCAGCGTGTTGACCATTCCCATGTTGCGGGTGTCGTGAATGTGAACCTGAAGATCAAGCGACGGGTACTCGGCCCAGACGGCTTCGATGATCCGGCGCACCTGAGCCGGGTTGGCGATTCCGATTGTGTCGCAGAGATTGACGGTCTTGATTCCGCTATCGACATAGGCCTTCAGGAACGGCACAACGTCGTCTTCGGTCTTCATCCCCTCAAACGGGCAACCAAACGTGGTGGACAGATCCAGACAGACATCCATCTCTGGATAGGCCTCCAGAATCGCCTGAAGGCCGGCAAAGGACTCTGCATGTGTCCGCCTGATGTTGGCCTTGTTGTGGCTCTCTCCCAAAGACACCACATAGGACACCGACTTCAGACCGGATTCCCAGGCCGCCTCTGCACCACGCAGATTTGGAACCAATGCAAAGAGATCTGCATCCGGGTATTTGTCGACGACCCGCGCAGCCAATTCCCCGGCGTCTCGCATCTGGGGAATTGCCTTCGGACTGACAAATGACGTCATTTGCAGATGCCGCAATCCGGCATCCAGTAGCCCTTCAACAATGCGAACCTTCGTTTCCAATGGGATGTACTCATCCACCATTTGAAACCCGTCGCGGGGCCCTACTTCATACAGTTCGATCTTCTTCATGACTTCAGCATGGTCCCTTCCTCTTTGAGCCGCCGATACCAGCCAAACGCCACTTCGGGTAGCTGGGGATGATGTCCGCCGCATTGCGCACGCGCTGTCTGCAGGTAGGCCTTCAACTGCCCCCGGTAGGCATCGGATACGCAGTCGGCGATGATTGCGTCGGCTCGTTCTCCGTCATCCAGCCCGCGCAGGTCGGCGACGCCGTGCTCGGTCACGACAACATCGACATCATGTTCATTGATGTCCTGGTGGGACACCATGGGCACGATATTGCTGATTGCCCCGCCCTTGGCCACCGACGGTATGAGGATCACCGACAGACCGGCGTTCTGAGCGAAACTCGCTCCGCCTCCGATCCCGTTCACCACCCGGCTCCCGGCGATATGACTCGAGTTCACATTGCCGTAGATGTCGATCTCAATGCCCGTGTTCAGCGCAACCAACCCCAACCGGCCGATAACTTCGGCGTTGTTGGTTACGTCACCGTTGCGGATCACAAGGTGATCGCTCACATCCGGAGTGTCGGTCAGAATCTGCTCCACCCTCTCGCTCATTCCCAACCCTCCGGTTGATAGAGCTGTGGCCTTCCCGGAAGCGAGGAGTTCCAACACAGGCTCGGTAATTCCACCGCAGAAGAACTGAAGGTCGCGGAAGCTGGACTGCTGGAATGCGTCGGCAACGGAATCGGCAAGACTGCCGAAGCCGGTCTGAATCGGCGGGAGATGCCCGGTCTTCTGGACCTCGAGGTCGAGGAAGTTGAACAGGTGGTCGGCGATGCGCTTTGTTACCGCGGTGCCTGCCGGTTGCGGACCCATTCGTTCCGGAATGTTGGTTTCCACGATGTGCCGGACCTTCTTCGGGTCAACCGGGATTCCCTTCTCACCGATTCGCTGATTAGTACGGACCAGGGGGATCGGTTGCGTGTTGGGCGGCGCCGCCGGGATATGGATGTCATGGAGGGTTCGCAGAACCTCTGGCTGGGCGGCATTGATCTCGACGATGACTTCATCCGCAGCGTCCATCAGGTAGTGGGTCATACCGATGGAGCTGGTGGGGATGAGGTCCCCGTCTTCATCGAATCCCAGAGCCTCGACCACAGCTACATCGATCCGTCCGAAACTACGGTTTCGGAGCAGGCGGGGCATCTTGCTCATCTGCTGCTCGACGTAGCTCAGGGAACCACTGTTCGCCTGGGCGGCGAGCGTGCGACTGGCGACCATGGGAACCCGCCGGGTCACGAGTTCCTCTGCACCGAGGGATTCGTCGAGCCAGGGCACATTGGCGCCGGTGACCAGCTCGAACGACAGGTCCTCACCGCTCTGCTTGCGCTGTACAAGAGCTTCGACAACGGCTTTGGGATAGCCGGCCATGGCGTATCCGCTCATGGCAACGGTTATGCCGTCCCGGATCGAGGCTGCCGCCTCCTCCGCTGTTGAAATGCGGTTGTCGTTCAAGGTTCTCCAGCTCCCCTTCTGCCTCACCCGCGAGGAGTGAAGCCGGAGAACAGCTCCTCGTCGGTTGGTTGGAAGCTGGGGATCTCGCGGATGACCCAGGTGTTATTCATATAGTGCTTGAGCGCAATGTTCTCCGATAGGCCGTTGCCTCCCCACGTTCCGCAGCCGAGAGAGTGGGTGAATGGCATTCCGCTGACCCAGCTGCCGCCGTTGGTTGCGGCCTGAGGCTGGTTGACGACCACACGAGTCGTATAGGTTCCCAACGCCAGTTTCTCTACGTTCTCAGGTGTTGCCGAGAAGATTCCGCATGAGTGTCCGTGGCCTGAGTACGCATGGTTCTCGTTGGTGATACGGATGGCTTCGTCGATGCTGCTGCTCTTGTAGACAGTTGTCACGAGACTCATCTTCTCGCCGCTAAATGGCGAGGCTTCCCCGGTCTTGTCCTCTTCCACCAGTAGGAAGCTGGTCTCCTCGGGGACATCGAGACCGGCCAGCTCGGCGATATTGCTCACCGGCGACGCCACGACGTGCCGGTTGATTATGTGGTTTGCGGGCCATTCAGGCCAGATGGCCTTCCTGAGCTTCTCCTTCTCATCCGCATTGACCAGATGAGCGCCGACCTTCTCGAACTCGGCCAGCATCTCGGCGTACACCGACTCGTCGATCACGACAGCGTTATCGCAGGAACACCCTGCGGCAAGGTCGAACGTCTTGCTGGCCTTTATCTTGGCCGCGGCATCTGCAAGGTCGGCGGTCTTGTCGATGATGATGATGGCGTTGCCGGCTCCAACACCGAAAGCCGGCGTTCCCGAACTGTGGGCCGCACGGACCATGGGCTGGCCACCGGTGGCGATGACCAGATCACACTGCTTCATGAGCTCATTGGTCTTGGGGATCGAAGGATCCTCGATGGTGATGAACAGATCCTCCGGAGCGCCGTACTTCTTCATCACGGCCCGCAGCAGGTTCGTCACCTTCGCCGTGGTGAGCTTGCTCCTGGGATGGGGCGAGAAGATGACGGCGTCCCTGGCTTTGACCACAAAGATCGCCTGGGTCAGCGGATGGAATTCTCCCTGGGTGCTGGGTACCAGCGAGCCGATGACACCAACAGGCTTGGCAATGCGGACAAGCCCCTTCTCGGGGATTTCTTCTACTACACCGACGCTCTTGGCATTCTTGACGTCATAGAGGATTCCCCGGCATTTGCCGGCGACCTTGGCGACCTTCGAGGGGACATCACCCAGTTGGCATTCTTCGAACGAGAACTCGGCGATTTCTTGCAGAAGCTCATGGTTTGCGGCGATTTCCCAGGCGATTGCATGGGCAAGCTCATCGACCTTCTCCTGTGAGAACCCTTCCGCCACTTTCTGCGCCTTCCGGGCGCGACCTATTAGCTCGGAAATGTAGGCCGCCGTGTCCGCATCGTTCTGGCTCATGAGTACCCTCCGAAAGTCAATGAATCCCGATCCGACGCGCCGGGCTTTGCCGACGCCCTGAGTGCTTCCGGTTGTCAGCCGAACCTTGCCATCAAAGCGACCCGCGACGCCTCACTCGAATCACGTGCCTCATTATATGCGTACAACCGTTGGAACGTTCCAACATTCTGGCTGAACGAGACAATCGACCCAAGCGCTAACTTCGCATCACCATGACCTCTGATTCGCGGCGGACTGTCGCACTCCAACATCTCGCTGCTTTGTGTGCCGTCGACCCCGATCGCAGACCGGGCAGCGTCGGGAATCTTGCCGCTACCGACTACGCCGCCGCAGTTCTTACCAACGCCGGATGGGAAGTGAAGCAGCCCGAGTTCGACTGTCTGGACTGGTATACCGATGGCGGGTCTGTCGAAATCAACGGTCAATCGGTGAAACTGACCCCGAGCCCATACGGGCTGGGTGTCGAAGCAACCGCACCGCGATGAGTCTGGCGTACGTGGTGGCGGTATACCGCCACCACGTACGCCAGAGCGGTTAGGACTGCTCGGAGCAGATGGGGAACTCGACCCTGGTGAGCAGTTCTTCGGCAGCCACCGTCGTGGGATCGTTCAGATAGATCTCCCGAGGTGGTCCCGCCATCTCGTGCCCGTGTTCCGAGACCCAGCTGGTCAGGGTGTGATACGCCCGGCCGATCTCCGGGTACGGTCCGCGGTGGACCGTGGCCGCCACCGATCCGCCCTCGAGCTCACGTCCGTATACCTCGTCGCTACCCGAGAAGGCACCGGCAACCGGGACGCAGATCTCGATGTCGCCTTCCGTCTCCTCATCGATGACATCGTGATAGACGATCAACGGTGCGCCGGCGGGGGGAAGACCTGCCCGGCCCATTGCTCCCATGAGCGATCCGAATCCGGCCTGTATGTCGTCAGCGATACGGGCCAGGTTGGTATGTACTCTCGTCGCGGCGATGGCCTGCGGCGCCGCTTCCATGATCTGAACTTCGTAGGGCATGATTCCTTCCTTGCGTTGCATGAGCGATTCGAGGTAGGCAACCATCCGCTCGTGAGCTTCCAGCCGCTCGACCAACCGCTCCCGGTGCACGGCCAGCTGTTTCTGGATCAACTCCCGATCATCGGTCTCCAGGATCACTCGGATCTCGTCCAGCGGCATGTCGACCGAACGCAGGATGCGGACCGCTTCAGCCCGATTCGCCTGCCCGAGTTCGTAGTACCGATAGCCGGATGATGGGTCGACTTGAGCGGGACGAAGCAGACCGATCTCGTCGTACAACCGCAACGCCTTCACAGACAGCCGGGTCATCGTCGAGAACTTGCCGATGGGAACCAGATTCACCTCGAACCTCCTTACTCACCATTGTCAAGGCTCCTCCCAGGGGAGAGTCAAGCGGAAAATCGTGGAGGTTGCGTAGTCGCCTTGTCCTCAGTCAGATGACCACTACCAGCTTGCCGCGTGCATGACCCTCACCGAGGTAGCGGAACGCGTCGGGAACCTCGCGCAGCATGTAGCGCCGGTCCATCACGGCAGCGATCTCGCCTCGCTCAAGGAGACCGCGCAGAACTTCGAGGTCGTCGAGATTCACGTTTGCGACAAACCAGGCGAACTTCTGGCTCCGACCCAGGAACAGGAACTGGGCAGCCAGCATCCTCCGCACCGGACCGAGCCACTTGCCTTTGGGCCCGCCCACCATCACATACCTGCCTCCATCGACCAACAGGCGACGGCACTTCGCCAAAGGCCGGTTCCCCACTATGTCGAGGATCACATCGAAGCCGGTGTCCAGCTGGGTGAAATCCTGTGTGGTGTAGTCGATCACCCGATCCGCCCCCATCTCCCGGGCGGCGTCAACGTTGCGGGTGCTGCAGACGGCGGTGACCCCGGTGCCGAGCGACTTGGCTATCTGAACTGCCCAGGTTCCGACGGCACCCGACGCTCCGTTGATCAGCACCTTGTCGCCGGCTCGCGCTTGCCCGTGATCACGCAGACCCTGCAGTGCTGTGAACCCCGCCAGAGGGACGGCCGCCGCCTCTTCGAAGGTTGCGTTCGACGGCTTATGTGCGAGATGCCGCTCCTTGGCTATGGCGTACTCAGCAAACGAGCCATCGATCTCCCCGAAGATCTCATCCCCGGGTTCAAAGCGAGTCACTGCACTCCCCACCGCCGCGACGACTCCGGAAACGTCTTTGCCGACCTTCGGATTCTTGGGACGGCGCAGCCCGGCGCCCATCAACCGCACCAGGTACGGGGTGCCGGTCATCATGTGCCAGTCGGCAATGTTGAGCGATGCCGCCCTGACTTCGATCAGGACTTCGTCGTCTGCTACGACCGGATCTGGGACTTCCTCGAAGTTGAGTGTCTCCGGACCGCCGTACTCGTACTGGGTAATTGCCTTCATTCGCTCTCCGTCCCTTGGGCTGCACAGTCGTTGGAGAAAGACCGGCTATCAACATACACAGCGGGGCTGCAAGGGGAACCGGCGGAAGCGGTGACAGTACTGCTCGCTCAACCGCAGCGCCCCTGCAGCGGGCTTGGGCGAAAACGCCCTTGCACGGGATGTCGGCAGGCGAAACGATGATGACGACCGGGAGGCGGCTCGTGCCGGATGATCAGGTGACGATCGACCCCGAGTTCCTGCCGTCCCCGCCGAGCCCCGGGAACCTCTACACGCTCGATGTCATCGACCGGGTCGCGGAACCCTTGGCCGTGGCTCGGTACTGTGCGCCGCTGACCTAACCGGCGATTAATCCTCCGGCAGCACCGGCACCTTTTCGAACGGCTGGCCCATCGCCTCGGGCCCAATGGCGTCGTAGCCACCGTCGACCGCCAGGTCGGCACCGGTGACAAACGAGGCTCGATCAGAGCTGAGGAACACGACCGCGTCACCGCACTCCTCCGGGTCGACCATGCGACCCATGGGCTGGAACTCGGCGGCGAATAGGTCTGCCCGTTCCCGGCTGCCGTAGCGGCGATCGATGTTCCGGCTCCAGGTCCATCCCAGGGTGATGTGATTGACCCGGATGTTGTCCGGCGCCAGCGCCTGCGACATGTTGCGGGTCATCCCCAGCAGCGCCGACTTCGTCGTCGGATACACGATGCGGTTGGGCTGCGACTGCTTGCCCGAGATCGAACCGACGATCACCACCGCCCCACCGCCGCGTTCCCGCATGTGGGGAACGGCCTTCTGGATGAGCATCGCCCCGCTGATCACGTTGGTGTCGAACGAGCGTTGCCAGTTGTCGCGGGTGGTCTCGAGCATTCCGCAGTCGAAGATCGCCGCAGCCGACACGACAATGTCGACACCGCCGAAGCGGTCGATGGCAGTGTCGACGAGCACGTCGAGTTCGTCGTCATTGGTGATGTCGGTGCGCACGAACACGCCGGAGTCGCCGAGCGGGGCAACCACCTCGGCACCGTTTGCCTCATTGCGCCCGGCCATCACCACCTTTGCTCCGGCCTCGACCAGTTTCAGGCCGATGGCGGCGCCGACCAAAGAGCCGGCACCGGTCAGCAGCGCAACCTTGCCATCGAGGTCGCCCATCGTTAGATCCCGACTCGCTGATGCTTCTTCTCCGCTTCCAGTTCAGCACGAGCGACCCGCACCTGCTCGCGGTCGCTGACCTCGGGGACACCAACCTCCCACCAGGCACCTCCCTCGGTCCAGGTGTACTCGTCGATGTCGACGACGATCGCATAGCTGCGGTCTGCGGCCTTGGCCCTGGCATATGCCGCGGGCAGGTCCTTCACATGCTCGACCTTCTCCACCAGCGCACCCATAGCCTCAATGTGCTTCACGAAGTCGACATGGAAGTAGCGCTCGTGGCGGGCAGTGCGCAACAGGTTGTTGAACTCCGCACCGCCCTGGTTGACCTGGAGGCGGTTGATCACTGCGAACCCGCCGTTGTCGCACACCATGAAAATGACTTTGTGCCCGGTCATCACGGTGGAGTAGATGTCCGAGTTCATCATCAGATAGGAGCCGTCACCGACCCAACAGATGACGTCGCCATCACCACGCGCCATTTTGGCGCCCCAGGCTCCGGCGATCTCATAGCCCATCGTTGAGTACCCATACTCAGAGTCGAACGAGCCGATGGCTTTTGACCGCCACCCCATCACCAACTCCCCGGGGAGACCGCCGGCTGCCGAGAGGCAGTAGTCATCGTCATCGCAGACCTCGTTGATGGCCTGGATGACCTCGGCATAGGCGGGAGGCCCATCGTGCTCTTTGCCCTTCCAAGAGTCGAGGTAGGCGTGCCACTCGGCGATGCGATTCTGGGAGAAGGCAAGCCAATCGGCAGGCGCCTCGTAGTCACCGATTGCGGCGTCGAGCGCCTCGATGGCGACAAGGGCATCGGCAACCACCGGCAACGACATCTGCTTATGGGCGTCCCACCCGGCCGTGTTGATGGCGACGAACTTGGTATCGGGATTCTTGAACACCGACCAGGAGCCGGTGGTGAAATCCTGGAGCCGCGTCCCGATGGCCAGAACAACGTCGGCATCCTCGGCGACTGCATTGGCCGCTGTGGATCCGGTGACTCCGATCGGGCCTGCGTAGTTGGGGTGATCGTGGACCAGAGTCGCCTTGCCGGCAACGGTCTCGACAACCGGGATGCCCCTCTTCTCGGCGAAAGCAGTGAGTTCAGCTACCGCACCCGAATACTGAACCCCGCCGCCGGCGATGATCATCGGCTTGGCGGCGCTACCCAGCAGTTCCGCTGCCTTGGCGATGTCGCGTGGGTCGGGTCCGGGACGCCGAACGTAATGCAACCGCGGCTCGAAGAACTTGGCCGGGTAGTCGTATGCCTCCGCCTGGATGTCCTGAGGGAGTGCGAAAAAGGCCGGACCACGGGTGGCCGGATCGAGCATCACTGCCAGCGCCTGCGGCAGTGACTGCACGACCTGCTCGGGACGGCTGATGCGATCCCAATAGCGGGTGACCGGCTTGAAGGCGTCGGCCGCAGTAATCGTCGGATTCTGGAAGTTCTCTACCTGCTGCAGTACCGGGTCGACGATGCGGTGCTGGAAGGTGTCGCCGCTGAAGAGCAACACCGGGATCCGGTTGGCGTGAGCGGCCGCGGCGGCAGTGACCATGTTGGTGCTGCCCGGGCCAATTGACGACGTGGCGATCATGATGCGGTTGCCCCTCATCGCCTTGCCGTATGCCACGGCGGCGAGCGCCATCGACTGCTCGTTGTGGCCGCGCCAGGTGGGGAGCTCGTCTTGCACCGGTTGGAGCGCCTCGGCGAGACACGTGACGTTGCCGTGGCCGAAGATGCCAAAGGCACCGGCGAAGACGCCTACTTCTTCACCGTCGACGATGGTGCGCTGCGCCAGCAGCCACTTGACTATTGCCTGCGCCGTTGTCAGCCGGATTGTTTCCATTCGTGTCTCCTCGGTTCTCAGCCGCGCACCGCGGTTAGATACGTATTGATTCCTTGCTTGACTAATCCTTCGAAGCCTGCGGTGAAGTACCTGGCTCCCCTGTCGAGCCACTCGGCGGCAAATGCCGGGCTCCCGGCGAAGATGCCGAGGGTCTTGTCGGACGCGGTGACGACCTCCGCGACCTGCTCCATCACCTTACGCACCTCGGGATGGCCCGGATTCCCGGGATGCCCCAAGGAATGCGATAGATCCGTCGGCCCGATGAACAACACGTCCACGTCATCGATAGCCGTGTACTCCTCCACGGCTGCTGCCGCCTCTGCCGTCTCGATGTGGATAATCACCATCGTTTCCCGGTTGGAGCGTGCCGTGAATTCAGCAAGTGATTCGGTTACCCCCCAGCCGCCTTGCCGGCTGCCTGCCAGCCCGCGCTGACCGCGCGGCCCGTACTTGGCTGCAACGACGGCTTGTTCGGCACCGGTCGCAGTGTTCACCCAGGGCACATGGATCCCGTGAGCGCCGGCGTCCAGGAAGCGCAGGATCACGTGCGCCTGGTTGCTCGGCACCCGGGCAATCGGAGTCACGCCGTGAAGCTCGCTCGCCCTGACAAGACCCTCGATGTCCCTGGCTTCCAGCGAACCGTGCTCCCCATCGAAGATGAGGAAGTCCCAGCCCTGCATGGCGACGAACTCCGCGAGTGTCGGCTCTGCCTGCCTGAAGAAGCAGCCGTACACGGCCTCTCCGCGGTGCAGCTTCTGTTTCGTCGAATTCTGAATCAGCATTGGCCCTCCGGTCAGTCGATACGCAGGCTGACGACGTCTTCCCACTTCTCCGATTCCCAGGAACGAACCATCGCCGCCGCGACGGACGCCGCCGCCAGCGCATCACCGAAGTCGGGCTTGTTGGGGCGGCCCTCTGCGACTGCGGTGATGAACTCGAGCGCCTCGATGGTCTTGAGCCCCTCATACCCGATGGAGTTCCCGCCACCGGGAACGAAGTTGCCGTGATGCTTGTAGGCACCACCGGACAGCACCTCAACAAAACCATCGGTTGGCTGCTCCTCGGGCAGATATAGCGACAGTTGGTTGAGCTTCTCGTGATCCCAGTAGGCGGCACCCTTGGAGCCGTTCATCTCAAATGACATCTGGCTCTGTGGCCCAAATATGGAGCGGTCGGCTTCGAGCGTGCCCCGTACTCCGTTCTCGAATTCGACCAAGGCACCGACGTAGTCTTCGTTGGTGACCTCACCTGTGGGGTCACCGGGGTTGCCGCGGTCGTAGTGCGTCCCGGATCCCGGAGTCGGCAGCGGCCTGTCCTTGACGAAGATCTCCTTCACAGAAACGACCCTCTTGATAGGACCGCATAGGAACTGCGCCATATCGATGGCATGGGACATGATGTCGGCCAGAGCACCAAAGCCCGCTTCGTCCTGCTTGAACCGCCAGGAAAGCAGGCCAAGCCGGTCCCTACCGTACATGGTGAAAAAGCGGCCGCGGTAATGAGTTAGGTCGCCAAAGCGGCCATCATCGATGAGCTGCTTGGTGTATTGCACCATTGGTGCCCAGCGGTAGTTGTAGCCGCAGCCGGTGATGACCCCGGCATCGCGCGCCGCTTTCTCGATAGCAGCAGTTGCCTGCGGACTGATTCCGACCGGCTTCTCGCAGGTGACGTGCTTGCCGGCGGCCGCAGCGGCGACTGCGATCTCTTCGTGCATCCCGGTGGGGGCGGTGCAGTCGATGACGTCGATATCGTCGCGATCCAGGAGCTCACGCCAGTCGGCGGTACCGGTCTCAAAGCCGAAGTTGTCAACGGCGAGGTCGACACGCTCTGGGACGTTGTCGGCAATGGCGACGAGCGTGGGTTCGAGCCCTGTCTCGGCGAAGTAGACGGGAATGTTGCGGTAGGCCCGGCTGTGCGCCTGGCCCATCCAGCCGAACCCGATGACACCGACGCCGATTGTCTTTCTCACTGTTGCTCCTATCTGATCCAGACCTTGGGGTTGACGAGGCTCTGGGGTCGGGTTCCATCGAGAACTTGTAGTACCTGGTCGAAGGCCGCTTGGAATATCCGGCGTTTGGCTCCGGCCGTCCCGGCAGCGACGTGCGGAGTGACGACGACATCGAGCCGGTGCAGCAGCGGATGGGCCGGGGGCAGCGGCTCGGGATCGGTGACGTCGAGCCCGGCACCAAAGAGGCGTCCGGAGTCGAGCGCCGCTTCTAGCGCGATCAGGTCGACGAGGCCGCCGCGGGCGGTGTTGACGAGGATGGCGCCGGGCTTCATGGCGGCGAGGAGGGCTTCGCCGACGAGGTTGGCGTTGTCCGTGGTGAGCGGGACATGGAGCGAGAGGACATCGGAGCCGGCTGCGAGTTCCTCGAGGGAGTTGCATCGGGCAGCATCGGCGAAGTCGGCGTCATCGAGGTGAGGGTCGTAGGCAGCGATGCTCATGCCAAGACCGCGGGCGATGGTAGCGACCCGTCGGGCGATCCGCCCGAAGCCGACGAGGCCGAGAGTGAGTCCCTCGAGCTCGATACCGGTATGCCTGGCGTAGAAGTCGGAACCGCCACCCTGGAGCTCGGACTCCGAGCGCTTGACGTTCTTCGCAACCATCAGCATCAGGGCAATGGTGTGCTCGGCGGTAGATATGGTCGGGGCGTCGGGCGTGTTACAGACGGCGATGCCCCGGGTGGTGGCCGCAACGATGTCGACCTTGTCGTATCCAATCCCGGTGCGAGCAATGACCTTCAGTCCCGGCGCTAGATCCATCAGTTCGCCGGTATAGATGTGCTGCGAGGCGACAATCCCGGCGGCGTTGGGAAGGTCGTGATAGGGATCGCCGGGGGTCGCGCTTGCCGGACCGAGAATCAGCGCCCGCGCGGCCACGCCGGGACGCAGATCCGACAAGATCTCACGCTCAAACCAGACCGATGGCTTTGCAGCAACCAGGGGACCCTCCAGCAGTATTCATGCCGATATTACCGCCGCCGGTTGGAACGTTCCATTTACTTCTGGCTCGACAGACTTGCAACACCTATTCCCCTCCCCGGTTCTTGCGTAGATCAGGTCGCATATGCGACCTGATCTACGCAAGAAAGGATGGAGACGGCGTCAGGCGGAGGGCTTGATCACGATCTTCAGTCCCGATCGGCTCACCAGCTCGATAAATGCCTCGGTGCCCCGGTCAATTGGATAGCGCGATGTGATGAGTCCGGAGAGATCGACCGCACCGCGGTCGACGAGGTCGATGGCCTGATGCATGTGATGCTGCTTCATCCGTCTCGAGAGAAAGACAGTGATGCCCTTCTCACGGCCGAGACTCGCCGGGAATGAAGTGCGATCGGTGGGGGGAATACCCACGACGACGACACGGCCACCGGTGCGCACCGTGTGCAGCGCAGTCTCGACAGCGGCGTTCTCGCCGGCCGCCTCAAATGCGACATCGACCGGTCCCCAGTTCTTCACGCCCTCAGGCTGACCATCGACCGGGGTGAGCCGGACATCGTCGGCTCCTGAAGCAAGTGCCGCTTCCAGGCGATGGGGAAGGGGGTCGGATGCCTGAATCGTGGCGGCACCGGCAGCGCGCAACGCCCGGATGAGAAACAAGCCAATCGGCCCGCACCCATAGACACCGGCGCTCATGCCCTTCTGGAACTGGCCAAGGTCAATGGCGTGGAGCGCTATTCCTAGCGGCTCCAGCAACGCCACACGATCACCTTCGATGGTGTCGGGGATCGGTATCAGTAGAGGGCTCGGCCACGCCAGGAACGTCGACAAGCCACCGGGCGTCGGGTAGTGGCCACAGAACTGCACTTGCTGGCAGAGGTTCCCGTGTCCGGCCCGACAGGTATCGCACTCCCCGCAGAGATTGGCCGGCTCGATGACAACCCGTTCTCCCTCTCTCGCCCCGGTGGCAATGACGCCACCCATCTCATGACCAAGAACGAAGGGATCCACTATGCGGTCCTCGCCGATGCCACCGTCCTCGAACCAGTGCAAGTCGGAACCACAAAGGCCAACGGCCGTTACCCGAACGAGTTCTTCCCCGGAGCTCGGCGCAGGTTCCAGTTCCGAGTGCAGTCTGAGATCACCGGCACCATGAAGTCGCAATACGTCCATGCCGTGACGTTAGCGACCTGGTCCGCCACGGCCGTTTGCCCCGCCTCCGGATGTCCGGCCTCGTTTCCAGGACCTGCCGAGGCGTTACCTCAATCCGCAACGATATGTCCGACGAACCGAGTCGCTAGCCGAAGATCGGCTCGGGTATCCCCCGCACACCAGGGTCGAAGGCAAGAATGGCGCCGTGGGGGCCGGGGCCGTCCGTCTCCGGATCGCGAGGGCCGATGGAAGTGATGAAGATCGTGTCGAGATCGGGACCGCCAAAGGCCGGCATGGTCGGGCGCTTCACCGGCACATTGACCATTCGATCGACCTCGCCATGCGGAGTCACCCGCAGCAGCGCCGAGCCGCCGACGCAGGCGATCCAGTAGCAGCCCGTCTCATCGACGCAGGCTCCATCCGGTCTTCCCGGCAACGGTTCGAAGTCGAGGAACATTCGCTCGTTGTGTCTCTCCCCGGTATCCGGGTCGTAGTCGTAGGCCCACACTGTCTCGTGCAGTGTGTCCGCCCAATACATCACCTTCCCGTCGGGCGAGAATGCCAGGCCGTTGGCGCAGCCCACTTCGGATCGCACGGTCACGAAGCTGCCATCCGGTTCGACGCGGTGCAAGAACGCCTCGAACCGCATCGCCGAAGTTGGCACGTACATCCCGCCCACCCAGAACCGGCCCGCCGGGTCGCACCGCCCATCGTTGAGCCGTACCCCGGGTTGCGGCTCCTCCAGGGTGAGCCACGCTGTCGTCTCCCCGGTGCTGAGATCCAGCCACCGCAACTCGTTCTCCACCGCAAGCAACAACCGATCCGGGCCATCGGTGCGGGCGATTGCCGTGGGGCGTCCGTCAACGGGCCACGCTCGATCTGTCCCCGCACCGGGATCGAACCCGTGAACCGCGCAACCGTCGATGTCAACCCAATAGAGGAGGCCGTCCTCGGGACTCCACACCGGGCTCTCCCCCAGCAGAGCCCCGACCGACAGCACGGATTCGGGCAGCGCCGCCATCAGGAGTCCGAGATTCCGAATGCTTCCCGGGCAGCATCGAGGTTCGCCACACCCAGCATCACCCGGTTACCGGTGGCCATCGACAACAGATAGACCCCGGCGCCTGAGTCATAGGCAGCGCGGGTAATCCGCGCCAACCCACCTGCTTCAGCTAGATCGAGGACGAGCACTTCCCTCTGATCGACGACCATGAACCCTGCCCCGCCCAGCACCTCGGCTGCGCGATCCGACACGTCGTCCGCCACCACCACGTGAACGACACGATGATGCTCCCGAGAGAACGACGTTGCCGCTTCGACCGCAACTGCCGATTTGTCGAGCGCTTCCCAGAGTTCAGGAACAGCTCCGCCTCGCTCGGGAATGATGATCGTTATGTCCTTCATTGGTTACTCCTCTGAATTGATGTGGCGGGATGGTCGACCCGATACTTCAGGCGCCACCGCCACGGTATTCTCGCAACGTGCGTCTCAACATTGCCCTATCCGCAGTACTTGCCGCCATCTCCATCGGGTGTGCCGACGCCGGCCCGCCGCTGAACTTCGCCGAGGACATGCCGGACGACCTCCGCCAACTCGCCGATGAGACATGGGTTGACTTCCTCGAAGCGAATCCAGCCCGCCTCGATTGCATCGAACCCGTGACCCTCGAGGCCGCCTGGGAACTGGACAATCGCGCCGAGTATCGGCCCACCTCCAGGACCCTTGCCGTCAGAGTTCCGGGCACTCCGGCGACGCTACGCAGCGAACTCATCCATGAGTTCGCCCACCACCTCGAATTCACCTGCTCCGACCAGACCGAGTTGCGGGCAGCCTTCCTCCACGCCCAGGGCTTTCCACCCGAGACCGAATGGTTCGGGGGAGCAACCTGGGAGACGACGCCGTCCGAGCAGTACGCCGAAGCAACAGTGGAGGTCGTCACGGGACGAAGAGCACACACAGGAGGAATTCTTCTGACGCCGGAGGCGGTAGAAGTAGTGAGGCAATGGGGAGAGGGGTCGTGACCCGGTCTCAGATCACGACCCCTATGCCCCTAGGAGTCTTCTCCCAACTCCTCCAACTCTGAGCTGATTGCCTGGGCGGTCTCGGCCATTGCCTCGGCGCCCTCCTCGCCTTCGCGAGATGCCGCTTCCAGCTCGTGCTGGAGCACCTCGAGATCGGCGCCGCCGGCCATCATTTGGACCAGCTGTTCGAGGGGTAGCTCTTCCTTGGTGTAGTCGCCGTACACCGTTCCCCGCCGCAGAATCACGAAGTGATCCGCAACCGGGTAGGCGTGGTGCGGGTTGTGGGTGATGAAGATCACACCAATGCCGCGGTTCCTTGCCTGCAGGATGTACTTGAGCACTACACCGGCCTGCTTGACGCCCAGAGCCGCGGTCGGCTCATCGAGAATCAGCACCTTGGCACCGAAGTAGACGGCTCGAGCGATCGCCACAGACTGGCGCTCACCGCCGGAGAGAGTCCCGACAGTCTGATCGGGATCGCGGATGTCGATCCCCATCTTGCCCAGCTCACCGACCGATATCTCCTTGGCTTTGTCCACATCGAAGCGCTGGAAGGGTCCCCATCCCTTTGTTGGCTCCGCACCAAGGAAGAAGTTCCGCCACACTGCCATCAGCGGGATCATGGCGAGGTCCTGATACACGGTTGCGATTCCGTGGTCCAGGGCTTCGCGCGGCGAACTGAACTCCATCTGCTGACCGTCGAAGAAATACTCGCCTTCGGTCGGCTTGTGGACACCGGCCAGCACCTTGATCAACGTCGACTTCCCGGCGCCGTTGTCGCCGAGCAGGCAAGTCACCTCGCCGGCACGAACAAATGCCGAAACGTCTTGGATAGCGATGACGCTGCCGAAGTACTTGGAAACGTTCTTGATTTCCAGTAGGGGGGTACCGTTGCCACTCATCGTTGTGCCGCCTTCTGCCGAACGAAGTTGTTGAAGATCACGGCGATGATGAGAATTCCGCCGACAAATACCTGGAACCAGTCGCCATCAACACCCGTGATGATGATGCCTTGCTGCACCATCGCGAAGATCAGCGCCCCGAAGAATGCTCCGATCGCCGATCCATAACCGCCGGTCAGCAGGGTGCCTCCGATGACCACCGCAATGATCGCAAAGAACTCTTGCTGCCTTCCCCGCAAGGTGTCGGCGCCGGTGAACTGCACTACTTGGATCAAGGCGACCAGGAAGCCGGCAAATGCGGTCGTCATGAAGAGCGCGATCTTGGTTCGGTCCACCGGTACGCCCTGGTTGCGAGCGGAATTGGCATCGCCGCCGGATCCAAAGATCCAG
>CAMYKI010000014.1:0-57930 GCA_947258985.1 uncultured Acidimicrobiaceae bacterium
CCACTAGAGGACCCTCGCCGCGGTCGACGCATCCAGTCTGTAGGCCCAGGAGCGTGGGTAGCGCGTGGAGAATGAGTGGATCCAGACGCACCAACACGATCGGGCGAGCGTATCCTGAAGAAGACTACTCCTCCGGGTGTGGACCCGGGAGCAAGACGATGCTCTTCTTTCCTCTGTCCAAGATGTCGAGACCGGCGAGACCCACGTCTTCTCTGACTTAGAGCAGCTCAGCGCGTGGCTGCGCGGCGAGATCAGGTGCCCCCGCGGCGGAGACGGCTCTATCTGGCGCCGCGGGACTCCCAAAACCGCGGCACCGGGTACCTAGCCCACCTCTGGAACCCGTGGCATCGCGTCTGCCACCTCGGCGTCGGGAAGATCGTAATTCACCAGCCGCCGTCGACATAGGCCTCATACGAACTCAGGTCGAAGTGCCCGTGGCGGAGAGCTGCAGTGGCAGATGCGCTGCACGGTCGCGAAGCCCATCGGTAGGGTTCCAGCCATCGGGGACCCTCGGGGTGCTCCCTGTGTCAACGAGCAGGGATGCTCCTGCTGCTCAGCGTTGATCTCCTCACCCGCCATGTTGACGACCTCGTCGGCTTCTACCGGCTCGTACCGCGTCGTGAGCCGGGTGAACCCTGATGCAGGGAGCCGCGCCAGTTTCGAAATCGAGGTTGGCGGGCCAGGCAGGACTCGAACCTGACACCCACGGTTTCCGAAAGGCAAACCTGGTTCCCGGCGTTGCGCGCCTCGGTTGATGAGCTGTGTCGGTTTCATGACCTAGACATACTCATGCGGCGACGCTCATCGCTCAGGGTGAGCACCCAGAAATCATCCAATTGCGCCTTGGTCTCTTCGATTCGGGTCACTTTCGATACCCAAGTAGACCGTCTCGACGCTGCATTATTGCGGACTCCCGCGGACTTTTCGCGGACTCTTGGCGATTCAGGCGTCTCAGAACTCCCCCGCCAATAGACAGAATCCCTTGCAGGGCAGAGGATTCTGTCTAGTCGGGCTGGCCGGATTTGAACCGGCGACCTCTTGACCCCCAGTCAAGCGCGCTGCCATGCTGCGCCACAGCCCGGTACCGGCTCCCGCCGGCAGACGGCAACGATAGTCGCTCGCCGATGCCATCCGGTCCTGTTCTACACCTCGAGCATCGCCTCGACAGACGGATAGGCGCTTCTGAATTCGCTTGCGGCAACCTTGGACCACCGCTCACCCAACGGGACGACCATTTCCACCGTCTCCGTCGACACGCACGGATGGCCCCGGGTGACATAGAGCGTCGTCTCCTCACCCCGGCGGTGAAGCGCATACGAGTACACCGTCTGATGGCCATCATGGCTACAGATACCGGAAGACCCGTCATCGTGCGCCTGCTGCAGCGCAAGCACGTCGTCAACAGTCCCCGCGGCCTCCACTCGGCGTTGGCCAGCCGTCAGTCGGCGCTCCGTCGTCGGACTCCCCCACGACTGCCCCGGCTCTGCAAAGGCCAGGTGATGATTCGAGCGCGCAGTTGGGCCCGACAGCGACTCAACCACCACGTCGTTCCCGCGCACCTCAACGACTGCCACCGCTGTTGAGTCGATCATGATGATGTTCGCCCAGAGGTACGGCCTACTCGTCACCGCATGGCGTATTGCTGCAATCCCCGCGTCGACACCGCCACCGGCACGCAGGGAGATCTCCGTCAACTCGTCGTAGTTCGCGTCACCAACGGCGCCGCGAACGTTGGCATCTGTGCAAAACAACCCGTGTTCATTCGCGCCCAGAGAGATCCCCGAGAACACGTCTCTCGCCTGATCCGTGCCGTCCCAGGTTGACAGTCCCTGCACACCAAAGACCTCACCGTCCAGCGCCAGCCGATCGTCAAACGTATCTCTGGCGAAGTCCTTGTTCTTGAACAGGACGTACTCGTCGCCCCCGAAGCGACGGACTCCGATCGTGCACACCTCGGCCGCCTACGCCAGTCGGACTATGTCGCCGAGGGCAAAGATCGCCCCCACGTCTAGATCCAGCGGCTCCCGGCCATACAACTCGGGAGGCACCGAGATATCCGCCAAATAGAGTTCTCCAACTATCCGTTCCGCTTCCGCCGAGCGCAGGCCTTCTTTCGGCAGCGCCAGGGTCATCGTCGCCGCAGCTCGGATTGCCGGTTCAAACACGATTCCGGTCGAGGTGTCCAACCCTGATGGGGCGTCCAGCGACAGCACCGGAGCGCTCCCGTCGTTTGCCCACTGGATCAGTTCCGCCGCTCGACCCCGCGGTGCTCCCCGCAGGCTGTACCCGACGATCCCGTCGATCACCAGGTCGGCGGTCGCATACGGCAAGTCATGCTGGGTAATGGGAAGGTCGAGCGCCTGGAGGACCTGAAGCTGTTCCGCAGCCACAGGCGACATGCTCTCCAGATCGGCGGTCACCGCAATGCGGACCTCCGCCCCGTACCCGCTCAACCGCCGGGCACAGACCAGCGCCCCTCCCCCGTTTCCACCGGTTCCCGCCAGGACCACCACCGTTCTTCCCCGCGGATCACCACCGAGGAAGCGTTCCCGAGCCAGGTGCGCCAGATTGCGCCCCGCGTTCTCCATCATTCGCACCAGGTCGATACCGAAGTCCTCGATCATCGCCCGATCGACTTCGATCATCTGCTCTGTGGTCAGGTACGGAACATCACCTTCAAGCCAGTTCATGGCATCTCCCCTAGAGCTTGTCGATCAGCCAGCCGACGCCCTGCACGAGACGCCAACCGAGGTAGAGGGCGGTCAAGGTCAGGATGATCATGAAGCCGACCGGCCACTTCTCTTCATCATCCGTCTCGACCGGCGAACCGCCGGATTCCTCAGCCATTGTTATACCGGGGGCACGCCGTGACGACGCTCTGAGAACGCCCGATTCTTTCGTACGGCATAGGCGAGCCTCTCCATGATCTCGGTTCGCAGGTCTTCCGGTTCGACTACACCGTCGACGATGAGCTCGGAAGCAACCCGCATCAGATCGATGTCCTCGTCATACTCGGCCTGACGCTCGGCAACGAAATCGGCACGCTGCTCCTCGGGCAGCTCCTGGATCTTGTTGTAGTAGACGGCATTGACGGCCGCTTCAGGCCCCATCACAGCGATTTCAGCCGTCGGCAGGGCCAATGTCACGTCGGGACGGAATCCAGGGCCTGAGAAGGCATACAGGCCCGCTCCGTAAGCCTTCCTCACGATGATCGACAGCCGGGGCACGGTCGCTTCGGCAATCGCCGTCAGCATCTTCGCCCCGGCACGGATGATTCCCTGACGTTCGACATCGGTGCCGATCATGAACCCGGGAACATCCGCAAAGAACACCAGGGGAATGTTGAATGCGTCGCACAGCCAAATGAACCTTGTCGCCTTGTCCGCCGAATCAACAAACAGCACTCCGCCAAGGTGTTGTGGCTGTGAGGCGACAATGCCAACAGGCTGCCCGTCGATCCGGGCTAGAGCGGTAATCACCTCGGGCGCAAAGAGCTCCTTGATCTGCAGCAGGCTGCCTTCATCAAAGATGCCGCGGAGGAAGTCCACCATGTCGTACACGGAATTCGGCACCTCCGGGAGGATCTCCACAGGCACATATTCTGGATGCGGGGCCGCTCCTTCATACGTAGTCGGCAATACCCGAAAGTTGTCCGGCATGTACGAGAAGTAGAAGCGAGCCCACTCGATCGCCTCTTCATCGGATTCGACCAGGACATCGCCACAACCCGAGGTGGTGCAGTGCATGCGGGCACCGCCCAGATCCTCGAGCGTGGTCGTCTCGCCGACAACCATTTCCGCCATTCGTGGCGAACCGAGGTACATCGAAGCGTTCCCGTCGACCATGATCACGACGTCGCAAAACGCGGGGATATAGGCGCCACCCGCGGCCGATGGGCCAAAGAGACAGCAGATCTGGGGAACACGCCCCGACAGCCGAACCTGGTTGTAGAAGATCTTGCCGGCGCCACGCCTCCCGGGAAACAGGTCGATCTGGTCCGTGATTCGAGCACCGGCGGAATCAATCAGGTAGAAGACCGGCAGCATCTCGTCGTAGGCAAACTCCAGCGTACGGATCATCTTTTCGACCGTGAGCCTGCCCCAGCTCCCTGCCTTTACGGTTGGGTCGTTTGCGATCACGGCGACCGGGCGGCCGTCGACCGTCCCCCGTCCCGTGACGACTCCGTCGGCGCCGTGCTCCGGTGTTGCCGTATTGGCAAGGAGACCGTCCTCGACGAACGACCCGGGGTCGAGCAGCATTGCGACGCGGTCGCGTACGAACATCTTCTTCTGCGTCTTCAGCTTGTCATGGTGGCGTTGCGGTCCGCCGCGACGCGCCGTCTCCGCTGCTCCGCGGAACCGTTCGAAGGGCGTTTCTGTCGCCACGATTACCTCCGGTTGTGCCGTCTGCGTGCGGTCAGTCGCAGGGGTGTCCCCATGAAGTCGTACTCCTCACGCAGCCGGTTCTCCAGATAGCGTAGGTAGTCCTCCCCGATATCGCCGCCTCGAAGGAACAGCACGAAGCTGGGTGGTTCGGTCTCAGCCTGCGAGGCATAGATGATCCGGGGCCGTTTCCCCTTCCTGACCGGCGGCGGGTGCGCCTGTTGCCACTGCCTGATCAGACGGTTCAGCTCTCCCGTCGGGATCCGATGCCTGCGATTCTCCAGTACCGCCCGAATTGCCGACGGGAGCCGGTGGACACGGCTTCCGGTCTTTGCCGCCATTCTCAGTACCGGCGCCCAGGAGACAAAAGCAAGCCGGTCGGCTACTGAATCCTCAGTATGCTCCCGCTCTTCGTCGGTGATGATGTCCCACTTGTTGAGCAGCACGATCAGACCGGCTCCGGAGTCGGCGATCTCTTCCGCCAGGCGTTGTTCCTGGTGGGTCGCTCCCCTGGTTCCGTCGACTACGAGAAGGGCTACATCTGCCCTCCGCAAACTCTCCCGCGCCCGGATGACTGCGTAAAACTCGACGTCGTCCTTGATCTTGGTACGACGCTTGATACCTGCAGTGTCGATAATCTCAAACGGCTCACCGTCCAGGTCGACCACGAGATTGATCGGATCCCGGGTGGTCCCCGGCACCTCAGAAACAAGTACCCGGTCGGTACCAGCCAGCTGGTTGAGCAGTGTTGACTTGCCGACGTTGGGTCTGCCGATAATCGCCAGACGAGCTATGTCCGATTCCTCAGACTCCTCATCCTCGAATACGGGCAATGCATCCACCAATTCGTCGAGGAAGTCCCCGGTCCCCCTTCCGTGCTTGGCGCTCACCGCGATGGGCTCTCCCAGCCCGAGACCCCACAGGTGCTCCAGGCTCTCTTCCTGGCGGGGCCCGTCCACCTTGTTCGCCACGAACAGGAACGGAACACCGCTGCGCAGCAGCAGGCGGGCGACGCCCTGATCGTCATCGACCACAGCGGATGTGGCATCGGCCACGAATATGACCAGGTCGGCGCCACCGACGGCAATCTCCGCTTGCTCTCTGATGTTCATCGTGAGCTCTTCGTCCGGGTTCAGCTCCCAGCCGCCGGTGTCTATGAGAAGGAAACGGTTGCCGAGCCAATCCGCATCGAACTCGCGGCGGTCCCTGGTCACCCCCGGCTGCTCATCGACCACAGCCGCTTTACGTTGCAGGATCCGGTTGACCAGGGTCGACTTCCCCACGTTGGGGCGACCGAGGATGGTGACGACGGGTAGCCGGCTCATGCGATAGCTCCGGCTATCAGCCCGGCCACAGTCGGCTGCACCACGTCGACCGGCTTCGAGGTGACCGCCGCCACGTCTTCGATGGCGGTGTCGTCGAGGAACCGGCCTCCGGGCACCGCTGTGTTCGGAACTAGATACCTCCTCACCGGACCGTCGTCTGCGCGCAGCGCCGCGGCCACGTCGTCACCAACGAGCAAGCCGGCCACGGCCACGTTTCCGCCAAAGAACTCGTTCTTCACACCCAAAACGCGCATCCGGCGCTCGGTGAGCGCTTCGAGACGGGGTAACAGATTGGCGAACATCTGCGCACCGTACTCGCCCGTGACGATCACGACGGGACCGTCGCCCGTATCCTCGGGTCCGCGGCGCTCGGGCCGTTCCTCCCGGTAGCCCTCGGCGGGGGCGGCCGGAATCTCTCTCCAGGCGCCCGTCATCTCCGGAAACGCTGCCGAACGACCCTCTTCCAGAACCTCGAGTTCGTCCACGAATCCCCGGATCATGCCTATGCCGTTCTCATGCTGAGCAAAGTCCTCGTAGTGCGGGCTTTCCGGCACCGTTTGGCCTGCGACTAGATACATCTCGTCCGACGCAAAGAACATGCGCCGTCCGATCCGCTTCCGAGCCTGCTCCTGCCAATAATGCACAATCTCGAGATCGGCGGCGGCGTCCTCTGCGGTGTGGGTGACGAGGCTGGTCTCCTTGCCGTGCTTCGACAGACCAAGGGGCACTATGCCCACGGAGGCCAGTCGTGGATATCGGATGAGGATCTCGGCACAAGTTTGCTCGAGCGTGGCACCGGAGTTGACACCCGGGCATAGGACTATCTGGCCGTGAACGGTGACGCCGTTGTCGAGGAGCGCTTGCAGCCAGCGAAGGCTCGTGGCCCCCCTCGGATTGCGAAGCATCTGCGATCGGACTGCCGGGTCCGTGGCGTGAATCGATACGTACAAGGGCCCCAGCCGTTCTTCCACAACTCGCGCCAGGTCCAACTCAGTGAACCGCGTCAGCGTCGTGAAGTTGCCGTAGAGGAACGACAGTCGGTAATCATCGTCCTTCAAGTAGAGGGTGGTCCTCATCCCTGGGGGCAGCTGATAGATGAAACAGAACTCGCAGTGGTTGTCGCAGGTCTGTACCCGGTCGAAGATCGACGAACTCAAGCGGAGGCCGAGCGGAGCGCCCGGCAACTTTTCGATGGAGATCTCGTCGGTGTTACCGGACCGTCGCACCAATAGGGACAGGTCGGCTTCGTCAACCAGCTGCTGATACTCGATCACGTCGGTGGGGACGACGCCGTTGACGCTCAACAGCTCGTCGCCGCGTACCAGCCCAGCTTCCGCGGCGGGGCTGCCGGCCAATACTTCCAGGATTGTCGGATTCGACATAGGACGCAGAGGATAGGACCCGGGGGCAGCGAACGGACACAAGCTTGTCAGTTACCGACCCGATCATCTCCTACCATGACGGTCATGGTTGAAAGAGTGCTTCTGGCGCAGCCGCGCGGTTTCTGTGCGGGGGTCGAGATGGCTATCAAAGCGCTGACCTGGATGGTCAACATCTTCGACGAGCCGGTCTATTGCTATCACGAAATAGTCCACAACGAAGCCGTCGTCGATGCCTTCGAGCGCGCCGGGGTCATCTTCGTCGACGAAGTCGAGGAAGTGCCTCCCGGCAAGCCCATCATGCTCTCGGCGCACGGTTCGGCTCCGGAGATCGTCGCAGAAGCACAGCAGCGAGCTGCCGTCATGGTCGATGCGGTTTGCCCCCTTGTCACCAAGGTGCACCACGAGGTGAAGATGATGGCGAGCAAAGGATTCGACATCATCTACGTCGGCCATGAAGGCCACGATGAGGCGGTTGGGGCCGTCGCCGAAGCCCCCGATGCAGTGACCCTGGTGGATCCGAGTCAGGGCCTTGGCTCCTTCGCTGCCGGGGATGCCGGCCGGGTGGCGCTGCTCGCCCAGACGACGCTTGGGATGCACGAATGGGAGGGTGTCCTTGATGACGCCAGGGAGCGGTATCCGGCGCTCACCACCGCCAGACGTAGTGATCTTTGTTACGCAACGACGAATCGACAGACCGCCATTCGTCAGCTTGCGAGCCGATCCGACACCATTCTGGTTGTTGGGTCGGAAACCTCGTCGAACACTCAGGCCCTCGTGAGGGTGGGGCGCAAAGAGGGTACGCCGTCGTATCGTGTTGACGGACCGGGCGATATCGATCCGCTCTGGCTGGAAGGAGCCGACGTCGTTGGTGTCACCGCGGGAGCCTCAGCCCCGGACCAGCGAGTGCGAGAAGTGATCGCAGCGGTGGCCCCTGCTCGCGGTGTCTCGATCCTTTCGATCACCGACGAGGACGAGTACTTCCCTCTCCCCCCGTCCCTCCGTCGACTGGTCAAAACCCTGCAGACGGTCGTCGAAGCTGGGTTTGCGGTGCCGAACCCAGGGCGACCTGGTCCCATCGAAAACGATCCGGACTACTCGGCAACAGGGGCGCTTGACCTACTGGGGGTCTAGGAGACTGCTGAGCAAATGGCGTGCGGACTGGCTCGGCCTCAAAGACGCCCGGTCACAGACACGGCTGCGAGGCCAAACTGACATTGCTCAACAGGCTCCCGGCCGCTTGTCGGCCCTGCGTTCCGAGACGAGTCCCATGATGGTGGCGACAACCTCCTCGATTCCCATCGCAGATGTGTCAATCTCGAATGCGTCAGCCGCCTTGCGCAGCGGCGAGGCCTCGCGGGTGGAATCGGCATGGTCTCGCCTCTCCAGATCGGCCACGATCTCGGCGACCCCTTGGTCAGCAGCTTCCGCATCTCCGGCGCGCCGGGCAGCGCGTATCTCCGGCGCTGCGGTGAGGAAGGCCTTCACCGGCGCATTGGGAAAGACAACGGTACCGATATCCCGCCCTTCCACGACCGCTTGGCCGCCCCTGTCTTCGACCCATTTGCGCTGGATCTCGACGATGTGGGCACGGACCTTCGGATGAGCCGACACCGGGGTCACCGACTGGGTGACCTCATCTGAGCGCGTCTCGCTTGCCACCGACTCACCATTCAGATAGATCACGCCGTCGGTGTAGGTGATAGTGCTCGCTTGCACCACCTCGAGCACCGCTTCCTCATCATGGAGGCCAACACCACTGCGAAGCGCCGCCACTGTGGCCGCTCTATAGGTGGCCCCGGTATCGAGGTAGTCCACTCCGAGGAGTGTCGCCAAACGACGCGTCACTGTCGTCTTCCCGACCCCTCCCGGCCCGTCTATTGCGATGACCAAAGTGCCTCCATAGCCTCGAAGAAACGCGGCCAGGAGACGGCCGCGGAATCAGCTCCCGCGATGGTAACGGGCCCGGTTGCACCGGTAGCGGCAACGGCACCCGCCATCGCGATGCGGTGATCGCCGGCAGATTCGACCGTCCCGCTTTCCAACCATCCGACTCCGAGAATCTCGAACCCGTCCTCTGTCGCCTGAGCCCCACCGCCAAGGGCGTTCACCATGGATACCGTGGATTCGATCCGATCGCTCTCCTTGGCCCGCAGCTCACCGGCGTCACGCACCCGCGTTATGCCTTCCGCGTAGGAACCAACAACTGCGACCAACCGGCCGCCGCCAGCGCCCCGCCGACGACCGTGCTCCGCAAGCCGCTTCCCGTGACGGAGACGGTGCCGATTGGATCTCCCAGAATGGCGCCGGTCACCTCTCCGGTGATCGTCGCCCCCATCGCTTCCAGGATCTCGAGGAAACCGAGGCGGCCGGGGTTGAGAGAGATATTCGGTGTCACCACTCGGGCACCTTCGACGATCGCGGCCGCTGCCCAGAGGAAGGCCGCGGACGACGGATCACCGGGGATCTCGTAATGGTACGGGGGCACATCTCCCGGGAAGATACGGAAAGTCGAGGCATCTTCCTTCCTGCCCAGGCCCATGGCCTCAAGCCATCGTTCCGTGTGATCCCGGAAACCGGGAGGGCTGGCAATGGTCGATTCACCCGACGCTCCAACGGCCCCGAGAGCAAATGCCGTCCGAACCTGCGCAGATGCGATTGAGATGTCTACATCGGCGGGGACTGTGGGCGCCCGTCCAGAGATCACGACGGGAGCCGTTCCCTCTTCGCTGAGACCGACTGAAGCTCCCAGAGCTTGCAGAGGTTCGACGAGACGTCGCATCGGTCGACGCATCAGGAACTCATCTCCCACAAGAGTGACGACGAGCTCCGAACCGGCAGCGGCTCCGGCGAGGAGCCTCATGGTCGTCCCCGAGTTGCCACAATCGAGGGGCGATGCAGGCTGCGACCAGCCGGCAATCCCCGTTGATCTGATTGTGCCCTCGGCAACGTCGACACCAAGCTGCTGAATGACCTGCAGAGTCGACTGCACGTCGCGGCCGGTGGCGAGACGCCGGACGGTGCTCGTGCCGTCTGCCATTGCCGCAAGGATTATGGCCCGATGCGAAAGCGACTTGTCGCCCGGGACCTCGATCGCGGCGGCAAAGGGCCGCCCGGGTCCCTGTATCTCTGTGGAGTCGTTGTCGCTGCTCACTATCGGTCCTGCCCGGTGTGCTCCGCTGCATCTTCCCACGTGGCTCCGGCTGCCTTGTACAACGAACGGACCTCGTGCACTGTGAGCAGACGTGATGCGCCCGGGGAGAGCTTGTTTTCCCGGAGCGGGCCGATCGCGGTCCTGACCAACCGGCCGACCGGGTGCCCGATGTGCTCCAGCATGCGGCGTACCTCCCGCTTGCGTCCTTCGGTCATCACGATCTCGATGAGGGCCTCGTTGCCGTGTTTGTCGACGGTTCTTGCGGACCGAGCACGGGCGGTGCCGTCTTCGAGATCGATGCCCGCCTCGAGATTGCGTAGGGCGGAGCGGGCCGGCGCCCCTTCCACCCGGGCCAGATAGGTCTTGGTCACCCCGTAACGAGGATGCGTCAAGAGGTTTGCAAGGGTGCCATCGTTGGTGAGGATCAACAAGCCTTCGGAATCGGCATCGAGGCGTCCTACCGGATAGACCCGGGTGGGGGCATCTACGAGATCGACCACCGACGTCCGTCCTTGCGGGTCGTCTGCAGTGCTGATGACACCGGGCGGTTTATTGAGCAGGTAGTGGACCAGATCGGCCCGAACCGGTAGCGGCACACCGTCGATGGCGATCACTGCTGAGGCGCCGTCTGCCCGGTCACCGAGGATGGCCGTGCGCCCGTCGAGCGTTACCCGACCGGCGCGGATCACTTCCTCGGCGCGGCGACGCGACATCAACCCGGTATGGGCTATCAGCTTCTGGAGTCTGTCGATGATTCCTCCGCCCGGAAGGGCCGCTCGAGGACGTCGACCACATCGGCGGGTGGGACGTGGTCGGCGAGGGGCGGGAGCTCGTCGAGGGCGCGCAGCCCAAGCTTCTCCAAGAACAGCGGAGTGGTCCCATATAGGAACGCTTGTCCCGGCCCGGGTGCGGTGCCAATTTCGGCGACAAGGCCGCGACGTTCCAGGGTGCGGAGAGAGCGCTCGGAATCGACGCCGCGAATCTCAGAGACTTGGCCTCGGGACACCGGTTGCTTGTAGGCAACTACCGCAAGGGTCTCGAGAGCGGCCTTCGAAAGCCGGGCGGCTCTGTCGGTGGCCGCAAATCTCTCCAGGTAAGCGTGAGCATCCGGATGAGTGAACAGGCGCCATCCTCCCCCCAGCTCGCGGAGCACCAGACCCCGCTCGTCTTCCTGGAGGGCACGGGCGTAGGCAGCCAGTTCTTCTTCGATGGTGGCAAGGGGTTGTTCCAGCACCTCTGCCATCTCCGTTGCGGGGATCGGATCTTCTGCGACGAACAGCATTGCTTCGAGCAGCGCCTGGATTCTCACCGTTCACTCCATTCGCTCTGCAGCTGTCCGGCGTCGAAGGCGCCGGGACTCTTGCTGACCACGGCGATTGGGGCGTCGCGGTGATCCTGGTCGATGCTGACCACCCCCCACCTGGCAAGCTCGAGCAGCGCCAGGAAGTAGGCGACGACATCGAGTGGGGAATCGCAATGTGCCACAAGGTCATCAAATTCTGTTTCAACCGCCGCCGCGATCCGGATTCGGACGTCGGCTATTGCCTCGCCGACCGAAGGCAACTCGAGGTCCAGGTGATCCAGATCCGGCTCATCGGGGGCGGCCGTGAATGCCCTCTCGGCGACTCGGTGGAATCGCTCTAGATCGACCCCCAACTTGACCTCGGGTTGCATCGGAACGATTTGCGGATCGAGTCCGGCGAGACGGGGAACAAAGCGGGCGTTGCCATCGATTCGATGCGACAGCACAGCAGCCACGTCCTTGAATGTGAGGCAGGCAAGAAGACGGGCGAGCAGGCGGTCGCGTTCCTCGGCAAGTTCGAGTTCCTCGTCGAGGTCGATTCCTCGATCATCGGGTAGTAGGTGTCGGGCCTTCAACTGGATCAGGGTCGCCGCGATGAGGAGGAACTCGCTGGTTACCTCAATGTCCATTTCCTCCATCAGTTCGAGATGGACGAGATATTCGCCGACCAGGTCGACCAGGCTCACTTCGGTGATCTCTACCTGATGCGAGGTGATCAACTGCAGCAATAGGTCGAGCGGCCCTTCAAAGACGCGCGTTTTGACTTCGTAGCTCATGGATCCACCTCGGCCCGCATGCTAGAGGCGCGACAGCGCCGCTCAGTGGCTTTTGAGGCCGGATCGTCAAGCATCGTCGGCCGCGTGCAACGCTTCCCATACCGTCGGGTCGGTTCCCGCCGGGGGCCGGTTGTCGCCCGCAGCGAAAGCAACGCTGAGACCTGTCGCACCGATACCTTCGAGATCCGCGGACCCCAGCGAACCGTGATTGCGATAGCGTCGCCAGTCCGTCGGCAACGGCATCCCCGCCATGTCCGCGACCGTAGCGAGCGAGCGGCCGATAAGACCTGCCGACGTGTGGCGTTTACCGATGTCGTGGAGTAGTGCGGCGGCAACAGCCTCGGGATCCTCTCCGACGCTTCCCTCGACGCGGACGGCAACGGTGTATGCGTGTCTCTGGTCTATGGGTTTCTGCTCCCAGAACAGCCCAGCTTCGGCGGCGGAGAGGGATGCCGCGACGGACATCTGCTCAATCGGTGACAGCGGGCGGCTTGCCAGCACACCGATGAAACGCGAGACGAGATGCCGGGCGTGGCGCAGCCGCAGGGAGGAGCCGGCGATTAGGCGTTGCGCTTTGACTTGCAGTCGACGCAGTAGCGGGAGGTAGGTCGGAATTCCATGCGGGCTGCACCGATTTCCTTGCCGCACTGCTTGCACAATCCGTAGGTGCCGTCATCTACCTTCGCAAGGGCCTGATCCACATCGGCGAGAAGCTTGGTTAGGTTCTCCACGATGCCGAGCACCTCGCTCCGCTCCGCAGTCGCCGCGGCGGCGTCGGCGAAGCCATCGCCGTAATCGACATCGCCTGTCAGTTCACCGGTCTCGGTGGCGCCGAGTTCGGTAAGCTGTCGCACCAGCTTCTCTCGCTCTTCCTTCAACGCCGTTACGGCGTTATCGATGTTCACGACGACCACTCCGGTTCCTTTGCTGCGATCCTCATCGACCGCGTGGATGCGAGGTTACATAAACCTCGTACAGATGCTGAGGGGACACCCTCGTGTAAACCTGTGTTGTTGAGATATTAGCGTGACCGAGGAGTTCTTGGACGGTTCTCAGATCTGCACCCCCTTCCACCATGTGGGTTGCCGCGGAGTGGCGCAGCACGTGTGGAGATACGTCCGACTCGTTGAGCCCCGCCGACTTGGCGGACTTCTTGATGATCTGCCAAACGGCCTGTCTGGTCAACCGCTTCCCGCGAGCGCTCACAAAGACCGCCCCGGGGTCCCGCTCTACGCCAATCAGTGTCTGCCGTACCGGGTAGTAGTTGCGCAGCGCAGTCACCGCGAATCCGCCCAGCGGGACAAGGCGCTCCTTTGATCCCTTCCCGGTCACCAGGGCCGTTGCCTCGTCCAGGTCAACGTCGATCTGGTCGAGGCCGATAGCCTCTGAAACCCGGGCCCCTGTCCCATAGAGGAACTCCAGCAGGGCCAGGTCGCGGCTTCCGAGCGGCGTACCCGTGTCGGCGGCACTCAGGAGGGAAGCAACGGCGTCGACCGACAGCGCCCTGGGTAGACCCTTGACCCGACGCGGGCTATCGAGTTTCGCCGTCGGATCCGTGTCTGTGTACTCCTCGACCACGAGAAAACGGTGCAAGCCTCGCACCGCCGCCACCTTTCTCCCGATCGTCGCCACCGCCGCACCACGGGCACGCAAGGTCTCGACGTATCGAGTCACATCCTCCGGTTGGATCGACTCCACCGACTCGACCCCCCACCCGCCCATCGCGGTCTGGTATTGGGCTAGGTCGCGGCGGTAGGCCTTCACTGTGTTGAGAGCCAGACCACGTTCGGCGACAAGTGCGGTGAGAAACTCCTCGATGGCGAGGGCGATTTTCATCCGTCAGAACGTGTTGACTTCGCGGTGCTCCCCGCCCGCCATTACCAACGCCATCAGGCCGATCAAGGTCTTGGCGTCTTCGATCTCGGGAAGCATCTTCGGAATGTCCGCGATCGCCATGCGCACGATCTCTGCAGCTACTTCTTCCGGACCCATGGGTTTCGCCGGCACGGGTGTGAGGTCGGTTGCGAGATAGATCGTGAGGTACTCATCGAGAAACCCGGGAGTCATGTGGACGCCGGCAATCCGCTCCATCGACCCTGCAGCAAACCCAACTTCCTCGGCCAGTTCCCGCAAGGCGGCCTCCTTGGGATCCTCGCCCGGAATGTCGAGTTTGCCGGCAGGCAGCTCGAGAAGGGCTCGGTTGAGTGGCGCCCGATACTGACGGATGAGCACGACATCATCCCCGTCGACGGCGACGACGGCGACAGCGTCTTCGATGCTGCCGATCGTCCGCTTGCTGACCTCTCCAGACGGTGTCTCTAGATCCACCTCCAAGAGCTTGACGAATGGCGTTTCAATCACCATTCGGGATCCGATGATCTCAAACCCGTCGTCTGCGCTCATCTAGATGTCGACCTGGACGGCGGCCTCAGTCGAATTCCGTGCGCCAAGTCGGCTCTTGTAGGCCAGCGCCGCTTCGACCAGACCGGCGAACAACGGGTGTGGCTTGTCCGGTCGAGAGGTGAACTCGGGGTGGAATTGGGAAGCTATGAAATACGGATGTTCGGGTATCTCGACCATCTCGACGAGTCGATCGTCCGGCGAAACTCCGCTGGCGATCATCCCGGCGGCTGTCAGCGAGCTCCGGTAACGGTTGTTGACCTCCCAACGATGTCGATGCCGCTCGTAAACGACCTGTCGTTGATACATCCGATAGGCCAGCGAGTCCTCTTCGAGTCGTGCCGGGTACACGCCGAGACGCATGGTGCCTCCCATGTCTTCAACATCGTGCTGATCGAGCATGAGATCGATGACGGGGTTTTGCGTGGTTGGGTCGAACTCGGTGCTGTGGGCGTCGCCGATTCCAAGGACGTTACGGGAATACTCGATAACGGCGCATTGGAGACCAAGACACAGGCCAAGAAAGGGAATGGCTCCCTCGCGGGCATGGCGGATCGCTCTGATCTTCCCCTCAACGCCCCTGATTCCAAAGCCGCCGGGCACGATGATCCCGTGGAGACCTTCGAGATGGGCGTCGGCGAGAAGACCGTCTACCTCTTCGGCGGGAATCCAGCGGGTTTCGACGCGGGCGCTGTTGGCCAGGCCACCGTGCCGTAGCGATTCGAACACCGACAGGTAGGCATCCGGTAGATCTACGTACTTGCCCACCAGGCCGATCGTCACGGTCTCTGTCGGATGCGCCAACGTGTGCACCATGTTTTTCCACGCGTCCAACTCCGCCTCAGGAGCGTCGATGTCGAGAATCCTGCACACCACCTTGTCCAAGCCGGCGTCGTACATATCGAGGGGCACCGCGTAGATATCGTCGGCATTCATCGCGTTGATGACCGCATCTCCATCGACGTCGCAGAAGAGGCTGATCTTGCGACGTACAGAATCATCGATCTTCCTGTCGGATCTAGCAACGATGACGTCGGGGTGGATACCGGTCGAGCGCAAGGTAGCCACAGAATGCTGCGTCGGCTTTGTCTTCAACTCCTCGCTGGTTTCGAGGTAGGGCACCAGCGTGACATGGATGTAGCAGCTGTTGTCACGGCCAACATCCTTGCGCATCTGACGGATGGCTTCCAGGTACGGCAGGCTTTCGATGTCGCCAACCGTTCCGCCGATTTCGCTGATAACCACGTCGACTTCGTCGCCGCCCAGCTTCTTGATCCTGGCCTTGATCTCGTTGGTGATATGTGGAATCACCTGCACGGTGGCGCCTAGGTAGTCGCCGCGTCGTTCCTTACGGATAACCGATTGATACACGGATCCGGTTGTGACGTTCGAGTCGCGCCTCAAGTCCTCTCCGAGGAATCGCTCGTAGTGACCCAGATCGAGATCGGTTTCTCCACCATCATCGGTGACAAAGACCTCTCCGTGCTCAAAAGGGTTCATCGTTCCAGGATCCACATTGATGTACGGATCGAGCTTCTGCAGGACTACAGAAAGACCTCGGGACTTGAGGATGCGCGCAAGCGATGCGGCGGTGATGCCCTTTCCAAGGCTCGATGTCACCCCACCGGTGACGAAGACGTATTTGGTCAAGGGATTCTCCCAGCTGGCCGGCTGGGATCGGATGTTACCACTGCCCTGCGACGGACCGGGGACCACCTATCGCCGTCGCCGCGAACGTCAGGTTTGCCGGGCAGCTGCCAACAACTCGGCAGCATGGAGTTGACCGCGCTCGCTATCGGGGAGGCCCCCAAGCATTCGGGATAGCTCTGCGAGACGGTCGCCGCCGCTCAGCAGGCGAACCCGGGCCGCGGATCCGGAGCGCTCCACGACGTAATGGTCGTCGGCGTGCGCCGCAACCTGCGGGAGATGTGTGACACAAAGAACCTGTCTACCCACGCTCAGCGCCGCCAGCTTGCTTCCCATCTCACGGGCGGTGGCACCGCCGATCCCGGCATCGATTTCGTCAAAGGCGATTACTGCAGCATCTCCAATCCCTCCCGCCAGGCGCAACGCCAGGGTGAGACGACTCAGCTCACCACCGGACGCCGTCTTCGCCGCAGGACCGGTAGGTAGACCGCTGTCGGATGCAAAGCCGAGCTCTATCCGATCTGCCCCGGATGGACCCAAGTCGGCGTTTGCGACAGCCAGTTTCACTACCGGATCGGTCATTCCGAGATCACGCAGATGGATTGTGGCGGCTTTCTCGAGACGACGTGCCGCTTTCCTCCGTTCCGCAGTGAGTCGTGCCGCCTCCGCCTTGGCGGCGTCGAGCCGGTCCGCTAGTTCGGTAGACAAGTCCTCCGCCCGCGAGAGCAATTTGGTCAGTTCGGCCGCCCTCTGCTCTGCCGTTGCCGCAAACAAGAGAATCTCGTCGAGGCTGTCTCCGTATTTACGGCGAAGCTCGCCGAGCAGGTGGATCCTTGTTTCCAAGCCCTCCAGGGCTCCCGGATCGTGTTCGAGGCCGGCGGCGACCGAAGCTAGGTCGACCTGCAGCTCTCCGAGCCCCTCGACTATCTCATCAAGCCGGACTTGAAAGTCATCAAGAGTGTCATCGATGCGCACCAGCTGGCGTATCTCGGCGCCGGCCGCAGCAAGTCGCCCGGCCGCGCCATCCTCGCCCAGGGCGGCGAGAATCGTTCCGAACCCGGCGACAAGGTCCTCGCGGTTGCGCAGGCGCGCCGCCCGTTGCCTGAGTTCCGCGTCCTCGCCGGCTTCGAAACCCCCGGCTGCGATCTCGTCCGCCTGAAACCGCAACACTTCGAGTTCCCGCTCCAATTCGTGTCGCCCGCCTCCGAGGAGCTCGATCGCTTGACGAGTTTCAACGAGTTGCTGCCACGCTGTCGCGTAGGACGTGGCTGCCTTCTGCCCGGCCTTGCTCAGTGCTCCATCTACAAGGAGGCGAGCACCCCCCGGAGATGTGAGCAGCATGTGGTCGTGCTGCCCGACGATCTCCACATACCCGCGGGTCCGTTCTTGCAGGGCGCGCGCCGGCACCATGCTTCCATCGGAATACGCCTTCGACCTTCCCTCTGATGTCACCCTGCGTCGCAGAGTCATTTCCTCGTCATCGAGGAGAAATCGCCCGTCCACCGTGCTGTGCTCGCCGAACGGTCCTACGATCTCCCGCCTGCCGGATGATCCGGTGAGCAACCGCAGTGCCCCCAAGAGCATGGTCTTGCCGGCGCCGGTCTCCCCGCTGACGACGATGAGACCGGTCCCGGGCTCGATGTGGGCCCGTTCGATGATCCCCAGGTTCTCGACGATCAGCTCGTCAAGCATGGTCCAGGCCGAATTGGTGACGGGCCGCCTGGGGGAACGGATAGGTACCCATGGTGAGAAAGCGCACCGGGCGGACACCGGCGCGAACGACAACGCTCTGACCCTCCTCCAACACAACCCCCGCCCTGCCGTCGACGTTCACTCGAACCTGCCGCTCGGTGGCGACTGTGAAGCGTAAGGCAGCCACCGGCGTGAAGACCGTTGGCCGTGACAAGAGACTGTGAGGAGCAACCGGCGTCATGATCAAGGCATCGAGATCGGGATCGACGACAGGGCCGCCGGCAGACAGCGAATAGGCGGTAGAGCCGAGTGGTGTGGCCACGATGAGCCCGTCGGCCCGGAAAGTTGTGAAGAACTCGTCATTCACCTCAACCGAGATCTGGACAACCCTCTGGCTGAGAACCTTCTCCATGACAACGTCGTTGATGCCGTGGTGCATCATCCCGTCGGGTGTCTCGGCGGCAACGGTCATGCGGCTCTGCATGCCGAGCCGCCCATCGGCCAGGAGCCGGAGCATTTCCTCGATGTTCTCGGGCTCGACTTCGGTGAGGTATCCCACGGTCCCGAGGTTGACGCCGATGACGGGTACGTCGAGTTGATGGGCGAGATGGGCGGCACGCAACAGGGTCCCGTCGCCGCCAATGCCGACGATCAAGTCGGGAGGCATCTCTGCGGCTTCGGGGCCGAAGGCGTCCACAGTGGCGAAACCAGTTGCAGCCGCTCTCTCCCCAAACCGCGCTACGACCTGATCGATGCCGGCCCTGCCGTCGAGAATCACCATTCCAATGGTCTTCGGTACATCACTCATCCTGGAGCACCTTATACAGATCCGAGTCGCTCATGGCAGCACCATCCTTCCGCATCCAAAGCAGCGCTTCCCGATTTCCGGAGCCACCGCTAATTGGCGAAGCCACACACCCCACCGTAGACAGCCCGGTCTCCAGGAAAGCCCGGCCGACATCAACCACGGCTCTGCCCCGTAGCTGCCCGTCGGTGACCACACCGGTCTTGTCGAGATTCCCTCTTCCCACCTCGAACTGCGGTTTTGCCAGCACAATCCAGTCAGAGGTCGATCGACCAAGATCCGCCAACGAAGATGCGACAACTGTGAGAGAGATAAAGGAAAGATCGGCGACGACTACTCCGAACGGTCCGCCCAGCTCGACCGGATCAGCGTCCCTGACATTCAATCGTTCCCTCGAGTCAACCCGGGGGTTGCCCAGCAGCGACTCGTGGAGTTGGTCATGGCCGACATCCAATGCGACCACATGTCTGGCCCCTGCATCCAGCAAGACCTCAGTGAAACCACCCGTCGAGGCGCCGACATCGATAGCGGTGCGATCAGCGACGTCTACCTGGAAGCGATCGAGAGCAAATGACAGCTTGGTGCCGCCGCGACTGACCCAGGTGCGGGCGTCATTGTCGACCGAGATCTCCGCATCGGGTCCCACCCGTTGCGCGGGCTTGGTCACAATTGCCCCCCCGACCGCCACATGGCCTTCGATGATGGCCCGGCGGGCAGCGCTCCGTGTGGTCAGCAGCCCCCGCTGCACGATCTCGACGTCGAGGCGGGCTCCCGTCATTCCGTGCCGGGACCCGGCTCACCGAAGGATTGCTGTTCCGGTTCTGCAGTTTCGAGGGGCTTGTCCCGAGGGCTCTCCAATTCCTCGGCGAGCCGGTCGGCAAACTGCTCTGCCGCCTGCGGAGCATCCGCCGGATCGAGGTCGCCAAGAACGTCGGCGGGATGCCTGCCCGCCAGGTTGCCGGAGGTGTCGTCGTTGCCGTCATCTGTTTGGTGCGTATCATTCATAACAGCATTATCCCGTCTAGCTACGACAGGAACGTGTCTTGTTTCCGATCAGAGACCTCAACCCAACCAGAATCACCCCGATCATCACTCTCGCGCTGATCGGTGTGAACGTCTTGGTCTTCTTCTTCTGGCAACCGAGCGACAACCCGGCCGAGGAAATCGAATTCCTCTACGAAAACGCCGCCGTCGCCTGCGAGTTCACTACCGGAGATCCGCTCACTGAGGACGAGATCGTCCTGGATCAGTGTCTCGACGATCCCGGCACGCCGGCATTCCCCGACAAGAACATCTGGCTGGCGGGCCTGGTAACGATGTTTCTTCACGGCGGAATCGGTCACCTCATTTCGAATATGTGGTTCCTGGGGATTTTCGGCAACAACGTCGAGGAAGCATACGGAACGCTTGGGTATCTGGCCCTCTACCTGGTCACCGGCGGGATTGCGACGGCCGCTTTCGTGCTCGGCAACCCAGAATCGACGGTACCCATGATCGGAGCATCCGGGGCCATAGCCGGTGTCCTCGGCGCTTACCTCGTGCTGTTTCCGACGCATCGGGTGTTGTCCCTATTCATCGTCTTCTTCGTGCAAGTTCCTGCAGGGGTATTCCTTGCGCTGTGGTTCTTCCTGCAGTTCGCGGTCCAGACACCGGGAGTCGCCTGGGAAGCCCACGTTGGTGGTTTCATTGCCGGCGTTGTGGTGACATTGCCGCTGCGTTCGGTGTTGCTCGACAGGGTGCGTCGGCTCCATCAAAAGGTGCCGCGCTATCGAATGACGCGGTGACTCTAGAGCAGTCTCCTAGATGCCGAGATGCGCGGGCAGCTCGGCGATAGAGGCCAGCACCAGATCCGGCCGGTACTCGGCGGGGACGTCGTCGACCGATTTGGTGACGCCGGAAAGGACAAGCGCGGTCACCCAACCTTCAGCCGTGCCCAGCGCCAGATCGGTGTCGGCCCGGTCTCCGACCATGATGGCGTCGCCCGGTACGAAGTCCGCAAGCAGCCGCCGCATCGGCTCGTATGGCTTGCCGCAGGGAGTCGCTTCCACCCCTGTGGCCGTCTCGATTAGAGCAACGAGAGAACCTGCACCCGGGTAGAGGCCTTCCGGCGTCGGTAGGCTCGAATCGGTATTGGTGGCATAGAGGCTGGCCCCGTTCTGCACCGCAAGGGCGGTTTCGGCCAGCTTGCGATAGGTGACATCGAAATCGAGCCCGACCACCACAGCATCTGCTTCTTGCCACTGCTCCGTCTGGTTCACGCCGGTTTCCTTCAAGGTGGTGCGAAGCCCCGGGGAACCGAGGACGTAAACCGCACGGTGTTTCTCCGCAATCAGGTTGCCTGTGGCCCAACCGGAATTGATGATCGTGTCGAGCCCCGTCGTGTACCCGGCTGTCTCGGCAAGCCGGTCGGCCACATCCTGGCGTGTCTTGGTCGAGTTGTTGGTGATGAAGAGCACCTCGAGGCCCGCGGCGCGCATTGCCTCCAGCGCCTCCCCTGCACGCGGAATCGGACTGGTGCCGAGGACTATGACGCCGTCCACGTCACACACGACAGTGTCGACCGACTCGATGCTCATGCGGGCTTCGTTCCGGTGGCAGCCCCAAAGTGCTCGAGAGTGCTTTCCAGGAGTCGGGTTGTCAGCTCGACGCTGCGGACCCTGACCCTTTCATTGTTGCCGTGGAACATCGAAAGGGAATCGGCGAACGCCTCGCCCTCATCGAACAGGCCGACTCCGTAAACCGTCACTCCGCGCTGCCTGAAGAAACGCCCATCTGTCAGGACGGGGGTCAACATCGGAACGAGTGTGGTCGGCCCCACGAGGTCGGTGGCTGCATGCGCTATCGCCTCCCAGAGTGGGCCCTCTGCCGGCGATTGGTTGGCCGGGAAATCGAGGTCGGGAGTGATCTCGATGCGTTCGAGCAGATCCGGTCCGAGAGCCTTCCTGAACAAATCATCGAGGGTCGTGTGGTCCTGACCCGGGGTCAGCCTCACGTCGAGGCTGGCGACGCCACCGTCGGGAATCGTGTTCTGCTTCTGACCGGACTCGAGGATCGTCGGAGCAACCGTCAGGTGAGTACACGCATGAACCCAGCGGGCGAAACGCTCGTCTTCAATCTCGGCGATTGCGGCATCGACATGATTCGGGTCGGTGAGCCGCAAGACCAGACCCGGATCCAGGCCTATGGAGCTGATGAACCGAACCCAACTGTCTGAGATATCGACCGGGGACGGGGTCTCCGCCAGACGGGTTACCGCCTCCGCAAGCCCGAGCAGGGCGTTGTCGGTCGCATAGGGTTGGCTGCCGTGACCCGGGGTGCCGGCCAGGTGCAGCGAACGCCAGGCCGGGCCCTTCTCGGCGACGGTTACCGGCAGGGTGAAGCCTCCCGGTGTACTGAACCCCGGGGTGGCTACTTCGGTGAGGAGGTAGTCGCACGCAACGAGGTCCCAGTGTGACTCGACCAGGTTGCCGGCGCCGAGCGCACCGCCGGCTTCTTCGTCGGCGACCGCGGCAAAGATGAGATCGCCGGGAAGAGGCTGCCGGGTTCCTGTCAAATAGGGCCGGAAAACCGCTGCCATCGCCGCGGTGAGGTTGAGCATGTCAACAGCGCCGCGGCCCCAGATGAAGCCGTCGACTATCTCCCCGCCAAACGGGTCGTGATCCCATCCTGCCTCGGTGACGGGCACGACATCAAGATGTGGAAGCAACGTCAGCGTGGGGGCACCGGGCGTTGCGCCGGGCACCCGATAGACAACACTCTGGCGCCCGGGATGGGGCTCTATGACAGTCCCCTCCGACCCGAAGAACTCGGCAAGAGTCTCGACCGAACGCGATTCGTAGCCTGAGTCGGGCGTCCCATCGTTCACGCAGCGGTTTCGAATCAATCGTTGGAGCAGATCGACTACTCCGGCCGGATTGATTCCTCCCGTCACGCCTGGTCCTCGTCGCGGTGATACATCGTGATCCGACGCGCCGAGAACCCTGCGCTTTCGAAGAAGTTCTTCGCCAGACGGTGACCGGGCGACACAATGGCATCGAACCGTCGAATACCTTTGGCTCGCATCGACACGAGCACGGCTTCCAGCAAAGCCTCGCCGATGCCCACGGCCCGCATCGCCGGGTCGACGTACACCAGGCGAACAACTCCGATCCTTTCGTCGCCGGCCTGCGGTAACAGCCGCTCGATGCGCCCCCAGATAAATCCGAAGGTCACGCCATCTACCTCACCAACCAAGAAGAAAGAATCAGCGTCTGCCATCAATTCGGCGATGGTCGTATCGAGCGGTTCCGCAAGACCCTCGGCGACACCCCACGCCTCTCTCAGCTCAACCTGCTCGGCCAGTGCCTCCCGGTACAACTCCAACAAATAGGGAACGTCTTCAGATGCAGCCGGACGGACCGTCACGTTGATCATCAGCGGGCCTTGCGTCGGAACAGGCGGCTCAGGCCCCACTTCGTCACCAGCATCATTGCCTCGATGGCAATGCCCGCCCCCATCTTCGACGTGCCTCGGGCACGATCCTTGAACGTTATCGGTACCTCGCGAACGTCGAGGCCGGCCTTTGATGCGTTCCAAGCCATCTCGACCTGGAAGCCGTAGCCGGACGCCTCGCAAGCGCCGAAATCGAGCTTGCGGAGGGCCTCCGCCCGGAAGGCACGGAATCCCGCAGTCATGTCATTGACCCTGGTACCCAGCATGAACCGGGCATAGAGATTTCCTCCCCGCGAAAGCCACCGCCGATGCCACGGCCAGTTGTCGACTCCCCCACCAGGCACGTATCGGCTGCCGATTGCCAGGTCGGCGCCATCCGTCACGGCAGCCACGAGACGCGGAAGATCGTCCGGATCGTGTGAGAAGTCCGCATCCATCTCGCAGAGGATGTCGGCACCGTTGTCCAGCCCCCACTCAAACCCGGCGGAGTAGGCAGGCCCGAGGCCTTGTTTAGATGTGCGATGGAGTACATCGATCGAGCTGTCATCCGCTGCCAGCTCATCGGCAATGTCACCGGTACCGTCCGGCGATCCGTCATCGACGATCAATAGGCGGAGGTCATGACCACGGACGGCGTCGGCTATCAGGCGGATGTTCTCCGCTTCGTTGTACGTCGGTACGACTACAAGGACCTCAGCCCGCACAGTCGAGGCAGATCTTCTTGCGACGGCTCGATAGCTGGCTGCTCTTTTTGACGAGGTAGCAGACTGTGCAAACAAACTCGTCCTCAGCCGCACCGCCCACGGAGCCAGCTTCGATCGAGATCTGAGCCCGCCTTATGTCACGCAACTGCGTAGCCTCATCAACGACGATCGTCTCGCTCGCCTCATCTTCGGTGAGCATTTCGAGTTCCTCGGCTTCGAGATCATCCAAGGCCTCAGTGTCACCGTCGGTAGCATCATCCGAAGCATCGTCGCTCTCGTCGGCAGTATCGTCACCAGCGGCAGCGTCGTCGTCATCCAGCAGAACATCCTCCTCGACCGCGTCGTCCTCGAAAAGATCGTCTCCCAACGGCTCGTCCGAAGAAACGTCGTCCGATGTCTCGTCCTCGAAGGTTGTCTCGTCGTTGCTCATGGCACCTCTCGTTGGCGCGGGATTATATCGAGGGCATTCCGTTTGCCAACCACCTTTTCGGCGGCTGGTCTCAAATCTTGAATTCAATCGCCGCGGGCAGCACGCTAATCGATATCGATCCGCTTCCCAGCACTTCGCCATCCGCCTCGATAGGCCAGGCGGATGGCACCTCAATTTCCACCGTACCACCCGTCAGACGCCGCACGTTCTTGTGGGTCAAATGCATCCCGCGAATCACTCTCGGCATGACTGTGAATGCCTTCCGCCGGGGGCCCCGGAACACCTGCAGGTCGAAGATCCCGTCGACGACGCTTGCCCGGGGCGCGACATTCATCCCCCCGCCGAAGAACTGCCCGTTAGCGACAACGATTGCTATCGCGGGCCCTTCGATCCTCTTCCGACCATCGACCACGGCCACGATCTCCCCCGGCTGAAATCTCGGCAGTGTTAGCCAGAAGGCAATGGCGTAACGCCTGGCGCCCACCCAGCGCGGCATACGTTCTGCGGTTCCCACGGCAGCTGCGCCAACTCCTGCCTCCACGACGTTCAGTGCGTAACGACGACCGAACTCTCCATCAACGACGAGCACGTCGCACGTGTACCAATCGGGCGTTGCCAGGTGTGCGGCGGCCCCCTCCAACGTGCGCGGCAGAGCGAATGTTCGAATGAAATCGGATCCGCTTCCTGCCGGCAAAAGGCCAAGGCCCGGTGGTTTGGACCATTCGTGCTGCATCAAGCCGTTGAGGATCAGATGAGCTGTCCCGTCACCGCCCACCCCGGCAAAACGCCGCACCCCCGCCTCGTGACCCTCCGCGACAATCTCCGCAACGTGTTCCGGGCTCCGGGACCGTCGGATCTCGAATTTAACGCCCAGGGTGCCCAGCGCTTCTGATACGCGACTCTCCAACTCCGTGGCCACGCCCGCTGCGGGATTGATGACGATCCACCAGGTCATGCTTTGCCTCCAGCAGCCACGACGCCACGGTCCATCTTCTTGACGGCATCGGCCGCAACCCTTCGTAGTCCCGGGAACTCGTCTCGTAGCTGGCGGAGAACATCGATCAGTTGTCGGCAGTTCCTCACGAAGTCTCCTGCTGCCATGTCGTCGTCGAACAACTCCTCGAGGTCGTGCCCGGCAGCCCAGGCATGAGCTACCACAGCGAACCCCTGATCGGGTTGTCTGGTCTCCGGCAGTCGTAGAGCTCGTTCGGCACCGCCGAGCTCGGCTGCCAGATTCTCGATCTGGCGGCATCGATCTCCGACCAATCCGGCCGGCGGTGCGGGCTCCTGTTCCACCCTGCGGGACTCGAATGTGAATACGGAGGCAACGGCGCTCAATTCTGCCGGGCTGAGGCCATCGAGCAAGCCACGGTCGATCGACTCGGTGAGGAGCAAGTCGAGTTCGTTGTACACAAACCGCAGGCGACGGCCTTTCTCCGTCAAGTTCCACCCTTTCACATAGCCCCATGTCTCGAGCAGTTCTAGTAGTGCGTTGAAGGTGAGCACGACTCCCTTGTCGCCCTTTTGAATTCGGGAGCGAAGGCGACGTATCTCTGCTTCGCTCCGCTGAGCCCGCTTCACCCAGCCGAGGTGAGCGTCGAGATCCGGGCACCCCTCGACTCCGGGCGCCGTTGAAACGGTGTATTCCACTGCTGTAAACGCGGGATCGGCCTGCCATTCCCTCAGCAATCGGGCGACTGATTTGCGGTATCCGCCATCGCGAGTCCGCACCGGCTCGGGCAGCGTCATCTGGCCGATCAAGGCCACGCCCGGGTCCAATTGGTCTGCTGCGATCCGGTGCATCTCACCGTCATCGCTCACAAGAACCATCCGCGGGTTTGCGCCATATCCTCGCGCCAGAAGCACGGCGCTCCGAGAATCATCGTGACCGAGACGTAGAACGTCGCCCTCGCCGAACCTCTGCGCAAAGTCCTGCAGTCCCCTCCGACGATCAGGGATGGCGCCACCTCGTTCAGCTACGAACTCCCAGATGTCGCCCCTGTCGCATTCGGCCCTACCGCGGAACTCGGCAGCTTCGTTCAATCTCTCCCCAAGCGTTTCCCGCAGCCTGGCCTTGCGCTCCGTGGCCCGAAACTGGGCAAATGAAGCTTCCAGGAGTTCCTCGGCCTCGTCCCTTTCGTAGTTGGCGACCAGATTCGCCGCCATGTTGTAGGTCGGCTGAAAGCTCGACACGAGTGGGTGGCTGCCTTCCGCGGCGATAGCCGCCACGCGCTCGAATGGAATATCGAAGTTGTGGAGAACTACCGCAGTACCCCGGGTGTCGATGCCTCTCCGCCCCGCTCGCCCCGTGAGCTGGGTGTAGTCACCGGGCTGTATGACCTCGTGCGACTCCCCATTGAATTTGGAGAGGCGTTCGAGCACCACCGTACGCGCCGGCATGTTGATGCCAAGGGAAAGCGTCTCGGTGGCAAAGACGACCTTCACCAACCCCGTGCTGAAGAGCTCTTCGACGGCTTCTTTGAATGCCGGCACCATCCCGGCATGATGTGCCGCAACCCCAGCCTCGAGCCGTCCCAACCATGTCGCGTATCCGAGGGCCCCCAGGTCCTGTTCGGGCAGGTGTTCCGTGGCGTTCTCGACCCGACTGCGGATCTCTGCTCTCTCCTCGGCTGTGGTGAGTCGCAGGCCCGCGGCGGCGACCGACTCTGCCGCCTGGTCGCACCCTGCCCTGGAGAATATGAAGTAGATGGCCGGAAGGAGACCGTCGTCTTGGAGCCTTTCGATGACTTCAACTCGTCGTGGTATCGCAAAGCGGCGTCTCTTGCCCCGGCCTTTCTTCAGCAAACCTACGACCTGGCGATTGGCGCGCTTGCCGTGAAACACGGGCAGCATTTCAACGGCGCCTTCGCGGAACCGATCCTTGATCATGTACATGCTCTGCAGCGGAATGGGCCTCTCCGTCTCGACAACCAAAGCGGTATCGCCACGGCGGCTGCGAATCCACGCCGTAAATTCATCGGGGTTCGCGATCGTCGCCGACAGCGACACAATTGATACATCCTGGGGAAGGTGAATGATGACCTCTTCCCAGACCGATCCTCGATAGCGATTCTGCAGGTAGTGGACTTCGTCGAGCACGACAACCGAAAGTCTGGCCAGAGCCGAGGACTCTGCGTAGATCATGTTGCGCAACACTTCGGTGGTCATCACCACGATCGGCGCATCCCCGTTGATTACGTTGTCGCCGGTGAGCAGACCGACAACGTCCTCCCCGTAGGTTTCCCTGAGATCGGTGAACTTCTGGTTGGAAAGCGCCTTGATTGGAGTCGTGTAGAAGGCCCGACCACCGGCTTCGTAGGCCCGTGCGATCGCGTGTTCGGCTACGAGAGTCTTGCCTGCTCCAGTTGGGGCAACCACAACCACTGATCTGCCCGAATCGATGTGGGCCGCGGCCTCTACCTGGAAACGGTCCGGCCGGAATGGCAGCTCCGACGTGATCGTCATCGCTTGAGGATGAATCGGATGGCCAGAATCGCCAGTTCGTACAGCAGGTACATCGGCGTCGCAAGAAGCAAGAGAGTCAGCGGGTCGCCCCCCGGCGTCATGAGCGCGGCGGCAACGACCACAAAAACGACCGCCCATCGACGCTGGGAACGCAGGGTCTCGCTGGTGATCAGCCCCAGGGCGGCAGCCGCGAACAGAAACACCGGGAACTGGAATGCAATACCGAACGCCAGGATGAACCGCATCGCAAAACTGAAGTAGAAGTTGACCCCGACAGTCTCCTGAAGAAGGTCACCGGCAAAGCTGAACAGCACTCGCAACGCAAGAGGCAGCGTGAAGTAGCCAAGAACCACGCCGGCACCGAAGAGGAGCGCGATGACTCCAGATAGTGGATAGACATATCGCTTCTCCCTCTGCGTCAACGCCGGGCCCATGAACCGCCAGATTTGATAGATGATCACGGGGCTGGCCAGAATCGTTCCGCCGAACAGGGCAACGCGCAGAGCCAGCGAAAACGGCTCGGTCGGCTGAAAGAATGCCAGTGGCTGATCGGTAGCGCCTTCGTATGGTCTCGCCAGCAGTTCGAGAATGTCTCGGTAGAAGATGAACCCGACGACTGTTCCGATCGCAACTGCGACCACTGATTTGATGATCCTCGACCGCAACTCGACGAGGTGGCTCATGAGCGACATACGCGCCGAAGGAGAGGTCACGAATCTTCGCCTTCGTCGGCTCCGGCGTCATCAGGCGACTCTTTGTCGGCACCGGTCGCGGGTTCTGTCGACGGACGATTTATGACGTCGTCGACCTCAGCGTTGGTTTCGCTCAGTTGGCCCTCGACCTCCTGCTTGGCCTGCACCACCTCGTCACTCAGCGATGTGAGCGTCCCGCCTACCTCCTGCTGGACGCCTTTCAACTCGTCGCTCACATCTTTCAATGGCTGGGCGACATCCTGGAATTCCCCCTCGAATTCGTGGCGCAGATCTGAAGCCATCGTTCGTGCTTTGCGAACGAGATTCCCCGTCTTCCTGGCGATCTCGGGCAACCGTTGTGGCCCGAATACGATCAGAATGACGAGGACAATCGTCGCGATCTCGGAGAGGGTGAAGTTCGGCATGAGGACGTGATGGTAGTGGGCATCGCGTCCGACTCGACGGGCCGGAGCGGCCCCATACGAGAAAAGTGCCGGTCCATCGGGCCGGCACTTCCACTCTGGAGTATGGCTTGGTTTGTCCTCAGCTCGTCGCCAACTCGGAGAACCAGTCGTCGCTGTCGAGCGAGGTCACAAATCCGTCGATTTCCTGTTCGGTGATCGGCCCGGTGGTCGCAATTATGTCGTACTCGACTCCGGTTGCAAGAAGAATGCTGACAACCCTGTGGTTGGCCGGGCGTCGCTGCGTTATTCCGCAGAATGGGCATGAGAAGCGGTATGTACCGTTCGAGGTTTCCGAGCTCAGCTCGAGCCCGATATCGGCCGTGGTGAGTTCTACGTCGCCACAGCGATTGCACGTAGTCCTTATCGTGGTCATTGGCCCTACTCCATGAGTGTGAATCTCTCCCCTTTCACATCGGCACACGCGAGACCGGCTAAATGACTATTTGGCAGGTAGTCATTTTGCGGGCTGGGAACTAGTCCGGTGCGTAGCTCGCCAGGATTTTCGACCGCAATTCTTCCAGCGTGGCTGCAACAGCTTCCCCCTCCACCAGGTCGGCGGCCGAACCCAGCCGAAGCAGCAGACGGGCCACCACGAGCGGATCGGATGCCGAGAAGCGAACTACCAGACCATCGCCGCCGTCCCGCACAACCTCGACCGGGTAGTAATCCGCAACCCACCGGGCGGCGTCTCGGAGCACGATCGTTGCCCGCACGTCCTCTGCGCCCGGGGTGTACCCGATCTCGGGCTCGAGGGATCGCGGTATAACGGTGAAGGTTTCTCCGGTCGCCTCAATATCCCTGATGCGGTCGACGCGGAAGACCCGTTCCGCTTCGGCCATCCGACAGTGGCCCCGCAAGTACCAATTCCCCATCGTGGTGAATACCGCCCAGGGCTCGACGTCCCTCTCCGTCGTCTGGCCCGACGCAATCGCCGTATGGACGATTCGGACCACCTCCCCCGAAGCAGCTGAACCGCGCAGCTCACCAACAAACGGCGGCTCGGCGAGATCTACCACGAGGGCGTCGCCGTCATCTCCCAGCACCACCCGTTGCAGCTTCTCGACTGCTGTCTCCAGCGCCTCAGGAGCTTGGCCCGTCGATATCAGCGCCATACCCGAGGCGAGCAGCGATAGAGCCTCCGGCGGGGTGAGCCTGACCGGATTTGCAAAGTAGTCGGCGAGTTCGACGATCACCTCGTCATCGTCGATATAGGCCACCATGAGGTCCCCGGGGCCGTATCCCGGCAACCCGCAGACAAACACGAGGTCGAGGTCGGCGGCGAGTTCCCGCTCCGTGTAGCCAAACCGTTCACACACCTCAGCAACGCTGGCTCCGGAGTTGGCAATGACCCAGGGCAGCATGGCCAGAATTCGGTTCAGTCGCTGTGCAGTCCTTGTGCTGGTCATACTTCGCCCCGAACCAATGCGAGGAGTTGCTCACGCAACTCGGTCGGTTCGAGCAACTCTGCTGCGTCATCGAAAGAGAGCAGCCAGCCGATGAACGCCTCGGGGTTTGCAACCGGAATGGTGGCCAACAGAGACCCATCCGGTGTCTCTGCAGTGGAACCGCGATTGCCGATCTGGCGGCGGGCCCACCAGGCAACGGCAGGATCGAACAGAATCTTTGCGGTCAGGTCCTCAGCGCCCGCTTCCCAGGGTGCTCCCGGTATGGCATCTGCCGCCCGGAACCCCTCAGGACGCTCGAATACTCCCGGGTGGCCCCCCGCCCGCACATCCGTGGCCTTGTCCATGCGGAACACTTTTGTGCGGTCGTCGTCCTCTCCGACCAGGTACCAATGTCCGCGACGATGGACCAAACCGTAGGGAGCGACCCGACGGGGTTTGTCCCGGTAGCCGAACAGGACGTGCCGACGTTCCGCGATTGCCAGAAACGCGGTACCCAGGTCGTCCGACCCCTCGCTGAGCGCCGCCGCCAACGGCTCTCCCGATCCTGTGACCGGGGCGCCACCGAGCTTGAAGATCGCATCCGGGGCGGCAACCTGTCCGCCCATCCGAACCACCTCTGCCGCCAGCCACAGGGCGGCTCGTTCGTCGTCGGTCAAGCCCGGGTCGGGCAGCGCGTAAGTTTCCGGGTCGACGACGTACCCGTGCTCAACCTGCCACCCGTCGGTCGGTGCCAATTCGAGAGGAATCCCCAGTCGTCGCAGTAGATCCTTGTCTCTCTCGAACATTCGGTGAAAGGCTTCGTCGGTTGCCTGGCCATAGCCGGATATCGTCGTCCGGATCTCTTCGGCCGTGACCGGCCGACCCACAGTCAGCAGGAAGGCGAGAAGGTTGAGGATGCGCTCGATGACTCGTTGCACGACCCAGACATTAGACCCCGGAAGGCGGGGGTCACGCAATAACCCCGTGTCGACTAGAGCCCGGAGATCAGCTTCTCGACCCTGTCGTCGACCGACTTGAAGGGATCCTTGCACAGGACTGTGCGCTGTGCCTGATCGTTCAGCTTGAGGTGCACCCAATCGACGGTGAAGTCCCGTTTGCGCGCTTTTGCGGCCTTTATGAACTCGCCGCGGAGTTTTGCCCTGGTCGTCTGCGGCGGTTCGGTCATGGCACGCCGTACCCGCTCATCCGTGACGACCCTCTCCATCTCTCCGCGCCGCTCCAGGAGGTAGTAGAGCCCGCGATCGGTGTTGACATCGTGGTAGGAGAGATCGAGAAGCGCCAACTTCGCGTCCGACAGGCTCAGGTCGTATCTTGCCTGGTAGTTCTCGATCAGCCGGTATTTAGCAACCCAGTCGATCTCCCGATGAAGTGACATTGGGTCCTTCTCGAGTCCGGTGAGCAGCTTCTCCCACATCAAGATGGCGTCTTCGACCTCCGGGGGAAATCCGGTGGTGCGCGAGTACCGCAATGCACGATCGAGGTACTCCCACTGAATGTCGAGCGCCGACATCTCCCGACCGTTTGCCAGCCGCACCCGCTTGCGGCAAGTCATGTCGTGTGAGATCTCACGGATGGCACGAATCGGATTCTCGAGCGTCAGATCCCGAAAGACGATGTCGTCTTCGAGCATCTGCAGCAGCGCCATCGTCGTCCCTACCTTGGCATATGCGACGTATTCCGACATGTTCGAATCGCCGGCGATTACGTGGAGTCTGCGATAACGCTCGGCATCGGCGTGAGGTTCGTCGCGCGTATTGATGATGGGACGGCTCCGTGTCGTCGCCGACGAGATCCCCTCCCAAATGTGCTCTGCCCGCTGTGCTAGGGAATACACGGTGCCGCGGGCCGTGTGGAGTAGCTTCCCGGCGCCCGCAAAGACCTGACGCGTGACAAAAAAGGGTATGAGGGTGTCGATGATCTTCTGGAAGTCGCCGTGTCTCCCTACGAGGTAGTTCTCGTGACAACCGTAGGAGTTGCCCGCCGAGTCGGTGTTGTTCTTGAACAGGTACACCTGGCCCCGGATACCTTCGTCTTCGAGGCGGCGCTCTGCACTATGAACGAGGCCTTCCAGGATCCGCTCTCCTGCACGATCGTGGGCGATCACGTCGTAGAGGCTGTCACACTCCGGCGTGGCGTATTCCGGATGGCTTCCAACGTCTAGGTACAGCCGGGCACCGTTTTCGAGGAACACGTTCGACGATCTGCCCCAGCTGACGACCCGACGAAACAGGTATCGGGCCACCTCGTCTGGAGAGAGACGGCGTTGGCCGCGCAGAGTGCAAGTCACTCCATATTCGTTCTCGAGACCGAAGATCCTGCGGCGCATGCCCGGAACAGTAGTGCAGCGCCGACGGCACCGGCCCGTCATCACAGGTGCCGGCCGGTGGGATAATCATCCGATGACGGATGGATATGCCTGCATCGCAACGGTCGCAGACCTCAACCTGGCCAACGTGGCCGCCGCACAGCTACGGAGCGAAGGGCTAGATGTGCGTGTACACGGCGAGGCCACAGGGCCCTTTCCGGTGACCATCGGGCGTCTCGCAGAGACCCAGCTCTGGGTAAGGGCCGACGATGCCGCCGCGGCTGCCCGGGTGCTCGAAGAGGTCGGCATCGCCTGTAACCCGGAACTCTGAGCGACTAAATTACGCCCTGGCGGCACCGATCTCGGATGGTGTCAGCCTGCGGAACTTGCGTCTCCCCAGATTCCGGTCCAGCGCCGCAGCCTCCCAGTCGTCGTCTCCCACGGTCGTTTCGAGGACCTCCTCGATCGTGTCCGTCGCAAGTCGCACCGCGGTTGCCAGGTCTGGTCGGTCGGCCAACGCCTCAACGAGGCGTTCGGTCAGCTCCTCTTCCATGCCACCCATTGCCCCAAACCTCTTCATATCTCGCAGAGTGCCGTCGAACTGGATCCGATAGAGCTTCGTGTCTTCCGGGGCGTTGCCCACCTCTGCGATCATGACTTCGATCTCGTACGGCTTCATCTCATGGGTGAAGATCTGGCCGAGGGTTTGGGCGTAGGCGTTGGCGAGTCCTTTGGCGGTGACATCTTCACGCTCGTAGGAGTAGCCCTTGAGATCGGCGTAGCGGATCCCGGCGACCCGCAACATCTCGAACTCATTGAACCGACCTACACCCGCAAACGCGACCTTGTCGTAGATCTCGCTCGTCTTGTGAAGCGAGCCGCTCGGGTTCTCCCCGATCAGGAGCACACCGTCGTCGTATTCGATGACGATGATGGGTCGTCCCCTGGCGATCCCCTTGCGAGCAAACTCCGCTCGATCCTTGGTAAGTTGCTCCGGGGGAACGTAGAAAGGCATCGTCATGGGCGGCCTCCCAGCACCGTCTCGGCGATCTCAGCCACCCGCTCATCGGAGACCTCGGTGATTCCCTCGTCATCCACGACAACGACGTTGGGGAAAATGCCGCGTCTCAGATCCGGCCCGCCGGTAGCGGCGTCCTCCTCGGCTGCGGCCACCAGCGCCTCAACGGCGATGGCCATCGCTCCATCCTCGTCCATCTGTTCTGTGTAGACACCCTTGAGGAAAGCCTTTGCTTCCGACCCCCCTGAACCGGTTGCCGCGTAGTCCTGCTCCTCGTACCGACCACCGACCACGTCGAATGTATAGAGGCGTCCTACGTCATCGGCTTCGTCGTATCCGCAGAACAAGGGAACAACAATCAATCCCTGGAAGGCGAGAGCAAGGTTGCCCCGCACCATTCGTGCGAGATAGTTGGCCTTGCCCTCGAGGCTGAGCCGTGTCCCCTCGATCTTTTCATAGTGTTCGAGTTCTGTCTGGAACAGCTTGATCAGTTCTATTGCCATGCCGGCTGTCCCGGAAATGGCCACCGCGGAAAACTCGTCTGCCGGGTAGACCTTCTTGACCCGCCGATGTGCGATCACATTGCCGGCCGTAGCTCGCCGGTCTCCCGCCATGATCACACCGTCTGAATATCGAACTGCCAGAACCGTTGTCGCTTCTGGGATGTCGAGAGGCCCGCGACCGGTGCCGGCCGCCCACGATGGCGCCATCTGGTGTGATTCGAGCAGAGAGAGAAAGCTCGAACTGGGGACAACTGAGTCCCCAGGCAGGCCATGCGGTGCGGGCATGGTGCCGCTCACTCGCCGCCCTTTTGAACGTAGTTCTTGACAAATTCCTCGGCGTTCTCCTCGAGAACAGTGTCGATCTCGTCGAGGATGTCATCGATGCGCTCCGTCAGGGCTTCCCCCTGTTCCTCGGCAACGATCTCATCAGCCGCTTCTTCGGCCTCAGATTCCCGGGAATGGGATTCCTTGCGCTCTCTTTCAGTCATTGTCGCCTCCTAACGCCCGCAGCAGTTCCGCCGGGGTGTCCGCACGGTCGAGCAACTCGCCCACTCGATCCTTGCCACCACGAAGCGGTTCCATCATAGGCACCCGACGCAACGATTCTTCCCCGATGTCGAACACCAGGGAATCCCAGTTGGCGGCGACCAGAGACTCCCCGAATCGAGACACACACATGCCGCGGAAGTAGGCGCGCGTCCCCTCTGGTGGACGGCGCACCGCACCGTCGATCTGCTCGTCGCTGAATAGGCGCTGCATCCGGCCACCGGCCGCAAGACGGTTGTACAGCCCGCGGTCGGGGTCCACGTCGTGGTATTGCAGATCGAGCAAACGAAGCTTCGGCGCATCCCATTCGAGGCCATCGCGTGCCCGGTAGCCTTTGAACAGCCGCAGCTTCGCTGCCCAGTCGAGCCTATCGGCCACGAGCATTGGATCCTGCTCGAGGTCGGCGAGGATCTCCTCCCAGACTCGCATCACGTCGCCGTAGATCACACCGTTGTCTGCTTCACTCACATATTTTGCGACCCACTCGAGATACTGCCACTGCGCCTCCAGGGCCGTCATCGTGCGCCCATTCTCCATCTCAATCGGCCGTGCCAGGGATGTGTCATGGCTGACCTGCCACACCGAACGCACCGGGTCCGCCATGATGAGAGACTCCGGAATCGCTTCCGCTTCCACTGCCTCCAGCATCGCTGCGGTGGCCCCGAGCTTCAGATACGTCTGGAATTCGGACAGGTTGGCATCACCGATGATCACGTGAAGCCGGCGATATTTGGCGGGGTCAGCGTGGGGCTCATCGCGGGTATTGATGATGGGGCGCTTCAGCGTCGTTTCGAGACCGACTTCCTCCTCGAAGAAGTCCGCCCGCTGAGTCAGTTGGAAGTCGACCTCGGGCCGCCCATTCTCGCTGCCAACCTTTCCCGATCCTGTGAAGATCTGGCGGGTCGCAAAAAAGCCGGTCATGTGCTCAACGACTTGGCCGAATGGCATGGCTCGCGAGATCAGATAGTTCTCGTGCGCCCCGTAGGAATTCCCCTTGCCATCGCTGTTGTTCTTGTGAATGACAAACCGCTGCCCTTCGGGAAGCAGCTGTTGAGCATTGCGGACGGCTCTGGCGAGCACACGCTCCCCGGCTTTGTCGTACAACGCCGCCTCCAGCGGATCGGCACACTCCGGGCTCGAATACTCGGGGTGAGCATGGTCGACGTAGAACCGAGCCCCGTTGCCGAGGACGACGTTGACGAGACCCGACTCCATATCAAACGATGGCGTCAGATCGAAGCCAAAACCGCGCGCATCCCTCCCCGGCGATTCCTCATCGAACGACCATTTGATCCTCGCCCGCTGGCCTGCGTATGAGTTGACCAGCGTTGAGGCAGCGGCGACCGGGTTGAAGTCCGTCTGGTTGAGGACGGTGATGCCGAACTCGGTCTCGGTCCCCAGCACTATTTGGGGGACGGCGTCTGTCACAGATATTGTCCCGGCGTGACCGCTTCGATGGTCCGGCTCTCGCCATCTCCCTCGATCAGTGTCCGCACGTACACAATGCGCTCGCCCTTCTTGCCCGAGATGCGCGCCCAATCGTCCGGGTTGGTCGTGTTGGGGAGGTCTTCGTGCTCCCGGAATTCCTGGACGATGGCGTCCAACAGGTATTGCTCGCGCAAACCGGTGCTCTCACCAGCGATCTCTCGTTTGATCGCGTCCTTCTTGGCCCGACGCACGATGTTCTCCACCATGGCTCCGCTGGCGAAGTCGCGGAAGTAGAGGACCTCACGATCACCGTTGGCGTATGTGACCTCGAGGAATCGGTTCTCATCAGCCTCGGAGTACATCCGCTCGACCACTCGCCCGATCATCGAACCGGTGAGTGCCGCTGCATCCCCATCGTGTTCGGCCAATGCCTCTTCTGAGTACGGCAGGTCTGGTCGCAGATATATGTCAAAGATCTTCCTCGCAGCCTCTGGCCCGGGACGGTCAATCTTGACCTTCACATCGAGCCTGCCGGGACGAAGGATCGCCGGATCGATCAAGTCTTCGCGGTTGGAGGCGCCGATGACGATGACATTCTTCAGCGATTCGACACCGTCGAGTTCCGAAAGCAGCTGCGGTACGATCGTCGATTCAACATCCGAAGAGACCCCGGTTCCGCGGGTACGGAACAGCGAGTCCATCTCATCGAAGAACACAATGACGGGAACGCCCTCGTCAGACTTCTCCTTGGCTCGCTGGAAAATGCTTCGGATCTGCCGCTCGGTCTCGCCAACGTACTTGTTGAGCAACTCCGGGCCTTTGATATTGAGGAAGTAGGAGCGGACGTCCTCGTCGCCCTCCTTCTCCGCCACGGCCTTGGCAAGGCTGTTGGCCACAGCTTTCGCGATGAGCGTCTTACCGCACCCCGGAGGGCCGTAGAGGAGGACACCCTTCGGCGGGGGCAGGCTGTAGTCGAGGAAACGTTCCTTGTACAAGTAAGGAAGCTCAACTGCGTCGCGGATGGTCTCGATCTGCTCTTCAAGGCCGCCGATCTCGGCATAGGTGATGTCTGGAACCTCTTCCAGCACCAGCTCTTCGACCTCGGGTCTGATCAACTTCTCGAGCACCAATCCCGTCTTTGGCTCGATTCTCACGTGATCCCCGGCGCGCAAGAACTCCTTGTCGACAGGAGCGCCCAGCTCGACGACACGTTCCTCGTCGGCGCGGCCGAGAACGAGGAGCCGCCCGTCGGGTAGGGCCTCCTTCACAGCAACGACCTCGCCCACCGGGTCGAATTCCCGGATGTCGATGATGTTGTACGCCTCGTTCAGCAGGACTTCTTGCCCGACCTCGAGCTCTTTGATCTCCAGATTCGGTTCGACGTTGACGCGCAGCTTGCGGCCGGCAGTGAATACGTCGGCTGTGCCGTCCTGGTTGATGCCCAGAATCACGCCGAATGGATTGGGCGGAGCCGTCAACTTCTCGACCTCGTCGCGCAACAAGGCCAACTGTTCCCTGGTCTCTTCGAGGGCGGAAGACAGTTTCTGATTCTGGCCGGCCGCCTGAGCCAGCTTGTTCCTGCTCTCCAGCAGACGCTCTTCGAGAACGCGAACGCGACGTGGTGCGTCCTGCAGGCGGCGACGCAGCACGGCTATCTCTTCTTCGAGCATGCGAACCGTCGTTCGCAACTCCTCACGGTCTCTCGAGGAGTCCTCCATCATGGCCTCCGTTGGCTGATCGACTTCCTCTTCAGTGTAGGCCGCCGGAACCCTTAGAGGCCCCATGTCGATTGGTGCTTGTAGCCCGCTTCAGGCAGGTACACTCCTCCCCCATAAACCTGAGAAAGGGAACCAATGAAAGTCTGGATCGATCAGGATCTCTGCACCGGTGACGGCCTCTGCGAAGAAATCGCACCGGATGTGTTCGTCCTGCTCGACGACGGTCTTGCCTACGTCCGTGAGGGTGACAAGATCTTCGCCGCATCCGAAGGCAATTCTGAGGGAGCCGAGGGTCTCGCTGAGATACCCGACGGCCAGATGGACCTCGTGGTCGAATCTGCCGAAGAATGCCCGGGCGAGTGCATCTTCATCGAGCCGTGAGCCTGGCCTAACAACCCAAACTATCTGTCGCCCGCAGGCTCCCGCTTGCGGGCGACTGTTATGAACCCCGTGTGTCCAATCATCCGGTGACTCGGCCTAACGGACCGCCCTTCAACGGCCCACTCTCGCATCATCATCTCAAATGTCATCACATCGAAGAATACATCGGCAGCGTCGATGGCGGCCCTGACTTCCTGAACCTGCGGGACAGTCGGCAGATAGCAGCAGAAGATGCCACCGGGAGCCAGCCGCTCCGCTGCGATCGGCACCGTGTGCCACGGTTCGGGCAGGTCCAGGACCACTCGATCCGGCCGGAGCTCCCGGAGACCTTCTTCAATTGCTCCCACCCTCAGCTCGATCTGATTCGGCAACTCGTTGAAGAAGCCGCGAATGCGCTTCTCGGCCAGCTCGGCGTGGTCCTCGCGAACCTCGAACGAGATCACTTTTCCGTTTGCCCCGACCGCCCGCGCCAGCGCCATCGTCAGTGCACCCGAACCGGAACCCGCCTCGACAACGACGTTGCCGGGGTTTATGTCGGCCCATACAAGGATGGCTCCGCTGTCCTTCGGGTAAACGACGGCGGCGCCCCGTGGCATTTTCAGCGCAAAATCAGCGAGGCGGGGACGCACCGCGACAAGCGGCCGGCCCCGCGACGACTCGTGGGTTGTTCCCTCTTCAGCACCGATGATCTCGTCGTGGGGCAACAGGCCATGGTGGTGATGGAACTGTGCACCCGGGATCAGCTCGATCAGATATCGACGCCCCTTCTTATCGAACAGAAGGCAGGCATCTCCCGCGGCGAAGTCGGTCATAGGCTCCTGCCCGCTAGAAGAAGGTAGCCAGGGATGCCACGACCGTCAGAATCATCGCGAGGACCACTACCCACACGACAACTTTGATGAACTGCTCACGTCTCCGAAACATGCTTTACCTCACACAGGCCCATCGCCGACGTCCGGTGCTACCTCACCGCGATACATGTTTATCCGGATTGTCTCGCCGTCGCGCAATTTCCTGCTGTAGACGAGCTTGTCTCGTCCGCCGAGCTTCCGAAAGAGGCCCCAGATCGTAATTGCCGTACCGAGGGCGGTGATGATCGGCTGTCCTTTGCGCGCTCCTCCGAAGAGTGACCGAACCCCGAAAGAGAAGAAGCGCTCGAACATCAGACCCGGTATATCTCTACTCTTGCTCCGCCGGTCTTGCGACCGCGGCGCCTGCCGACGAGGAAGATGACGACCACGGCGACCACTACCGCCACCGCTATCGCGGTCCCGGTTGTCTGTGCCTGACTCTTGGTCTCCTCGACTATCTCATCGATCTCACGGAGTTTTGCTTCGAGATCTGCTCGCTCAATAGCCATGTCATGCCTCCCCGGTGAGCAGCGGTTCTTCGAGTTCAGCGAGCGTGGGTGGTGGTGGCGGTGGTCCCCACTCCCGCTGTGCGATAGCGACGATCACTCCAATGATTGCGGCAAGCGCAAGTGCCCCGAGGATGTAGCCGAGAGCTTCCCAGTTGGGTCCTTCAGGTAGCAGGTAGATGATTCCCCGCGTGCCTGCGATCGCCAGCAGGATCCCGCCAATCGCAAAGAGGAATGACGCCGCGACCGTAAAGCCCGCGAAACGACCAAGGCGTTTTGCGGGTTCCACCGTCTCTTGTCGGAGGTATTCCTTCGACAAGTCGACAAATTCGGTTACCAACTGCGGCAGTTCGCTAGGTCCGGCCATTCCTGTCTCTCTTCCAACTCCGGAATCACACCGTACTCAACGCGAGGCTACCCGATTTTGCACGCCCGCACGGAATCGATCTCTCAGGCTCTGTGCGAGCGCTTCAGACCCGGGTACGCCGCGTGGCCTCACCAATGCAGCGAGCAGTCGGTATTATGCCCGGCGATGCCCTTCGTCGAACCTCCCGATCTGAGCACCCTCCGCTACCTGAGCGGCAGCCAGCATCGGGCTCGACCGATCGTTTGGGGCCAAGCCATTTCTCTCCTGGGCGACTACGTGGCTTATGTCACGCTGCCGCTGTTCATGGTCTATCTCACCGGACGCGGTCTCGACCTGGGACTTACCGCCGCCGCCGAGACATTGCCTACCTTGTTGTTTGGATTCACCGCGGGTGTCTACCTGGATCGCTTTGCGATCAAGCCGATCCTCATCGGCTCCGACCTGTTGCGTGCAGCCGTCTTTGTTCTTCTCTCCTTTGGCGCGGCCACCGACGCCGCCCTCCCCTGGATGGTGTTCCTGGCCGCATTTGTCGTGGGATCGCTGGCTACGTTCTTCAACAGCGGGCTGGAGGCAATGCTGCCATCGGTGGTCGCCGAAGAGCACCTCGTCGTCGTGAATTCGCACCTGGCGCTAGCGCGCACCCTGGCCTTTGCTCTCGGCCCGGCCCTTGGTGGTGTTCTCATATCCGTCGGTGGAGGCTTTCCCGTTGCGTTCGCAGTCAACGCCGCAACGTTCGTCATCTCGGCAGGCTTTCTCATTGGTGTCCGCGTCAGGCAACGAGTCGAAGCGACCCGTGGGGGGCCGTTTCTCGAGGAACTGCGCTCTGGGCTCGCGTTTCTGTGGGGACACCGTCAACTCCGCTGGGTGACTATCGGTGCGGCCGTAGCCAACCTCGTGTTTGCACCGCTCGAGGCCTTGTTGCCGCTCTTCATCCCCACATACCTGGAGGCAGCGCTCAATCCGCCATCCTTCCTCGAGTTCCTCTTTGCGGATGAAGCGCTCGTCGGTCTGTTCATCGGCCTCCAGGCCACCATCGGCAGCGTGATGATCTTCTTCGGGCCAAGACTCGCCAAGCGCGCCCACCTGGGCCGCATGTTCACCGCCGGCCTGGTGCTGTTCGGTGCCGGGTTTGCCATCATGGCGTTCAGCAAGAGCTTCTGGGGTGTTGTTCCCGCAGGTATCGGAGTCGGCGGCGTCGGCTACGCCAACATCGCCATCGTGACAATGCGCCAGAGATTGTCGCCGCCCGAGATGTTGGGCCGGGTCGTCGCCGCCTCCCGCACAATCAGTTGGTCTCTCATTCCGCTGGGGGCTGCTCTTGGAGGAGCTCTGGCCGATGCCATAGGCCTGCTACCGGTTTACGCCTTCGGTGCCGCCGGGGTTCTCCTAACCGCGGCCGCGATTACACGAACCCCGGTATGGTCCGACCCGGGAGTGGCCCCCCGTCGTCGCTGAAGTGCAACCGACACCGGCCCGCAGATAACCGGCTGATGAACACCAACAACACCAGCAGAAGCGCGTCCGTCATACGGACAGCGCGAGGCAGCAACCTTCAGTCGTTTGGCCCGGTCGAGTGGGCACTGCTGGCGGCGGTCGCTGCCGTGTGGGGATCTTCGTTCTTGTTCATCGCTGAAAGCCTCGAGTCGTTCGAACCCGCCTTCATCACCTCGGCCAGATTTGTCCTCGGGTTTCTCACACTCGCAGCCTTCCCTGCCGCACGTCGCGGTGTGGCACGGGCCGATTGGCCGGGGGTGATCGCCGTCGGTGTTGTGTGGATGGCGTTCCCGATGTATCTGTTTCCCGTTGCTCAGCAATGGATCTCCTCATCGCTCGCCGGCATGATCAACGGTGCAGTCCCTCTGTTTGCCGCTGCAATCGCCGCCGTATTGCTCAGGACGCGACCTCGCCGGATTCAGGTAATCGGTCTCCTTGTTGGCTTTGCCGGTGTCGTGCTGGTCTCGGCGCGGGGCGGCGCTACGACAGAGAACGGTTACGTCGGAGTCGCCCTGCTTCTGGTCGCCGTCATCTGCTACGGGCTTGGAGTGAATCTCGCCGTTCCGCTCCAGCAGCGATACGGCGCACTTCCCGTCCTGCTGCGCGCCCTTGGCGTCGCCGTCCTATTGACTCTGCCATTTGGGCTCACCGCCGTACCTGATGGCGCATCCGCTTCGAGTAGCGCTGCCTTACTGGCACTAGGGACGCTCGGGACAGGTCTCGCCTTCGTCGCCATGACCACCCTGGTCGGTCGCGCCGGCGCTACTAGGGGTGCAGTGGCGACATACTTCATTCCGCTTGTCGCCCTGGTTCTCGGCGTGACGTTCCGCAATGAGGACGCGCCGATCCTGTCGCTGCTGGGCGTCATCCTGATTCTGGTCGGTGCCTGGTTCACCAGCCGCAGTGAGCGGCCGTCGACAGCCTGACGCCGGTCGTCAATCTCCGCTGTGGATCATGCATAATATGAGTGCCTTACGCATAGATTTCTTACTAGTAGGGAATATCGCCCCGCAAACCGGGTTGTAATCGTTCCCGAGGCGAAAGGCCAGCATGTCAGATCTCACCACAACAAGTCTTCCGGTCTTGCCGCTCAATAGCGGGGTCGTCTTCCCCAACATGGTCATCACGGTCTCGATTGAAACCGACACGGCAAAGCAGGCTCTCGCCGCCACGGAGGCAACGGGTGGCCGTCTCGTGCTAATCCCGGTCGTCGATGGTGACTACTCGCCGGTCGGCACTATTGCCGAGGTGCAGGAAGTCCCTGAACTCGAGCGCAGATCGGTGATCATCAACGGCATCGCACGAGCGCGCATCGGTGCCGGTCGCCCATCGACGGGCGACGTCCTCTGGGTGGAGGCATCTCCGGTAGAAGAACCAACCGTGTTTTCGAAGGCGATCGACTCCAAGGCTGCTGAACTCCGCGCCGTCCTCGAGGAGATCCTCGAGCAGAGAGGGATTCGTGGCATTGCCGACCGCGTTCTCGCAACCGACAATCCGGGCCACCTTGCCGATCTGCTCGCATACTCCCCCGACCTTGACCTGCAGCGCAAGGCAAGCCTTCTCGAAGCTCTCGACGTCGAAGAACGGCTCGACATGGCGATCGGCTGGATGAACGCAACGCTGGCGGCCATGACTCTGCGCCAACGTGTCCGCGATGAGGCGGCCGATCGCATAGACAAGAATCAAAGGGAATTCGTCCTCCGCCAGCAGATGGACGCCATCCGTCGAGAACTCGGCGACGGCGACGAGACCGTGGCCGGGGAGTACAGAGAAAGGCTCGCCGCTGCTGACCTCCCCGAAGCCGTCAGCGAAGCTGTCGAGCGCGAACTCGATCGCCTCGACCGACTCAGCGATCAGAGCCCGGAGCACTCGTGGATCAGAACCTGGCTCGACACCACCTTCGACCTGCCATGGGGCAAGCAGACTGAGGACAACCTCGATCTGGTGGAGGCTCGTCGGGTACTCGACGCTGATCACACGGGCCTCGAAGACGTAAAGGACCGTGTAGTCGAGCACCTTGCCGTGAGGAAGCTGCGCAGGGAGCGGGGTCTCGACGATCAGGGGGAAAAGGGCACTGGAACCATCCTGCTACTCGCCGGACCGCCGGGAGTCGGCAAGACTTCCCTCGGCGAATCGATCGCCCGATCTCTGGGACGGAAGTTCGTGCGGGTGGCACTCGGCGGCTTGCGCGACGAGGCCGAGATCCGCGGCCACCGCAGAACCTACGTAGGCGCCCGACCCGGCCGCATTGCCCGCGCGATGATCGAAGCCGAGTCTTCGAACCCGGTATTCCTTCTCGACGAAATGGACAAGGTGGGCGGCGATTGGAGGGGTGATCCCTCGTCAGCGCTTCTCGAAGTCCTCGACCCTGAGCAGAACCACACGTTCCGCGACAACTACCTCGAGTTTGATCTTGACCTTTCCGACGTGATGTTCATTGCCACCGCCAACGTGCTCGAAACGATTCCGGCGCCACTTCTCGACCGGACCGAGGTGATTGCCCTCGACGGCTACACACAGGACGAGAAGGCCGAGATTGCCAGGACGCATCTCCTGCCCCGGGTGGTGAAACGATCAGGACTCGACGAGAACGAGGTAATTGTCGCCGACGATGTTGTATCCAAGATCGTGGACGAGTACACCCGCGAGGCCGGTGTCAGGAACCTGGAGCGGGTTCTGGGGAAGCTGATTCGAAAGGTTGCGACCGCCATTGCCTCCGGCGACGACACCGACCCCGTCGCCGTGGCTCCGGATGACCTACGGGATTTCCTCGGCAAACCGACGGTCCATCACACCGAAGGAGACGAGCGGACCGCCGTGCCCGGCGTCGCCACCGGTTTGGCGGTGACCGGTGCGGGCGGCGACGTGCTATTCGTCGAAGCCAGCGCCGTCCCCGGCGATTCCGGGTTGACGCTGACTGGTCAACTCGGCGACGTCATGAAGGAGTCCGCTCGGATCGCAGTGTCGTATGTGAACGCACATTCGGCGGAGTTGGGGATCGACCCGGCCGATCTGGAGGGGACGATTCACTTGCACGTACCGGCCGGGGCAATTCCCAAGGATGGACCTTCGGCGGGAATCACGATGACGACTGCGCTCGTCAGCCTGCTCACCGGCCGCACCGTGAAATCCGACATCGGGATGACCGGCGAGATCACACTTCAGGGTCGGGTGCTTCCGATAGGCGGCGTCAAGCAGAAGGTGCTTGCTGCCCATCGTGCCGGCCTCAGCGAGGTCATAGTCCCGATGCGGAACGCGGATGATCTGGACGAGTTGCCGGACAAGATTCGTGACGAGATGACGTTCCATACGCTTGCGGACATCGAGACAGTGCTCGATCTGGCGCTATCCGTCGCCGACTAGGAACAATGAACAATGTCAGTTTGGCCTCGCAACCGCGTCTGTGACCGGGCGTTCATCGTGGCCGAGCGAGTCCGCACGCCATTTGTTCGGCAGTTCCCTAAACCCAGCGACCGGCTGTAGTGACCTCTACCAGCGACGGCCCATCGGCCTTCCGGAGTGCCGTCTCGAGTATCTGCTCGAGGTCATCTCCGGCTGTGACCTTGTAGCCGGTCCCTCCGCACAGTCTGGCGAACTCGGCGAAATCCGGGTTTACGAGCGAAGTCTGCCAAACCGGGCGCGTCGCGCCGACCTGCTCGCGGGATATCTTGGCCAGCTCATCGTTGTTGAGCACGATGTGCGTGATGTTCATGCCGTATTTGACTGCCGTTGTGAACTCGGCGAGATACTGGCCAAGACCCCCGTCGCCGCTGATGGATATCACTTTCCGCCTATCGCCTACGGCAGCCCAGGCGCCCAGAGCAGCCGGCAAGGCGAATCCGATGGAACCGAGGTAGCCGGACATGATCACGTCCTGTTCTCCGCTATTCACGAAGTAGTGACCAAAGGCGTAGGTGTTGTTTCCTACGTCGACGGCAATCACGGCGTCTTCCGGGACCACAGCACTCAAAGCAGCAAATAGCCGGGCGGGGTGCATGCGGCCGGCTTCATCGACCATCTTGGACCTGCGCGTCTTCTCGGTGTCCCAACGTTGCCAACGAGCGGCCACGTCGGCACGCACCCCGGGTCGGTCGAACCGGGGCAGAGCTCGACCAAGGAGATCCAGAGTTCGGCCGATCTCTCCCCACAGCGGAACGTCGACAGGGTGAAAGCGGCCAAGAGCCATTCGATCGAAGTCCACCTGAATGGTCGGCTTCTTCGATGAGATTCCGGTGTGATTGGAGAACGAAGCACCGAGAACCAAGAGGCAATCGCTCTTGCCCATGACCGCCGACGCCACCGGAATCCCTGATCGACCCAGCGTCCCGCAAGCCAGTGGGTGGTCCTCGGATACGGACCCCTTTGCCTTGAACGTCGTAACGATCGGCGCATCGATCCTCTCAGCGAGGGTGATGACTGCCTGTCGGTGGCTCCTGGCTCCGTTACCGACGATGATCACCGGGTGTTCGGCTCTGCCGAGCAACATGGCCGCCTGCTCGATCTCATCGGCTCCGGGAACAACGGCGGCCGGGGCAATGCGGCCCCGGCGGGGCTTGGCAGGCGGGTCGTCGGCGCCGGGCAGGTTCTGCACGTCGTCGGGGAAGATGAGATGGGCCACGTCGCGCTCCACGACAGCGTGTTTGACTGCGAGAGCCATCAACTCGGATGCGTTCTCGGTCGCCAGAACGGTCTGACTGAAGGCACTCACCGCGGAGAATGCTTCGGCCGTCGGTATCTCCTGGAACGCCCCTGGACCGGTGACCTGAGTCTGCACCTGGCCGGTGAGGGCCAGGATGGGGGCACGATCCACCCGCGCATCCCACAAACCCGTGAGCAGGTTGGTGGCTCCGGGCCCGGCGATCGAGAAGCACGCGGCAGGCCTACCGGTGAGCTTGCCGTAGGCGGATGCGGCAAAGGCTGCGGCGCCTTCGTGGCGAATCCCGATGTACTGCAGGCGGCCGGCTTCTTCGGCGCGCCGCATTGCATCGGCCAGCCCCAGGTTGGAGTGTCCCACCATGCCGAAAACGGTATCGACATCCCACTCGGTCATGACGTCAACCACTTGATCCATCAAAGTCACACCGAGAGGCGGTTCTGGAAGCTGAAGATAGAGACCGTCGGACCGTTCCTCGAGCGGATAGACGGTGGCGACGTCGTCATACCCTTCGGGCGGTCGACCGGTGATCGGATCGTACTCGTATCCGTGCCATGGGCAGATCAGGCAGCCGTCTTCGATCTGCCCCTCTCCGAGTGGTCCGCCCTGGTGTGGACAATGGTTGTCGAGCGCTCCATAGCCCCGCTCAGTGCGGGTGACGCAGACCGCCCGATCCGCGACCACCACGGTGGTTACCTCGCCCATCTCCAGATCGACATCCAGTCGATGCCATTCCCCGAATGCCAGTTTGGTCACGGCGGTCCCTCTCTCGGATGAAAGGAAGCCTACGCCGCCTTGCTCTGCGATTGGACGGTGTGGCTATCTAAAACCGCGCCGACCGCTGCGGCCGCTTGACTTGCCTCGTCCTCTGGCCAACCAGCCGATCAAAAAGCCGAAGACCACAGCAATGATGATCCACGCCATAATCTGGGCTGCGACGAACATCATCTCGCGCTACTCCCCGAGTGCCTTGAACTCGATACGTCGATTGCGGGCCCTACCGTCCGCAGAGTCATTGGAGGCGATGGGCAGGTCTTCACCGTAGCCGACGACAATGAATCGGACGGGATCTTGCCCCTTGGCAACGAGGTAGTCGAAAGCGGTCTGGGCGCGGCGCTCACTGAGGTCCTGATTCTCCTCGGGTGTTCCCTGGTTGTCGGTATGGCCACCAATCTCTATCGGCACCGCCGGGAACTTCTCGAGCGCGGCGAGTATCTCGTCCAGGAGGGCGGTACCGACCGGAGTGAGGACGTCGCTGTTGAGCTGGAACTCAACGACCTTGCCTTCGATGAGATCGTCGAGGTTCTCCTGCAGTTCCACGACCTCTGCTGCCGTGAATGCAGGCGCTTCGGGGATCGAAAGCCCGCTCACAAACGCAAAGGTTGTCTCCCCGATGATGTCATCGATCGACTCACGGGCATCACGCCTTTGCTGGCGGGTCTCGTACACTCCCGTCACTTGAACCAGGCTCGCCCCCGGGTTGATGAAGATCTCTCCTTCGGGCAAACCCTCGGCTCCGAGGCGCACCAGGTTGATGATCTTGGAGAGCCAGTCGCGTTCGCTAGTCGCCCCTTCTTTTATCGTCAGGCCGGTCGCATCAACCCCGCGGGGGAACTGGTCCTCGAGCGCCGCGATCAGCGCATCACGATTCGCATCGTCCGAGATTTCCCCCGCCACCGTTGCCTGGCCGGCCGCCCAGGTGATGGTGATCGGTGCCGCGTCGATTCTCACCTCTCGAGCGTCGATGGGAGGCACCCATTCGAGCTCGGCAGTTACCACTCCCATTCCTTCGATACGCTGTACCAGTTCCGGGATGGTTACGGTCATGTCCTCGTTGTCCACGGTTCCCCGCAGATGCACATCGACACCGGAGGCTTCCGCATCCACCTCTGTGATGTTACGGAACGCGGGATCCTCCTCGGCAGCGGCAATCACGATCGCATCAACGGTTCTCAGCGCCTCTGTTTCGAGGTGACCCTCGACCGACTGCAGCCCAAAGAAGACCGCAAGGACAACGAGCAGGAATGTGCCCACCACTGTGACGGAGATGAACAGGCCCAATTCAACCAGCTGAGTATCGCTCGCCTGCCCGGGCATCGGGGGCATCCGCGTACCGGAACCGGCGTCGCCAATCTGCTGAAGGCGGTTGGAGATCTTCTTCTTAGCCATGACTCTCTGGTTTGGGTTAAGGGCGTTATCGGCAGAGCCGGGGCGGAGGGTTACCGTTCTTATCGGCCGAACTAAGACAAAATGTTACCGGAGATCGCGATTTCTGCGACGAAGGTCAGGCGATCGCCGCACCGCGATCGGGAGCCGGGGAATCTTCCGGCCGACCGTCAAGCACAACCCTTATCGCTTCGTGGCGTTCCGCACCGCTGGCCAGCATCTCGCCAACCGCGTCCTGCAGCAACCGTAGAGCCGCAGCCAGGCGATCGTGTTGTTGCTCGGCGTTGGCAAGGATCGCACCGGCCTCTGTCTGTGCTGCTTCGAGCAGACGATCGGCCTCCGCCCGTATCTGGGCAACTGCGGTCTCACCCTCGGCGGCCGCGTTTGATCTGATCATCGCCGATTCACGCTCCGCGTCCGAGAGCATCTCCGACGCCTGGTTCAACATCAATCGGGCCTGGGCGCGGACGGCCTCCACATCCTCGGCGCGGTCGGTGCTCGAAGCACGGGATTCCGCTCGCTCCAGAATCTGATTGGCGCGTTTCTCCGCATCGGCGAGCATGCGTTGTTTCTTTTCCACGGCCTCGAGAAACGCATGTTCGATGCTCGACGAGTGTTCGCGGCGCGCCGCAAGTTCGGATTCGAGTGTCTTGACCTTGGCGTAGAGGGCCGAATTTCGGTCTTCTGTCTCCCGCACGGCGACGACGACGGTATCGAGGAAGTCATCGACCTCGTCCCGGTCGTAACCCCGAACGGACAGAGAGAACTGCGCTTGATCCAGTTCCGTCCACAGTTTCATGGCCGCCTCCAAAGCTCTGCAGCAGCCTTCATCTACCGCCACTTAAAGTGTATCGTCCACTACATAGTGTGGTCAAGGTATTCTTTGAGTCTCTCGAGGAACGGAATCTGGCCCTGATTGAGCAGGGACGAGGCTTCCTCCACGGAGCACCAACGCACTACATCGATTTCCGGAAACTCAATCACTCTTTCCGAGTGATGCGGCCATGTCATCCGAACCGTGTTGGAGCGGAGCAACGAGACATCGAAGTTCCCCTCTACGCCCCATGCAACTACGTGCTTGCCCGACCGCAATCGAACTTCACCCAGATCGACCATGTGGACGGCGCCCAATGCATGGCCGGTCTCTTCTTCGAATTCGCGGAGCGCCGCCACGTTCTCGTCCTCGCCCGGTTCCACCAGGCCCTTGATGATGCTCCAGGCACCCTCGTGCTTGTTTTGCCAGAAGGGCCCGCCGGGATGACCAATCAGGACCTCGAGTGGGCCTTCGAGTCGGTAGAGCAGTATCCCTGCGCTTCTCAACGGACGCATCCCTCAGCCATGGCAGCCTCATAACCGGAGTCCCCAACTTCCCTGCGCAAAGACGATACAGGAGCGCCATGGCCCTCGGCTGCGGATCCGAAGACATACGTGGGGCCTTCTACGATCACTTGCAATAGGAGGACATGGGCCACTGGTCGTCACCTTTCGCGCAACGACGCGAAGCCTAGACGTGCGGCCGATCCGGCCCTTCGGAATTGGAACTGGGGAGTAGTCCCGGAGTCACGCCCGCGGCCTCTGCTTGCATGCGGCAACGTCATCGTGAAACGGCTGAACCCGTCATCTGCTCGGAGGTGAGGTCGCCATCCATCAGTCGCGTTAGGCGGCGGGCAACCGTCGTCCGCTCCCGATCGTACGACGAAATCCCGAGGCTATCCGTGGGCCATGGGCCGGGGAACGGATCGGCCGGAAAAGCCTTCGTGACGGTCTAGACACTTCGGGTTGCGCGCAAATGACCATGTTCATTGACTCAAACGCAGCGACAACCTGCCGACAGGTAACTGTAAGCGGACTGGTACGGCAATCCCCCGGCCTACCGTCGGGGCCACACCAAGGACAACTGCGATGACGCTACTTGCAGTAAAACCCGATCTTCCACAACCCGACATCGGATCGCTCCTCGAGGCTCTTGCAGACCACGACACAGTGGAACTCGACTGCACCACATCGCCGACGAGGATCTCCACCATCGAGGTGCGAAGTCGCCACGATCTGGAGGAACGCCTCGCCGAGCTATTCCCATTCCGACCCCACATGACGCCGGTCACCGACGAGGACCGTGTTGGTGTCGAGATCGTTCTCGTCGACGGGCCGCCGCTACGCGGCGACGGCGACAACATGGCTCAGGCGATTGCGGATCTGCTCGCCAATGCCCTCCACTACATCGAGCGGTGGGAAACCAAGCTGCGTTTCGACCAGGCGCATCAGCGGTACTGGGGTTGGGTATACCGGCTGATGATCTGTGGCGACAACGACCACATCAAGGCAACTCTGCTCGGCGAACAGAGCTGAACCGCAGCACAGCACCCGCGGCCGGCGAACTGAGCAACCGTGCCGCCGTAGCGTTCGATGCAGACAGCCATCTCGGTGACTGCCTCGTTGACGATGTCGGCCCAATCCTCCGGGTCCAGTGTCTCGGTTGGCGCAGTCGAACCGACAACGTCGCAGAACAAAGCGCTGATCACGCACTGCTCAGAGGCGCGCTGCTGCTCGTTGTTGTCCAACGGGTCTCCCTCCCGCACGTCGCGCCAGATGTACACGTGCGAGCCGCCCGGTGGCGACGCGAGGTCCATTCGACGCATTGGCGTCCAACGGCGTAATCTCTGGGCATGATCGAATTCTCAGTGAACATGGTGAATCGTCCCGGCCAACTCGCAACCCTGGCGCGCGAGCTGGGTGCGGCAGGTGTCAATATCGAAACCCTGGCCGCGTTTTCGACCGGTCCGGAGGCGTATGTGAAGCTCGTGGTGGACAACCACGTCAGTGCACGAATCGTTCTGAAGAACGCCGGCGTCCCCTACGAGGAGCGCCGTATCGTTTCAGCAACCTTGCACGATTCCCCGGGAGCGCTCGCCCAAATGACCGAGGCCCTCGCCGCTACCGGCGTCAACATCGAGGCGATGTATCTGCTGCGCGCCGGAGCCGACGGCCTCCACTTCGCTCTCGCCGTGGACGATCCCGACAAGGCCAACAAGCACTTCGACGGCCGCTAGTCGCCCTCGCGGCAGGACCGACATGACGGAGGCCGAGAACAACTCGGCCCCCGCTCTGTCAGCTCATAAGGTTGCGGTTACGTCGAACGGTCGGCAGCAGCCGAAGATGTGGACCGCCGAAAACCCTGTGCGACACAAGTGCGGACGCCTCGGCCACTCGCCACCCCATGTGAAGTTGGGTCTCCAAACTGCAACGAAGCGCGAGTTTCGGCCTGCCGAAACTCAAACTGAGCGGCAGTTTGCGTCCGCAAACTGCAACGGACCCACCTTCGGTGGGTCCGCAGTGTCGGAGAGAGGACTCGAACCTCCACGAGACAATGTCTCACTAGGCCCTCAACCTGGGACCGTTCATCCCAACCAGTCCCATCCTGTCCCAATACGTCCGGCTTATGGGGCGATTTCGACCGTTTCGGCCGGTGTTCATCCCATCCAATCCCGTCCTGTACCAGCGTGTTGGGTTGCAATCGGGTTGCAGTCGAGTGGTGGCGAGTGCGTCCGCCCTACCGAAACTTGTGAGGAAAGCAAGGGGTCTTTGCGACGGCTTACGGCTCTGGCATGTGGTTCGGCTCGAATCCGACCGCGGCAAGGGCCTCGGCGATTGCAGCGGCGCCTGCGTCGTTGGGGTGATAGCCATCACCTTCAATCCAACCTCTCTCACGTGGGTCTTCGTCGTGATTGGGGCCGTTGAACAGGTCGAATACCGGTACCAGTGTCACTCCTTGTGCTTCTGCGGCTTGCCGCAACACGGCGAAGTTGGATTCCCACCCGGCGATGCACTCCCGCTCCTTCCCGACTTCTCGCCAATCGCTGATCATCCCGATGGGCGCGTCAACCGTGCGTAGTACGGTCGGGAGGCCCTGGCGCAAGTGCCACACCTCGGCGAAGAGGGCCTCTAGTTCTTGTCGGTATTCCTGCCAGTCTTCTTCGGTGTAGTCCTTGGTCGGCGCTGGAGAGTTTCTCTGGTCGTACCAGCAGGTGTCTAGCCACTCTCTGGACTCCGGCACCTCCCAATTCGGTACCCCGTAGATGACGATGATTTCGGCGTTTCGTATCAGATCGCCCATCTTTGGATAGCGGAGATCCTGTAGGTGTTGCAGTGCTTGTTGGGCGGTCAGGCGGGACAGGGCCTGTTCGTGGGCCTTGACCGTGACTCCCAAAGCCTTTTCCGCGTGGGTCGCATAGTGCTGCGCAACGCGGTAGCCGAATGAGTTGCTCAGGTAGACCAGGTCCCAGGCTTCGCCTTCGGCTGGCAGTTCCAGTCTCGGGTCACTGGTGGTTGTTGGCTCGGTCGTCGTGGTCGTTGTGGTCGTGGCAGGTGCTGCTGTGGTGGTTGCCGCTTCAGTGACGCTCGTTGCCGATGCCGCCGCAGTGGTGCCGGTTGAGTCCGATTCGGAGGACCTGCAGGCCACCGTCGCCAGTGCGAGGACCATGAGCAGCGCGCAGCGGCGACGATTCGCGAGCATGGAAGAGAGGATGTTAAGAGCCATCGCTTGCCTCCAATCGCAAGCGCCCCCTTCCCCCAACTTCAACCATATCGGTGGGTGGCGAGAATGGTCGCAAGCAGAACAGATTTCGGCGAGAGGTGAGGGCCGCCATGCGTCGCGAATTGCATGGATCGCTTCTCGTTCCTGGCAGCGGGAATCGCGTCATCCAGGGGAAGTTGGTGCGGGCGAAGGGACTCGAACCCCCACGGGCATGTGCCTACCAGGACCCGCCTGGCCGTTCGCTGGGTCATCCCAATCAGTCCTGTGACGGACTCAGTCGCTGGTGCTTCCGTCGCCCTTCGCCCTGATGTTGTCGTACACCTTCTGGGCGATGTAGTCCCGGAACAGGACTGACGGGTATGTTTGGGGGTGTTCTGGGAGGCCGTGATGGATCTTCGGATATTGGGACCGTTGGAGGTGTGGGACGGCAGCCACCAGGTTCCGGTCGACTCTCGGACCCAATGTGCCCTGTTGGCCTTGTTGGCGATTCATCCCAATGCGGTGGTTTCGACGGATCAGATCATTGACGCCTTGTGGGGTGATGATCCGCCGAGTTCGTCGTTGCAGACTCTGCGGTACCACGTATCGAAGCTGCGGGCTGCTCTGGGGGATGCTGCGGTTCATGTGGTGACACGCTCGCCGGGGTATGTGTTGGACGTGGAGGCGGACAACATCGATGTGTACCGGTTCGAGGCGATGGTGGCTGAGGGTCGGGGTTTGATTGCTGCGGAGCCGGAGCGGGCGGCGCGGGTGTTGGTTGAGGCGTTGGGGATGTGGCGGGGGTCTCCGTTGGCGGATTTCACGTATGAGTCGTTCGCTCGTGGTGAGATTGTGCGGTTGGAGGAGTTGCGGTTGGCGGTGGTGGAGGACCGCGTCGCCGCTGATCTGGCATCGGGTCTTCATGTCGATTTGGTTGGTGAACTGGAAGCCTTGACGGCGGAGTATCCGTTGCGGGAGCGGTTGCGGGGCCAGTTGATGATTGCCCTTTATCGGAGTGGTCGTCAGGCGGAGGCGTTGCGGGCTTGTCAGCAGGCTCGTGATGCGTTGGGTGAGATCGGGATCGAACCATCGGAAGAGTTGCAGGCGATAGAGGAGCAGGTGTTGCTCCAGGACCCGTTGTTGATCGCGGCCAGACCTCCGACCCGGCGGCGCAACCTCCCGGAGCGGCTGAGCAGTTTCATCGGTCGCGACCGTGATATTGAAGAGGTTCGGCATCTGGTTGGCAACCATCGTCTGGTCACTCTGACGGGTGTGGGTGGTGTCGGGAAGACGAGCCTGGCGGTCGAGGTTGCCCGTACCCTGATCGGCGATTACTTCGATGGCGTCTGGTTTGTCGCAACCTCGGTGGTTGCCCATGCAGATCTCATCCCGGAACGGCTTGCTCGCATCCTTGGCGTTCCCATTCGGACGCCCGAGGGTCTCATCGTCCAACTGGGCGACTACCTCTCGGAACGTGAGTCGTTGTTCGTCTTTGATGGGTGCGAGCGTCATATCGACGATGTAGCGGGACTCGTTCAGTCTCTGCTTAGCGCGGCTCCCAGACTCCGGGTCATCGCCACCAGCCGGGAACCTCTGGAGGTTGTCGGCGAAAGTCGGTTTGAGGTGCCCCTTCTCGATACAGACGGGGTTGGGGCCGATGCTGTTCGCCTCTTCGAGGACCGGGCCGGTCTGGTAAAGCCCCGGTTCGCGATCACTTCGGGAAACGTCGACCTTGTTGCTCGAATTTGCCGCCGGGTCGCCGGTATCCCGCTTGCAGTTGAGTTGGCTGCGGCGCGTCTGGGCGGGCTTTCTCTCGACCAGATTGGCCAGCGTCTGGATGACCAGATGACGCTGCTTGCTCGAAGCCGCAAGGGTGAGTCACCCCACGGTTCGCTACGAGCCGTTCTCGACTGGAGCCACGAGTTACTCGAACCCGCCGAGCAGACACTGTTCCGGCGGCTCGCCGTGTTCCGAGGTGGTGCCACCCTGGAGGCAGCCGAACTGGTTTGTGCGGACGAGATTCTTCCGATTGATGCAGTGTTCAATTTGCTTGCTCGCCTCGTCGACGTCTCGCTGGTTGTGGCGGACCGGGAAACCGATCGATTCGAGATGCTGGACCCGGTGCGGCAGTACGCCGCACGGTGGCTTGATGCTGCTGGTGAGACCGAGCAGGTGAAACGTCGGCACGCGGTCTACTACCGGGACCTGGCGCAACGAGCGTTTGATGGCGCTATCGGTCCGGAGGAGGTCAAGTGGTCTCGGGTGTGTGTTCGGGAAGAGCCGAATCACATAGCGGCTCTCTCCTGGGCACTCGATTCGGGAGAATCCGTCTTGGCGGTGGACACGGTGGCGTATCTCACGGAGTATTGGAAAGGTGCCGGTCGTGTTGCGACGATGGACCGCTTTCTTGGCCCGGTGCTGGAGGAGGCTCGCAAGCGCCCTTCCCGAGCGCTCGTGATGCTGCTGGTTCTCGCTGCGTATCTGGAGCCGGGTCGTGGGGTGGCGCTCGCTGAGGAGGCCCTGGGAGTGGCTCGCGAACTTGACGATGAGTATGGGATCGGTCGTGCCCTGTTTCGGTTGGGTCCCACGGTTGGGTGGGAGGAGGACTTTGACCGTGGGGCCGCAATCACCAGGGAGGCGTTCGATTTTCTGGACCGGATTGGCGACCCGTTGGCGATGGGATGCTTGTTCAACCTTTCCGGGATGCTGGTTCGGGTTGAGGATGGGCTAGACGAGGCCGAAGCAGCAGCCCGAGAACTGTTGGAGCGCGGCGAGAGTTTCTCCTCTCTCGGGGCACAAGCCGGGGCGTACACCGCGCTCGGGTGGGTCGCAGTGTGGCGCGGCGACCTCGACGTCGCCCGCAGCTACACAATCACAGCAATGGAAATGGCCGCGGAAGTACACAACCACCGCTGGGTCGTATGGGGAGGAAAAGCCCTCGTGGAAATAGAACTCGCGGCAGGGAACATTGACCGTGCCGTGGCCTACCAGGAGGAATACGGTCCGTTGATCAGGGAAATGTGGGACATGCTGTTCGCGCCCTCGGATGGCTTAGTCCAGATTGCCGTCGGAGACACAGAAAACGGTATCGCAACGCTGCTCGATGCGCTGGACAGCTTTGCCGAGTCGAATGAAGCGGATGCCTTCCTTGTGCTGATTGCGCTCGCAGCGGTCTGTACTGAAACGGACGCCGTCACATCAGTCCGCCTTTATGGAGCAACGGAGGCGATGCGGATACGCAAGAACCTGGCCCCCCCGGCATACGAAGCCCAAGCAATGGACGAGAACTGCACTCGACTACGCACCGCCCTCGGCGAGGAATCTTATGAGCGCGAATGGGCTAAAGGCGAGGCAATGACCACCGACCAGGTCGTGGCCTATGCTCGCAGCGCAATGCAGCCCGAAGACGCGCACTAGCGAGCCAGATGGTGCGGGCGAAGGGACTCGAACCCCCACGGGCATGTGCCTACCAGGACCTAAACCTGGGACCGTTCATCCCATCCAGTCCCGTCCTGTCCCAATACGTCCGAGATCCCGGGCGATTCAGCCGGGTTCAAGAGGGGTTCGTCCCATCCTGTCCCGTCCTGTACCAGCGTGTTGGACTGCAATTGGGTTGCAGCGGGGTGATTGTGGTAGCGGCCCCGCGCACGGTCCTGCTGAGGTCGGGAATCTCTCCGGTGTCGGCGTGGTGTTAGTTGCTGAGTGCGTTGAGGGTCTTGGTGACGATTTCATCATCGAGACTGACGACGGGCGTGCATTCGAGAGCGGCTGGGGCGTAGCGGTGTTGTTCGGCGAGGGCTGAGCAGTGACCGAGGAGGACCGCTGCAGTCTCGTTGTCGTTGGTGTGTGCGAACCATTCGGCCGCGGCGTAGAACGTTTCCCACAGTCGGTAACGGTTCCCAAGAGTGTGGGTGTTCTTGATGGCTGCGCGGAGTCTAATTCTGGCCGACTCGATGTCGCCGCTGCGGAGATCGACAAGGCCAAGGCTGCTATGCGAGGTGTCAGTCGCTATTCCGTGGTCGTGCCAGAACCTCTCCTGAGACTCGAGAATTGGGCGGGCCTCGTCGATCTGCCCAAGGTTGACTAGGGCAGCGGCGATCATGCCCACGAAGTTCTTGGAAGCCAATTCAGACCTCGCGAGGGCAAGACCTCTTCGGGCCAGTTCCAAAGAGCCTTGATGATCGCCCTCGTATGCGGCAGTGAGACTGTCCACGGCGAGTGCCCTGCGCTGGCCGTCAGTCTCCTCATGGTCGAATCGTTCGGCGAGTTCCCGGACACGATCGATTTCCCCGATCAGCACGGCGATGTGCGCGAGATTCCAGAGATGACGAGACATTCTCGGATCACCGTCGTCATCGGCACGAGCGAGGGCCGCCTCTTCATAGGCGACCGATTCGACCACATCACCTCTATTGAGAGCTAGCTGGCCTCGCCAGGTGGAGATATCGGCTATGCCGTATGCGATTTCTAGGCGGCCAGCTAGCCGATCGGCTTCATCGAGAGACGCCGCGGCGCGAATCCGGTCGTCCATGACTGCATGTGCACGACCGAGGAATGTGGTCGCGGCAAATCTCAGGGACGTCTCCGGGCAGTCGTCCCGGTTTAGTACGGTGTCGAGATGGCCAATTGCCTCGCGGGTATTTGCCGCGCTCACCAAGCTTTCGGCCAATGGGGTGACGATTTCGAGTGCCGCCTCAAGAACGCCGGTTTGGAGCGTCCAGTCGAGGGCGTGTTGCAGGTTGGCGAGATCATTCTTGATCACATCACGCCACGCCAGGGCCTCCTCTGGTGAGTCTGGCTTCGGGCTGAACGGTGTGTCCATTCGCTCAAAGGCTTGGCGCGCCATGGAGGCATAGTGGGCAGCGTGCCTCTGTCGCACCTCAGTCATCTCGCCCTGCTCGTTGAGGAGTCCGGTGGCGTATTCGCCGACGGTATCGAGAAGCACATAGCGGGTCGTAGTTCCCGGGGTGGAGACGGTGACGAGGGACGCGTCAACGAGCCTCTCAACCCCATCGGCAATCACAC
>CAMYKI010000014.1:57954-59782 GCA_947258985.1 uncultured Acidimicrobiaceae bacterium
TCAACCCCATCGGCAATCACACGTTCGTCTTCGTCAGAGATGGCTTGCAGGGCGTCGAGGGTGAAACCGCCCCGAAAGACGCCAAGGAGACGGAACAGTTGCTGGTCCGTGTCGGTGAGGAGGTTGTAGCTCCAGTCGATCATCGACTGCAAGGTCCGGTGCCGCTCCGGTCCACCAGTCCTGGCATCGGCAAGGAACCTAAAGCGGTCCGCCAAATGATCGGCGATCTCTGCCGGGGTCATGATGCGGGACCGGGCAGCCGCAAGTTCGATCGCCAGGGGGATACCGTCAAGCGTTCGACAGATCCCGTCAACAACCACCTCGTTGTCCGGTGTGATAGCGAAGCCGCGTCTCACAGAACGAGCACGATCCGCAAACAACCTGACCGCCTCCGACTCCCCCACATCACCATCGCCAACGCCGGTCTGTAGCCCGCCGAGTTCCCACAGCGTCTCGCCGATCACACCAAGACGCACACGGGACGTCGCAATGACATGAACCGAGGGACACGCCGGAAGAAGCGCCCCAACCACATCGGCGACACCATCGACAACACGCTCACAAGTATCAACAACCAGCAGCCTGTTCCTGTCGGCTAGAACATCGATCAACGACTCGACCGAAGAACGATCAGCCCGCTCCACAATCTCCAGCGCCGCCAGCAAACGCCGCGCCACCGCGTCATCGTCCGTAACCTCGGTGAGATCAACCAGCAACACACCGTCATCGAACCCCGACAAACACCGACCAGCAACCTCGACCGCAAGACGGCTCTTACCCATCCCCCCAGCACCGGTAATCGTCACCAACCGATCCTCACAACAAAGACCCACCAACTCATCGATCTCCGCGGTACGACCGATGAAGCTACTCACCGGCGACGGAAGATTCGATCGCTGCTGCACCACAAGATCAAGACCCGGATCATGAAGCAAGACCCGAGTCTCCAACGCCGTCAGTTCCGCCGATGGCTCTATCCCCAGCTCATCACCAAGCGCGGTGCGTGCCCTCTGATAGGCACGAAGAGACTCCGCCTGCCGACCGGAGCGATACAAAGCAACCATGAGCAGACCCCACAGACGCTCCCGAAACGGCCACTCAACCAACGCCCCCTCCAACTCAGCAACAATATCAACCTCCCTACCCCGAGCCAGGTCCGCCTCAAACCCCAACTCGATACCTCTGAGCCGTAACTCAACCAGTCGCCGCACCTCAGCATCAACAAACCCGACATCCCCAAAACCCGAATACGGGTCACCACGCCACAAGCCAAGACCATCACGGACCAAAGAAGCAGCACGATCAGGAGCGCCATCCAGTACATCGGCGGCCGCGGCGAGTGCCTGCTCAAACCGGCAAGCATCAACCGCCTCAGGGGGCAGCTCCAACACATACCCCGACGAACGCGTCACCACCGGACTCGGCTCGACGCCCAACGCCGACCGCAGCTTCGAGACGTGATATCGCAGCGCCGTGGCACCGCTTGACGGAAGATCATCCCCCCACAAACATTCAATCATCCGGTCAACAGAAACAACTTCATTGACATTGACCAAAAGCAACCCGAGCAGGGCCCGCTGCCGGGGAGCCGCAATCGGCACAACCTCACCATCAACCACGACTTCAAGAGGACCAAGGACACGAAAGTCCATAGGCAAACAGTATCAGACCCCAAACAAGCCACCAGAGCGACAACCGACCAAGACTTGAAGCTGCACGTTTGGGCGAAGCCCAAACTGCAACGGACCGGCACGGGACTACATAGCTGCAGTTCTGGACAAAGCTCCTAACTGCAGCAAGGCGTGAGTTTCGGCCCAGCCGAAACTCA
>CAMYKI010000015.1 GCA_947258985.1 uncultured Acidimicrobiaceae bacterium
CCGACATCCCGGAGGAGCATGCTTCCCCTCGGGCTCCAGTACGCGACTGGGGGAGGCCAGCAGGCCTCCCCCAGTGTGTCTATTGGCTGAGTGCGTTCGGCTAGCCGCCCTCAACCGCGGTACGAACCTGCTCGGCTGCGTTGGTCATCGCATCTGCAGCAGTGGTCGCCCCGTTTCTGACGCCGAGGATCTGATCGCCCAGCGCACCCCAAACTGCACCCATCTCGGGCACGTTGGGGATGAAGAGACCGTTGGCAGCCGACTCGGCAAATGCCTCGAAGCCGGTTGCCTGATCGACAACGGGAAGCCAGGCCGGTCCACGGGGGTCCGCCTCGAACAGCGCCAGCATGGTCTCATCGGTGGCAACGAAGCTGAGGAGGAACTCCTCGGCGATAGCCTTGTTCTCCCCGAACTCACTGACATAGAACCCACGCACATTGACCATGGGGGTCAATGGATCACCCTCGAGGGTCGGCAGGGTGGTAACACCCCAGTTGAGACCCTCTTCGTCCCAGGTGTTGACCCACCAGGGACCCGACATCAGGAAAGCTTCCTGACCGTCAATGAACAACTGCTTCATGTCGTCTTCGTCGATCGGGTCGATGTAGCCATCAGCAACGAGTTGCTCCATGGCCGCGACACCTGCGATGGCGCCTTCTGTATCGAGACCAACGTCAGTGACGTCGAACCCGGTGGCCGCATCAAAGCCAAAGATGTAGCCACCCTTGGCTGCCACGAATGGGAAGTTGTGGAAGGCGTCGCCAGCGACGCCACCGCCCTGGATACCCCAACAGTTCTCGATAGCGTCGCCGAGTTCGTCACAGGTGGCGGTGAGTTCCTCGACCGTGGTCGGAGGAGCCTCCACCAGATCCGCGTTGTAGAACAAGGCAATAGCCTCGATAGCGTACGGCATGGCGTAGAGATTGCCATCCGTCGTGTAGGCGTCCAGCGCAACCTCAGCGAAGTTGGCCGAAGTCGCCCCGAGATCGAGCGGAGCCGCGATCCCGTTTGCCACCATCTCGCCAAGCCAGTCGTGGGCACCGATGAAGAGATCGGGGCCCTCACCGGCCGGAGCCTGCGTAACGATCTGTTCACGCATGTCCTGGAAATCGATCACTGTTATCTCGACAGCGATACCGGTTTCCTCTGTGAACGGTTGGGCGACCTCTTCGATAACTGCACCGAATTTGTCGTCTGCCCACACTACGAGCGGCGGCAGCGGAGCAGCCGTGGTCGTGGTCTCGGGAGCAGCAGTTGTCTCAGGGGCCGCAGTCGTCTCCGGAGCGGCTGTGGTCGTGGGTGCCGCCGTGGTGGTCTCCGCTGTCCCATCGTCGTCGCCGCCGCAAGCAGCAGCCACGAGGGCAAAGGCCATCAGCAAACCCACAAAGAGTTTCCAATTCCTCATTCTTACCTTCCTTGATCTGTGTCGTCGCAGACATCACGCAGCAGAAATGCAGGGAGTCGCGGGGAGCGATCTCGCTACCTTCTCCTAAGTCGTTGCGAAATCAATCTGATTGTAGGCCGACCGGAGAATTGGCGCACTGGCGCTAGACAAAACGTCAAGCCCGGCGCGCATAGCTGTACCGGATTTCAGCGTCACCGGCGTCGAATCCCACCGACGCATAGAGAGTGTTAGCCGGCAGGTCCGTTCCCGATCCGACGTAGGCAGTGGTAGCCCCGAGAGTCACCGCCCGCCGCAGGCCCTCAGCGATGACGGCCGACGCCAGACCGCGTCGACGATGCTCCGGGTGCGTCCCGACCGGCTCGAATAGTGCGTAGCGATTGACCTCGTCTAGCCATACCGTCGTGTTGGCGGCGAACGTCCCGTCGGGGGCGACGGCGACCAGATCGAGATCCGGCCGATAGCCCGGAGCCTGGCGGAGTACGGCCGCCAGCTCGGCAGTGCGTTTGCTGCCGAAGACCTCCCGGCTGATCGCAGCCCGCCGCTCAGCATCATCACGCAGTCTCAGGTCGATAGAACGCACCGCGTAGCCCTCGGCAATCGGCCCTGGCGGAAGCTCGCCGTCAAGGGACCGCCGGTGGGTGAAGCCGTCGACTCCTCCCTCTTCCCAACCACCGGAGCGGAGCAAGCTGCGCCGATAGGAGTCGTGCTGCCGAGCCCACGTCAACACCCGATCCGTGGGCCAGGTTTCCGCCACCCATTCCAGCATTTCCTCTTCGATTCCACGGTGCTCGGGGTGGATCTGCAGATGCGCCTCGTTGTCTCCCTCGGGGTTCACGACCCCAATGATCCGACCGCTGTGCTCCCAGATCCGTACAGACTCAGTCCACGCGCGATTACCGCTCAACTCCGCCTGGGCCCTGCCGGTGAATCGATGTACATCCCAGCGGTCGCTCCCCCAGTTGAATAGCCGGTCAAAGAGCGGATAGGTATCGATCAGGAACCGGCGAACACGCTCGAAGTCGTCCCCGAGGGAGAACCCACGATTGTTGCCCACTAGTCGAACGTACGGTCGGCCAGCAGCATGGCGATGTCCTGCACCAGCACCTGCTCGTCGGCGCCGACCTCTTTCACGCCGTCGTCCATCATGACGTAACAGAAGGGACAGCCGGTGGCGATGACGTCGGTACCGCACGCAACGGCTTCTTCGGTGCGCTCGATGTTGACCTTCTTGCCGGTCTGCTCTTCGTACCACATCTTGCCGCCGCCGGCCCCACAGCAGAATGCCTTGGTGCCGTTGCGCGGCATTTCAACCCTGGTTCCAACGGCGTCGACCACGTCGCGGGGAGCAACAAATACGTCGTTGTGCCTGCCGAGGTAGCAGGGATCATGGAACGTGATGGTCTGGCCGTTCGCTTCCGGCTCGAGCTTGCCCTGCTCCACGAGGTGCATGAGTAGCTCGGAGTGGTGCAGAACTTCGTAGTCGCCGCCGAACTGCGGGTATTCGTTGGCGAGCGTGTTGAAACAATGCGGACACTGCGTGATGATCTTCGTGACACCGAGGTCGTTGAGGGTCTCAATGTTCTGCAGCGCCAGGCCCTGGAAGACGTACTCGTTGCCGGTACGGCGTGCCGGGTCTCCGGAGCAGAATTCCCGCGGACCAAGAATGGCGAAGTCGACGTCGGCCTCATGCAGCAGCCGTGCGGTTGCGACCGTCACCTTTCGGTTGCGGTCGTCGAACGATCCGGCGCACCCCACCCAGTACAGATACTCCGCCTCAACCCCCGGTTCGCCCAACAGCTTGACCGGGAAATCGAGTTGGTCGGCCCAGTCGCCTCTGGTGTTCTGGTCCATCCCGTAGACGTTGGAAGAGTTCTCCATCGAGATGTACGCCTTGCCGAGCTCGGTCGGGAACTCGGATTCCATAAGCGACAGATAGCGGCGCATGTCGAGGATCTTGTCGAGGATTTCGATGTTGACGGGGCAGATGTCGTCGCAGGCCCTGCAGGTGGTGCAGGCCCACAACTCCTCAGGCGTCACGCGCTCGAAGATGCTGTCCGAAGTGATCTCGATCCGCTGATCAAGGCTGACCGTCGCCGATTGCGGGAAAGGCGCCGTTGCCGCAGCGACTTCGCCCAGCTTGAGCACGATCTCGCGGGGATCGAGCGGCTTGCCCGTGGTGCTGGCCGGGCACACGGACGTACAGCGGCCGCACACAGTGCAGGCGTCAGTATCGAGCAGCTGTTTCCAGGTGAATTCGGCAATTACCGATGCACCCACCGTCTCGATGTCGTCGACCTCCATGAGGTTGGGCATTTCTCGCATCGCCCCGACCGGCCGTTCCCGCGGCGACAGATACATGTTGGCCGGTGACGTGACCATGTGGCGCAGCTTTGTCGTCGGAAGCACGACGAGGAACCCGAGAAAGCTGGCGACGTGGAGTACCCAGAGGATCTGGTGGGTGCCTGCGGCAGCGCTCTCCGGCACCAGATAGCTCAGCGGGTAGCCGACGAAGGACCATTGCTCGAAGGCGGGGCGGCCCATCTCGGTGATTCGGGCCGCTTCGACGGCAAGACCGGTGATACCGATCGCGCCGAGCGTGAACAGGATCCAGCCGTCTTCCGGCTTTGTCTTCGAGCGCAGCCGCCACGGCCGCATGCCGTAGCGACGCACCCCGAGCCAGATCAGGCCCACCAGGTAAACCACGGCGAACAGGTCGAGCACGAACGAATAGCCCTTGTAGAAGCCTCCCTCGAGAAACTTGAGGTTGTTGGGCAGCAGATGGTCAATCTCGAGCGTGACGGTTCCAAGGAAGAGGACGAGGAATCCGTAGTAGAGCGCGGTGTGAGGGACCCCGGCTGCGGGGTCGCGCAGGAGCGTCTTCATCGAGAGGCCTGCGCGCAGTTGGTGAACCCTGCGCTTCAGCAGCTTCGAGCGGTCGTCCCAAGCACCTCGTTCCCAGTTGGCGGCTCGCAGCGCGAATAGGTAGAGCGTCAACCCGAGGAAGACGGCGACGGTGACATAGAAGAGAGCGACGAGAGGTCCGGGAATGTTGCCGAATACCGTTCGGCCGACCTCGGGATGGGCATGGTCGGGAAGACTGCCCAACCACCACAGCGCAAGGGTGCCCACAACCGCCAGCGCCCCAAGCGCCATCAACCAGGCGCTGATGCTGCGACGCTTCCGACTTCCCTCAGTGGCTGTCAATCGATCCTCCCAGGACGTCTGGCCAGATTGTACCTGGAGGCCCGCGGCCCACCGCATCCACCATTCTGGCGTTCGTGTGCGCCTTTTAAGGCGCTCACGAACGCCAGACGCGTGGGCCAACGCGGTATGGTCCCCTCATGGGTGAAACGAGGACAGGCCTCACCGGGGATTTCTCCAACCGGATGACGTTCGCGGGAGCCAATCCCGGAGAACTCGACGATCTCGGCGACATCGATATCGCCATCGTGGGCGCTCCCTTCGACTGGGGGACTACGTACCGTCCCGGAGCGCGCTTCGGGCCCGGAGCGATCCGTGGCGGCGACTATCTGTGGACCGCAGCTGAAAGACCCCACCTGCCAACCGGCATCGATCCGTTTCAGGAATTCGAGATCGCCGATATCGGTGATTTCAAGCTCGTCCCCGGTCATATCGACGAGAGCATCGAACGGATCCGCAACGGTGTCCGCCGCATCACCGAGCAAGGAACGGTGCCGATAGTGCTCGGAGGGGACCACTCGATCACATTCCCCAACGCAAGTGGTGTTGCCGATGTCCACGGGCACGGCGAGATCGCTCTCATTCATTTCGATGCCCACGCCGACACGGCGGAAAGTCACTTTGGCCATCTCGTCGGCCATGGGACCCCGATGCGCCGGCTAATCGAATCGGGGGCAGTACCCGGACATCGCTTCGTCCAGATCGGATTGCGCGGCTACTGGCCGTCCCCGGACGTCGTCGCGTGGATGAAGGAACAAGGGATGCGCAGCTATCTGATGACCGACATCGTCGATCGCGGGCTGCGCCCGGTGGTGGACGAGGCGGTCACCTATGCGCTCGACGGCGCGTCGAAGGCTTTCATCTCGATCGACATCGACGTCGTCGACCCGGGAATGGCACCGGCGACGGGAACGCCGGAGCCGGGTGGCCTGACATCGCGGGAACTGCTCGACACCGTGCGCAGAATCGCTAGCGAACTCGAGGTCGTCGGCGCTGATGTTGTGGAGGTGTGCCCGCCATACGACGGACCGGGGGGAATCACCGCCTTTCTCGCCAACCGTGTCGTACTCGAGATCCTCAACGGAATGGCCGAGCAGAGCGTCTGGCGTACGTGAGCGCCTTATAAGGCGCTCACGTACGCCAGACTCCCGAACCGGGGCGGTAGCCTCCTGACATGAGCACACAGCCGTGGTGGCAAACCACCGTCGTATATCAGATCTATCCGCGCAGCTTCCGAGATACCACCGGTAACGGGATCGGCGACCTGCCCGGCATCACTGAGAAGCTCGACTACCTGGCGACGACACTCGGGGTAGGGGCTATCTGGATCTCACCGTTCTACAAATCTCCAATGGCCGACTTCGGCTATGACGTTGCGGACTACACAAGCGTCGACCCCATGTTTGGCACGATCAATGACTTCGACGTGTTGCTCGACGCAGTTCACGAGCGAGGGATGAAACTCATCATCGATTGGGTGCCGAATCACAGTTCAGACGAACACCCGTGGTTCATCGAATCACGCTCGAGCCGCGACAACCCCAAGCGAGATTGGTACGTCTGGCGCGAGCCCAGCCCGGACGGGTCGCCTCCCAACAACTGGGTGAGCTCCTTCGGAGGCCCGGCGTGGAACTACGACGACCACACCGGCCAGTACTACCTGTGCACCTTCACCAAAAAGCAGGCCGACCTCAACTGGCGCAATCCCGAAGTCCAGGAAGCAATGTTCGACGACTTGATGTTCTGGCTCGACCGGGGGGTCGACGGTATCCGGGTCGATGTTGCCCACTACGTCATGAAGGATCCACGGCTACGTGACAACCCGCGGCTGACCGCCAGGCCGATGACCATCACCAAGGACCACGGCGAGTACGACATGTTCGAACATCTCTACGACAAGGGTCACGTGGACAACCACGCTCTATATCGCGATGTCAGGGCGCTGCTCGATAGCTACCAGCCGGAGCGGTTCTCGATCGGGGAGATTCACCTCTCCGATTGGGAAGAGTGGGCCAGCTACTACGGGGATCTCGATGAGCTGCACCTGCCCTTCAATTTCTCGCTACTCCATTCCCCATGGACCGCAGCAGATATCGGGGAACGGGTTGCCGCAGTGGAAGCGGCCGTGCCCGCCGGCGGATGGCCCAGCTATGTGCTCGGCAACCATGACGATTCCCGAATCGCGACCCGATTCGGTGAGCAGCACATGCCGGTGGCCGCAATGCTGCTGCTCACTTTGCGCGGCTTGCCAACGCTCTACTACGGGGACGAATTGGCGATCCCCGAACGTTTCATCCCGGCCGAAGAGCAACTCGATCCACACGGACGGAGCTTGCCGGGAGCCGGCCGCGACGGGTGCAGGACCCCGATGCAGTGGGACAACTCGCATAATGGCGGGTTCTCTCCTCATGGGGCCGCTGCGCCCTGGCTGCCCCTCACAGATGACTGGCAGGATAGAAACGTTGCCGAGCAGCTCGAGGATCCGCAGTCGCTGCTCAGCCTGTACCGGACGCTGCTGTCATACCGGGACTCCTCCGCTGTGCTTCAGTCCGGCGACTACCGGGAGGTCGATGCTCCCGACGGGTGTTTTGCGTTCACTCGAGGTGAAGGCTCCCTGACAATCGCCCTCAACTTCACGGATGTCACCCTCGAATTGGGCTTCTCGGGGAAGGTAGCTGTAACCACCTATCTAGACGATGTCGCTGCCCCCGGTGTGCTCCGCCCCAACGAGGGCCTCATCATCGAGCCCGGCTAGCGTTGCTCGCCATCTCGAGGGACCGGGATGTCCATCTCTGTTGTGTCGAACACCACCGACTCGAAGTCGTGACCGCGGGCGCTCGACACCAGAATCGTGCGGGGCAACCCGCTCATGATCTTGCTCATCCGCCGATGGAAACCGTCCGCTTGACGGAGGTCCGTCGGCAGTAGGAACCCGAGGAATACCAAGTCTGCCGGTCCCGACTCCTCGGCAAACACCTGATAAAGCGGCCGACCCGCGGTGAGGACGACATCGATGTTTGCCTCAATGCGAGCCGCTTCGAGAAGGGTCCGGATGCGCCCTGATGCTTCTACAACCTCGTCGGCGTGCTCGACGGCGGTGAGGACGGTGATCCGTGATCCGCGCCACCGGGTGTGTTGGGTGACCAGATGAGCCAGCAGAAGCATCAGCGAACCGTTGGCGGTGGCTCCCGTCCACCACACGTGGATATTGGCGCCCCGCACCGCGGTTGCGCTCCCCGGTCGGTCGCGCACCAGAAGGATCGTCCGCTCCAGCATGTGCAAGTCGCGCAGCATCTGCAGGTATCCGGAGATCTGCTCGTTGGTTTTTGGCCAGCCCAGCATCACTGCGTTGGCCTGGAAGTTGCCGATCCCGTAGGTTTGCGCCGCCGTGACCGCACCCTGGTAGATGTCGCCGACCACCTCGGCGCGGAAGAACACGTTGGGGTGGGTTTCGGCCAGTTGCTCCTGGTACGACTCGTTGAGCACCTTCCGCTCCTCGGCACGATCGACGACCGCGCCCTCCAGCAGATGAACAAATGTCACAAGGCCACGCGATTGCACAAGAGCGCTACTCGTGTCGAGGAGGTGCTGCCGTTCCCCGATGTCGCCGCCCATGACGACGAGGTTGGGCCGCCAGTTGATCGGGTGTTCCTTCGAGAGGTTCACATTGCGCAGGCCGGCCAGGACAAGCGCCGACCACAAGCCGTGACGAGCGTCGCCGAACGCCGAATCAAGAGCGCGTCGTTGCGTGAAGGCGAAGAGGCCGATGAGCACGACCGCCGCCACCAGCATGGCAGGCAGATTGATGATGCTCATCACGTAAAAACACGCAACGGCAGCGAGCAGGCTTACCGCGGCCGGCACCCGGAACGTCGGACGGAAACTCGGGTTGGCCGCCCAGGTCTCGAGACCCGATGCCAGATTGAGGGCTCCGTAGGTGGCGAGGAAGAACATCGTGAGGACCGGGGCAATCGCCTCCAGGCTGCCGAGGAGAACACCCACCTGCGCCAGCGCAAACGTGAGCAGCGTCCCCACCCTGGGTTCGTTGTCCTTGCCGTATCCCCTACCCAAGAATCGGGGCACGTGACCATCCATGGCGAGCGCCTGAAGCGTGCGCGGCGCAGAGAGGATGGACCCGAGGGCACTCGACAGCGACGCCCCGAAGACTCCGAGATAGATCAGGGCGGGTACGGAGGCAACGATGAATACCGCATCGGGATTGTTGATCAATTGGTTGTTGGAGAAATTGAGCGAGAACCAGATGGGAAACGCCACGTAGACCACGAAGCTCGTTATCACTACGAGCATGATTCCCCGCGGGATGTCGCGTCGCGGGTTCTGCAGGTCGCCGGACAGGGAAACGCCCGCCATTATCCCGGTCGCCGCAGGGAAGAAAACCGCAAACACCCTGATGAAACTGGCCCCATCGCTGTTGAACCACTCGATCGTTGCCGGGAAGTCGCCGGTGGTGCCGGTGAAGAACGAGATCATCGACAGCGCAATGACAGCCATTACGAAGTACTGCGCACGAATTGCCAGTTCCGCGTTCCAGTAGGCAAGGCTGAGGACGACAAAGTTGGTGACAGTGCCGATAAGCACTACCGGCAATTCGGGGATGAGCAGATGCATGGCCTCCGCAAAACCGACGATGTAGAACGTGACACTCAATGCCTGCGCCAGAAAGAGCGGAATCCCAACGGCCGAGCCCACGGACGGCCCCAGCGATCGGCTGATCATGAAGTAGGCCCCGCCCGCGCCCACGGTTCTGTTGGTGGCTATCGACGACACCGAAAGCGCTGTTGCCCCCGTGATCAGATGAGTAATCAGAACGATGATCAGCATCATCCCGAGGCCAACCTGACCCGTTGTCCAGCCCAGCAACAGGTACATGACGACACCAAAAACGGTGAGGATGCTCGGGGTGAAGACACCCGAAAACCAGTTGAATCGGCCTCCCCCCGAAACGGTCGAGGCTTGCGTTTGGCTCACTCCGGCTCCGGTGCCTGCTCTTGTCGGGTCCAGATCACCCGCTGCGGGAAGGGGATCTCAATGCCTTCACGGGCGAAGGCTTCTACCAGGCGCTGCCTGATGACCCGACTGGTCTTCCACTGCTCTCCCGGTTCCACCTTGGCCACGAGCCGGATGGCGATAGCGCTCTCCCCGAAGCGTTCAACACCCCAGATCTCGGGCTCTTCAATAATCGTTGCGTCTGGCAGATTGTCTCGCCACACCGAAACAGCAACCTCCTTGATGACCCGGCTGGCAGTGGCAATGTCGGTGTCGTAGGCGACTTCGATGTCCAAGACTGCCCGAGCCCACTGCTGCGACTTGTTTGCGACCCGGTGGATCTCGCCGTTGGGGACGTACCAGAGAGTCCCGTTGACGTCCCTAATGCGGGTGGTGCGGAGGGTGATTGCCTCGACCGCCCCGGACGCCTCCCCGACATCGACCACGTCACCGACGGAGAACTGATCCTCAACCAGCATGAAGAAGCCCGATAGGAAGTCCCCCACGATGGACTGGGCCCCAAAACCGAGGGCAATACCGGCGATGCCGGCACCGGCGATGAGAGGACCGAGGTTCACGTCAAACTCACCGAGCACCATGAGGATGGCAAAGGTGAAGATCACGGTCGAGGCGAAGCTGCGCAACACCGATCCCACGGTCCTGGCCCGCTGCTTTGCTTGCTCTGCGGCCGAAGCCAATTGTGCAGCCTTCTGCTGCGCCCGGAACTCCTGATCCTCAAATCGACCGTCGTCGACTTCTTCTGCTTGGCGTTCCTCGAGTCGTCTCTCCCGATCGTGAATCATCCGCATCTCGGCACGATCGATGGCCTTGCGGGCGATCCGATTGATTATCAGCGCTACCGCAATGATGACAAGTACGGTCAGGGGACGTTCGATGAACCAGTCGGCTGCCTCGGCGAGAGTCTCATTGCCGGTCGTGTCGTAGATCCAGTCGCAGATGAAGTCGCCACTCCCCGCGCATGCTTCATCGATGGTTGTGTCGACCTGGTACACCCGATTCCTCCGGCGTTCGTGTGCTGATGCAGTCCTGCAGGCTACTCGCAGTACGAATACCATCTCCTCATGCGATGGCTGCGACGCCGATCACCATCTCCCACTCGCAGGGAGTTGATCGAGCGCAAACACAGTTTGGAGGGCGAGATCGCCAACTTATCCGCCGAGGTCCGACGACTTCACCAGCGCGGTGCGGACGCCGCATCTCAGGAGAACCGGCTGACCCGGCTCCGGACCGAGCACTACCAGACCCGGCTGGCGATCGACCGTACCGCCCCCGAATAGCGGCGCACCGAACGCTACATCTCGACCAGTATTTCGTTGACCGAAACCTTCGGTGGGCTGGTGAACGCCTTGGCGAACTCGGCCATCGTCGCCTGAAACTCAGGGCTGTTGCGGAGAGCCTGATAGGAGTCGGCGCTCCGCCAGCGGGCGACGACAGTCACTTCATCCGTATCCCGATTAGCGGTGAACCAGGCGCCAAGCCAATCCTCGTGTTCGGCCACGAGCGGGCGATTTGTCTCGTCGAACAGGTTCGCCAAGCTATCAATCGAGTCGCGCAGCACCTGCACTGTCGTCAACACTGCGTAGACCATGTCCCTCCCATCTCCGGCGAGTTCTTTGTGGACGCGCCAATTCCCAGGCAACGCTACCCACTCACTTCGCCATTTGGCCGCGTAGGGCGCGACGGGAGTTGGCTCCCGTCTGCCGGATCCAGATCTTGGGCTCAGACCGCACCCGGCAGGGTTCCCCGGGTCCATCTTGAAATCGCGGCCCGCATCCAATAAACTTTGTGCTGCAAAGTACTTTGCATCAGTAGAGAAGGTCATGGACAGGACCAGCGATCTCAATGCTCTCGAGAGCAACCTCTACCGGGCCGCCTACTCGGACGGAATCATCGACCTCTTCCTCGGGTTCTCTCTCCTCTTCATCGGGGCAATCTGGATATGGGCCCCTGACTACGGAGGGCTCGCCGGAGTCCTCCCCGCGGTGATGGTTCCGACGTTGCTTCCGTTGCGGAAGCAAGTCGTCGAACCCCGCGGCGGCTACGTGAAATGGGGCGAGACCCGACGTAGATGGGAGCGACGGAACTACTGGGCGATGGCGCTCGCCGGCGTGTTGGTGTTCTTGCTCGGCATCGCCGCTTTCCTCGTGACTGCCAACTCCTCGCAAGGCTCTGATGTACTAGTCGAAATCGCCCCCGGGCTGCTTGCGTTCATTCTGGCTTTCGTGGCCGTGGGACTGGGGTTCATGATGGAAGCATGGCGAATGTTCCTCTACGCCGCCGCCCTGGCGATCGGAGGGGTCCTGACCGTGCTGGCTCAGGGCAGGCCGGGCTGGCCCTTGTTCGGAGCGGGGATCGTGATCGTCATCACCGGAACTGCGATGCTGGTTGGCTATCTCAACGAGAACCCGGCGGTGAGCTCAGAGTGATCGAGCCCCCGGAATTCGACCGACTCATCCACGAGCCGGCGCGACTCGTACTGATGTCAAACCTCTACGTGGTGGAGGAAGCCGACTTCGTGTTCCTGTCGCGCCAGACGGGGCTGACGGCGGGGAACATCTCATCGCACATGTCGCGCCTCGAGGACGCCGGCTATGTCACTATCGAGAAATCGATCGTCGGTAAACGTCCTCGCACCACGTATGCCTTGACCGGTGAGGGTCGTACCGCGTTCGGGCGATACCGCAACCAGGTCACCGGCATTCTTGGTGAGCCGAGTTAGCGCGGTCGGGTTGTCCCTGCGCTCTAGCCCGGCTCCTCACCCTGGGGGCGACCCTCCTCAAACCGAAAACGGATTTCGGGGTGGCCGCTGGCCTCGCTGATGTGCCGATTCACAAACTTCAAACGGTACGCGCCATAGAACCGGCAAGCCGCGGAGTTGGCTTCGAAGACATTGAGTTCCAGAAACGGGAGCGAATCCCCGGCACTATCCATTAGGGCGCGGCCGAGGATTCGACCATCGAGCCCGTCCTCGACAGGACGTATCCGCTCGCCGCGACCGGAAAAGCCCTCGAATACCTGGCAGACGGACACACCAAGGCAAGATCATCATCCGCCCGTGACACTTTGGACCGTTCAACGACGCTGCCCCGGCTCGCCCAACCCGACGACCGACCGCAGTAGGTAGTCGACCAGATATCGCATTGGGGGGCGCCGGCTGCCGGCTCTCGCGCTATTAATCCGTTGCGTAGACGGCACTGGCAAGCGTCTTTGTGTGCTCTGGTCCGGTTCCACCGAAATGGGATACGTCCCCGGGAGTATGGGGTGCCTCCTGACGGCGGACGTCGACACGAGTGGTGTCGGCGAGACTGCCCTCTAGTGGTCGACGGCCGACCGCCTGACCAAGCAGAATGAGAACGGAGAATCGAGTGAATATGTCGCACGAGCACGACAACCCAGAACGTTTCAAGACCGATGAGTCCTTTGCGGAGATCGTTGCAGGCTTAGGAGAGCTGATACCCATTCATGACGATGACGGTTTCGAGACCGTGCGGATCGAGGTACCCGATCTGGGAGGTCGGCGGGCAATGGTAATGACGATTGAGGCCGAGCCTGATCTCGCGGAGCTGCTCCGAGCGGAGTTCAGCCCAGAGCGGATGCTCACTATGGTCCGTGCCATGCAGGCTCTGTCCCAACTGGCTGACCCGCCCGGCCGATGACAGCCAAGGCTTCGCAGCGTGAGGTTGTGGTCGATGCCCTCGTGGCGTTGGCCGCAACCGCTACCAGCCTCCTGGCTGTCGCAACTCAGGTTAGGAGCGATGGCGGTTCGGTGAGTGTGGGCACCATCGCGCTCATTGGAACCGCCGGTGTTGCGATCATGTGGCGGAGGCGGGCTCCGGTCGGGGTGCTGACGGTCGTGGTTGCTTGTCATCTCGTGGTGATGATCGTTTCCGACAGCGAAATCGCTCTCACCGCCATGCTGGTGGTTGCTCTCTACACCGTGGCGCGATCGGGAAACAGGCGGACGGCGCTGGTCGTTGCCTCATTGGCGGCCATTGGCTCGGCGGTCGCCGCTACCGCCATCGACCCGGGCGAGTCATTCGCCAGCGAAGTAGTCGGAGAGCTCGCAACGATGCTGCTGCCGGTTGCCGTTGGGTACGCGCTCCGTACCCGTGACCAACGTCTGGCAGACCGGATCGAGACTGAGGCCCGCACTCGGGTCCAGGCCGAACGGCTCCGGATCGCCCGGGATCTCCACGATGTGGTGGCTCACGGCCTATCGACCATTTCCGTGCAATCCGGCGTCGCGGCGCACCTGATCGACAGCAATCCCGACCACGCACGCCAAGCCCTCGTGGTGATCAACGAGACGGGCAAGCACACCCTCGAAGAGCTCCGGGCAATGGTCGGGGTTCTCCGCTCCACCGATGAGACCCCGCTGCGTCCCGTACCCGTCGACCCCAACGACATCGCCGACGTGGTCGACAGTGCAAGAACCGCTGGACTCGACGTGCACACCGTCGTGACCGGTGCGTTCCCCGCAAACGTCTCCGATGCCTCGGTTGTCGCGACCCACCGCATCCTCCAAGAGGCGCTGACCAACGTTATCCGTCACGCCGGGCCAGTCCCGGTCGACCTCAAACTGGCGCATGGCAGGGACGAGCTCACCATGGAGATCCGCAACCAACCGGGACGTTTCGTCCGGTCAAACGGGGCATCTACCGGTGTCGGCATCATCGGGATGGCCGAACGCGCCGAATCCATCGGCGGAACCGTGTCTGCAGAACCAACTGACGAGGGCGGGTTTGCAGTGCAGGCCACCATTCCGTACCGGCGAAGCATATGATCCGGGTTCTCCTCGCTGACGATCAGGAGTTGGTTCGGAGCGGATTCCGGGCTTTGATCGACGCTCAAGACGACCTCACCGTGGTCGGGGAGGCATCCACCGGTTCTCAGGCGGTTGAGCTTGCTTACGCGCATCAGCCCGATGTGATCCTGATGGACATCCGGATGCCCCAGCTGGATGGCATCGCCGCCACCTCCCGCATCAGCGCCGACCCGCGGCTCGTGAGAACCCGAGTCTTGATCTTGACCACCTTCGACCTTGATCAATACGTGTACAACGCCCTGCGGGCAGGTGCTTCAGGGTTTCTCCTGAAAGACACCGCGCCCGGCCAGCTCCTCGATGCGATCCGCATCGTCGACGCCGGCGAAGCGCTCATTGCCCCCTCGATCACCGGTCGACTCATCAGCGAGTTCGCCGCCAGGCCGGACCCGGCAACAGCCGACGACATCCTCGGACCCCTCACCGATCGGGAACGCGAGATCCTCACCGAGGTAGGACGCGGCCTCAACAACGCCGAGATCGCCGAGAGGCTCTATATCAGTCCCCTCACCGCCAAGACACACGTCAGCCGGATCATGGGCAAACTCCGTGCTCGCGATCGCGCCCAGCTCGTGGTCACTGCCTACGAAACCGGGCTCGTCGTACCCGGCTCAACGGGCGACGCCTAGACGCAAGTCGAATACAACCACGGGAGTAGGCGAGAACTCCCCCCGGCGGATTCGCTCCGTACGGTTTGCGCGGAGCATTGGGCATCCAGTCAGAAAGGCCCGCCCATGACCATCGTCGTCGACCGCCGCCCTCCAATCCTCGAAGACCAACACAAGAGCGCAACCCCACCATCTTGGTGGCGAAGGACGCTGTGGAACCGGTTCACGCCGCTCCAGCTCATCGTCCTTGGGCTTGCCTCCATCGCCCCGCTCGTCGTAGCCGGAGCGATCGGAGCCGCGCTCCTCGGCGTGATCTCGGTCGAAGCCATGATGGGACTGTCCCTCGCTGCGGGCGAGAACCCGGGCATGATCACATTCGGAGCATTGTTTCTGGCGTCGCCAGTCCAGTGGCTCACCGGCCGATCTCAGGTCCGCGTCCGCAAGTATCTCGGCATCGTCTTCTTCCTCCTTGCACTCAGCAACGGGGCGATGTTTGTACTCGAGACCGGTGTAGGCGCCATTCTCAGCGAACCATTCCTCATTGCCGGGACCGTCGCACTCCTCCTGGCCGTTCCCCTGTTCCTGACCAGCAGCCGCTGGGCCCAGCGCGGGCTAGGCATGAGGCGCTGGCGGCTCCTGCACAAACTCACCTACATCATTGCCGCCGGGCTTCTCGGGCACGTCATCCTGATGGGCGAAATCGAGCCAGGAGCGGTGATGATCGCCCTCGGGTTCATCGCCCGTCTTCCCGCCTCGAGACGGTGGCTTGCCCGCCGGGCCATCGAGCGCAAGGAGCATCACACTCTCGGCCCGGTGATGCAGGATACGATTCCCGCTGAATAGTCCCGGTACTCGAGCGGACCGCACCGAATCGAGGCGGTCCGCTCGACCGGGCAGGCTGGGCCTGCCCATCATGGCCCGTTGCCCTGGCCCGGTACGTCGTGAAACTGGTTCGCGTTCTGCCTGGCAGGCCTAGTTCGCTCGAGTCGGTCTCAGGGGTAGTCGGAGGTCGAGGACCACACGAGGTAGGCACTGACGATTACTCAACTTGAGCGATAACAACTGTCTGGTTTGTCAAGGGTTGGGTTTGGTCGCGTCGGGTTGAACGCCTGGCGAGGGCGCCTTTTCGAGGGTTGTTCGTGCAGCGGTTGGTGGCGGTGTGGTGGTGGGAGAGGTGCCTTCGACGCTGGTTGATTTATCACGTGCTCAACCGGGTGGGTTGGCGACTGACAACTATGTCCGCGTTCGATATGGGCAGCCGGACCCGGCGTCTTGTTATCGGCGAGATCGTCACCAGGTGATGGTGGGTCTCATAACGCACCCGACGTCGGTCCGGGTCCGGTCTCCCATCTTGTTGGCGCCACCGGTGGCGCACGGTCTTGTGTTCTCAGCGGGCAGCGGTCATTGTTAGTGGTGGTGGGCGGGTTACGTCGTTTCGGTCGCTTCTGGTGGCTGTGACGGGCCCGCCCACCGTTGACTCGTTCCAGCGGTCGGGGTCAAAGAGGGTTTGGGTAGTGACCATCGAAAACGCCAGCCGGTGCGCCCGGTGCGCCACCGCCACCGCAGCGATGGTCTTCTTCTTGCCTTGGGCGATCTTGGATCGTTTGTAGGCTTTGAACTCGGGATGATGATCGGATAGGCCTTTGCCGATCTCCAAGATGGCTTCCCTCAGGGTGGTGGAGCCTTCCCTACTGATCCTCATCCCGGCCCGTTTCTTGCCGGCGGATTCATACTGGATGGGGACCAGTCCCGAGTAGCGCCATGCCGCAGCTGCGGACGCAAACCGCCACGGATCACCAAGCGCAGCCCCATACGCTGACGCTCTTGTAACACCGACTCCAGGCAGTGAGGTCAACACCGAGGCAGGGGTGTCACCAAGCACTTTGGCGAGTTCGGTTTCGGCCCGTTCGATCTCTCCACAGACCTTGTCGTATATGGCCATATCGGCCTGCAATGCTTGCATCCGGGCTCGGCGTTCCCCTTTGGGGACAAGCAATGCTTGCTGTGCAGTGGCGACGATGAGGGCGGCTTTGGAGCGGGCCATCCGCACCCCCCGATTCCCAACAAAGGTGCGTAACCCTTCGGGTCCCATCCTTTGAATACGAACCGGATCCGGGCAATGCCGCAAAATGGTGTGACCGCTCTTGGCGCGGATCACATCCTTAAAGCAGTCTCCGAGCCCGGGGAACACCAAATCCAACTGGCTCAGGATCTGGACACTCATCGTGACCCGGGCTTTGACCTTGCGGCGACGATGTATCGACCACACCGCCTGGATCGCAATCGGATCGTCTTCCCACCGTGAGCTGCGTCCGGTTCCTCGAGCCATCAACTCGACCATCGCGGCCAGGTCCCGCAGATCCGACTTCAAGCGGCGTTGCCCCATCTCCGCCCGTGCCTTGTGGACTGCTCCTGGATGCAACTCAACAACCTCAACCGGCTCGGCCTGCAACACCGTGGTCAAAGTGCGGTGATAGTGACCGGCAGCCTCGATCCCGAACCGGACCACCGTCGCATCCGATGCATCTTCGGCGCCGGCCACTTGGTCCAACAGCTGGTCAACGCCCGGTCGATCCAGCTGGAACTCGAACGGGTCAACAATCACCTCGCCGAGCTGGTTAGCCACCAATGACATCGCAGAGCGTTTCCCCACATCAACCGGAACCAGTAACACCCGATCGCCCGGGATCCCTCGCAAGCGAGACACGAATTCGGCCTGATCAGCGCCACGAACAAACACCACGACCATCACCTCCACGATTAGCGGTCACCCCCAGACCACCACACCCACGAGGTATATCAACGCACACCTGTCGCAACCACGCCGATCGGCACATCAGAGTGCGGCTACGTCCCTAACCGTTCAGCGCCTCTGACCCTCCCTACCGAGGCCGGGCCGCGACCCAGCATGCCGTCGCCGGTGTCAAGCCGCCGACGATCAATGCCCCCACCCAAGGAGCAATGTCTCCAACCGCATCCCACCGGTTGCCGAGAACCACCATCAGCACGATCGTGGTCGGAACGACCACGACCTCCGAGGCCACAACGACAACAAGCGTTCTACCGGCATCCGCGGGACCGCGAACCGCCAACAACAATGCCACCGCGATCAGCACCCCGACGACGAACCCTCCAACGGCACCGGCACCAATGGCGAGAAGGGGTCCAATCAGCGAGATGGTGTTGCCGACGAAGTTCCACGGGTCCTCGGGATCGATCGGCCCGACAAGCTGCTTAGCAAGCCAGATACCCGCGGCACCTCCGGCGACTCCACCGACCAACCCTGCGGCACCCACCTGTAACGCCGAGCGCATCCGGACATAGTCCGTTTGCTCTCGGGCCAATCGCGGCGATTCGGTCGGTGTCGGCAAATGTCCCTCCTCGGGAGGTGATCGGCGCGGATCCGCCAAGATTGAAGGTGAACCCGTTTTGACGGCAACGGGCAGGATGTCAGGACCCTCAGGGATCCACTCAGCGGGCTGGCTGCCTCACCGGGATGTGGAGTCCCCTATCCAGCGACCCTTCGGGTCGAACTCCGCTTGCAGCCCCGCTGCGACTAATACTCCGCATACTCAGCGACCGCGAACAAACCAGTTTGGTGCTCCTTGACGTAGGCGCCGGCATCGTTCCTCCAACGTGAAGAGCCCCCTTTGGCGGGGGCTCTTCACTTCGTAGATAGCTCAGCCGCTAGTTGAGCCCCAGCTCCGCCTTGAGTTCTTCCAGCTTGGCGTCGGCCTGAACCATGTTGATGGCTTCCTTGAGCTCCATTTCGGAACCCTCGGGCGTTGCCTCGCGCAACTCCGCCTTTGCCATCGCCTCCGCCTTGCGCTTTTCGATCTTCTCTTCGACCTTCTCTAGCGATACCGCTTCGTAGTCCGACATGTTGGACATCGTGTCGACGGCCTCGTTGACCTGCTCCTGCATCTTGGCGGCCTCGAGCGAGCCGAGAAGCTCCATGCGCTTGGCGGCCAGCTCGGACACCCGCATGGCGTTCTGCTGAACGGCTTGCTTGGCCTTGTCCGCCTGAGCCGATGCACTCTCGAACTGGGTCTTCAGAGTGGAGAGGTTGTTCTCCGACGCCTGCAGCTTCATCGCGATTGATTGCGCCGCCTTGGTCCACTTCTCCTGCCCGGCAGCATCTCCGGAGGCTTTAGCCTCCTCGGCCTTGAGGATGGCCTGCTTTGCCATCTCGCGAGCCTCGCCAACGTCGTCGGCGGCGCCCTCCATCTTGGACTCGAGCTGTGTGCGATGGGCAACCACCTTGGCCGCCTGGTTGCGCAACTGCTGATCCCTCTTCTTGGCCTCGTTGATGGCCTGCTCGATTTCCACCTCAGGCTTCATCATCTTCTCGGCGCCACCCTTGAACAGCGTCGTTATGTAGCCCCAAAGGCGCTTCAAAAAACTCATCCGATTCCTTCCCTAGTTCGTCCAGATTGTAGATGTCTCCCAGCCGGCGATACCCACCGGGACTGCTATTTGCGGCGCTTCGTGCCGCCGCGGATCCTGCCGCGGCGCCGTGTCGACGTCGAGCCTGAGGATCGCCGGGTGCTGCGGCGCCGGGGAACCTTGGATCCTGGCCCGGGGATGATCCCTCCGCCACTCTTGGCCGTCGGTTTTGAGTCCCGACGCGGCTGCGGCGACCGGCCAAACATGGAACCGCCACCGCGACCACGGCCGCGGCGGCTGCCGACCAGCACCTGACCGGCGACCCCGATCAGCATCTCCAGCATGCCCGGACCCAGATAGGAACTACGACGCGACGGGCGCCGCTGGTAGTCGGGCCTTGGCGACGGCACTGTCACTCGATCCGACGGGCTTTGCGGAGCCTCGAGCTTCTTCTCCTCCGGCCGGGGTGGTTTTGGCTTCCCGTCGAGAACGGCCTCGGCACAGTCAAGTTGCCAGATGGCGACGTCGAGGTCGTTGGAGAGTTCCAGTAGGTGTTGTGGTGTCTCCGAGGTCTGCAAGCTCTCGGTCACATTGCGATACGTCTCGCCTGCGTCGTTGTAGAACTTGTCTACTTCATCGTTGTTGGCGACGCGGACTTCGTCCTCCATGTCGAGGAGGTCATTGGCTACTGCATCGATCTGCTTCTGCACGGCCATGCGTGCCTTGACCATCTGCTCTGCAGCAGCGTTGACCGTCTTCTTGCTACCTCGCCGCGCCAGCCAAAAGACCAGCAAGCCGAGGCCGGCAACGATCACGATGAACCAAATGAACCCACTGCCCCCGCCTCCACCCGAATCGGTTGCCGCTGCGGACGGGGCCGCCGTCGTGGCGGGTACCGGGGCTCCGAAGAGGCCCACGACGAAGTTGGCCGCGAACTCAGCATCGCTACCGCCCGCCTCGATGGCGAAGTCGGCGGCGGCGAACAGCTCGTTCTCGGTGAATCCTTCGCCCTCGCTAACCCACCCGACGTCATCTGACGAGAGCACGAGGATGGTCCCCGCCTCCAGACCCAGATCGTCGTATACCGCTTCGGCAAATGCGGTGTTGCCCCCCGGAGGCGTGTCATCGAGCACAACCAGGTAGAAGCGAGACCCGTTGTTGCGGGCGGCGGCAACGATCTCCGTCGCATCCGCCTCACTTATCGAGACCCCGCTCTCGAGATAGAAACCCGTCTCCGCGGCGGCGTCGGCCACAGATCCGACGCTAGCGGCACTTGCGCTCCCTGCACTCAGTATGACGGCGAGCATGACGAGACCCACGAGCGGAATGAGGCGGCGTATCCAGTTCATGGCACCATCGTAATGCCGCGGTGCAGTGGCGACACGGGCGTTCACCCGCGGAATGCAGCCCGCAGGAAGAACGTCACGTTGGCGGGCCGTTCAGCCATCCGCCGGGTCAGATACGGATACCAGGCCACACCGTATGGAACATAGACACGAAGTGGCTCTGCAGCTGCGAGCATCTGATCCTGCAACGCGGTCCGCACCCCGTAGAGCATCTGGTACTCGTATGGACCGGAACGCCCGGCGGCGAGACGTCTGGCAACCTCCAACCTGTCGGCGTCGTGCGAGGCGATGGCCGGCTTGACGTCGGGGTCGCTCATGAGAAGATGCGTGAGCCTGTCGAAAGAAGAATCCACCTCGGCCCGGGACTGGTAAGCGACATCCTCCGGCTCGGCATATGCCCCCTTGCAGAGCCGCACGTGACCACCGAGCGGAATGATCGTGTCGAGATCTTGCCGGGTTCTATGAAGATACGACTGCACCGCCAGCCCCAGATTCCCGTGCGCCCTTTGTGCCCCCGAATAGATATCGATGGTGAGCCCGGTGACGGCGCTCTCCTCCATGTCGACCGACACCGTCGTGCCGACATCGAGCGCACGCCTGGCAAGCGCATCGAGTGATTTTGCGGCGAGTGCGTCATCGAAGCCCATTCCCAGTTGGGAGAGCTTCACCGAGATGTTGCCGTCGATATCGTGTCGACCGATCGCATCGAGGCAGGCCAGGTAGTCGTCTCGCGCCGCGATGGCCTGGGTGCGGTCGGCGACGTGCTCGCCGAGATGGTCGAGGGAGACGCTTGCGCCCTTTGCATTCAGATCAACGGCGGCGGTGATCGCCTCATCGAGGGTCTCGCCGGCCACGAAGCGCCGGGACAGGGCGCGTCCCGGTCTGGTGTCGGTGATCAGATTGCGGACCAACTTCTGGTGGGTAACTCCGAGCACGGCACGTCCGAAGAAGTTCACCGCGTCCCTTCTGCCGCCCGCTCGATGGCGGCAGTACCGAGTTCATGGGAACGCTGTGCAGCCGCCCGCACCGCCGTCTCCAACAGGGCCCGAAAACCACCCTCTTCGAGGGCATGCATGGCTGCAGCCGTTGTACCACCAGGAGAGGTGACTTCAGCCCTCAGCCGGAAGGCGCTTTTGTCCGACACCGAAAGCAGCGCACCGGCACCTCGCAGGGTCTGGACCACGAGCTTCTCCGCCGCATGGTGCGGCAGTCCTTCGCGAATGGCCGCCTCGGTGAGGGACTCAGCCAGCAGGAACACATAGGCCGGGCCGGTACCGGAGACAGCAGTAACGGCATCGAGAAGATCCTCCGACAGCCGGATGGTCTCTCCAACCGCCGACAGAACCATGTCGGCGAGAGCCAGAGCGTCGCTGTCGGTATTGGTCCCGCCGCAATACGCCGTCATGCCTTCGTCGACTGCGGCCGGAGTGTTGGGCATTGCTCGCACCACAGCGATCCCTTCGAGGACCTTCTCGAAGACCGCGATCGGCACACCCGCCGCAAGACTGACAACGACCTGCCCCGGTTTGATCACATCATGAATCTGGCTGAGCAGATGATCAACGTCCTTGGGCTTGACAGCGACCACGATGACCTCCCGCCCATCGGCCGCCGCTACCGGATCGAGGCTGGCCTCGATCGCCGTCAGCCGCTCGACCTCGCGGGCCCTTTCTTCTCGCCTTGCGACCAGGATGAGGTTGCCGGTTTCCCAGCCGGCGCGTACCAGACCTTCGGCGAGGATCTCGCCCATCGATCCGGCACCAAGAATCGCAACTGTGGGTTGACTCATACCGGGATCATACGCGGGTCGGCCAATCTCATCGACTCGGCATCCGCCCGCCCCGGTCACCCGTCCACCTCCACCGGCCCGGTTACCCTTCGCGTATGGCTCGCCCGCCCCGGTCCGAAGACCTCGAATCAACACTCCTGTGGATTACCACCGGCTACCGGGTCTTTGCCGCGGCCTGGCTAACGATCCTGGGGATAGTGGTACTCGCCAGCAAGTCAACCGAGGTCGAGCGGCCGGCCGTCGTTGTGGCCACCATCGGCGTTGTGCTGGCATGGGCAGCCCTGACGACCGTTGCTCGAGTCGTACGGCCGGGACTGGCCCGCACCTGGGCGTTCGTCACCCTGGATCTCGGCCTCGGGGTTTGGTCGGCGATTGCCGGAACGGTCGCGGGCACGATCCAGTTTGCCGGGGGCTACCCGCTCGCCGGCGCATTCGGCGCCATCTTCGCCTTTGGCACCACGGGGGGCATCATCGGCGCTGCAGTGTTGACCACCGCCGGACTCGTACCGGTACTTGCAAGACGTGATTCGTTCTCTCAGGAAGTCGCCAACGCCATCGCATACATCTTCTCAGTGGGTGCGGCGACTGCTGTAGCCGCAGTGTTGCGCTGGTCCGAGAGGAGACGTGTTGCCGCCGAAACTGCCCTGGCAACCGAGCGAACCGAGCGGGCTCGTGCGGAAGAGCACGCCGAAGTTGCCGCCCATCTACACGACTCGGTGCTTCAGATGCTCGCACTGATCCAGCGTGATCCTGCGGCCACACCCGACATTCGGGGACTGGCGCGTCATCAGGAACGGGAGTTGCGTGACTGGTTGTTCCCCGACACGAGCGACGCCGCACTGCAGGGTGGTGGCTTCCGCGAGGCGCTTGTCCAGGTGTGCTCCGAAGTCGAAGACATAGGCCCGGCGAAGGTCGAACTGGTCATCGTCGGCAACACCTCCGCACCAGTGGAGCCCATCGTGCGGGCAACCCGGGAAGCGATCCTGAACGCACAGATCCACGCTGGAGTGGATCTCGTCTCGGTCTACGGTGAAGCAGCCGTCAACGAAGTGCTCGTGTTCGTAAAGGATCGAGGTTCCGGGTTCGACCCCGACGCAATAGACGCCTCCCGTCACGGTCTGCGCGAATCTATTGTTGGTCGTATGGAGCGACACGGTGGATCGGCAGAGATCATCTCGAGCCCGGGGGCGGGAACCGAGGTTCGGTTGCGGTTGCCGGTGGAGGCATCGACATGACCCGGGTATTCATCGTCGACGACCATGACCTGTTTCGCTCCGGGGTCCGAGCCGAGTTGCCCGACGACCTGGAAGTGGTCGGCGATGCTTCGGAGGTCGGTTCTGCCATCGAGATGATCCGTGAGCGAAAGCCGGATCTGGTTCTGGTCGATGTGCACATGCCGGCAGGCGGTGGTCGGGCCGTCATCGAGGGAGTTCACTCGACCAACCCGGAGATCCGTTTCCTGGCCATCTCCGCTTCTGATGCTCCTGAGGACGTTGTTGCCACCGTGCGCGCCGGGGCTCGCGGTTACGTCACGAAGACGGTTTCCCCCCCAGATCTGGCGGAGGCGATCCGTCGCGTCGTCGACGGGGATGCCGTGTTCTCGCCGAAGCTCGCCGGCTTCGTGCTCGATGCCTTCTCGTCGATGGAGATCAAGGACCTCGACCCAGATCTGGACAAGCTGACAAAAAGGGAGAAGGAGGTACTGCAGCACATCGCCCGTGGCTACACGTACCGCGAGGTCGGCGAGCAGCTCTTCATCTCCGCCAAGACTGTGGAAAATCACATGTCGGCCGTGCTCCGCAAGCTGCAGCTGTCGAACCGCCGGGAACTCACGCGGTGGGCGCAGGACCGCGACCTCATCTAGGCCTATCAGCCGGCCAACACGACCTCGGAGAATCGGCCAAGCACGATGAGGGCAAGGTTGTCGAGCGACCCAGCCTCAAAGTACTCCGAGTGGCCGGAACACCCATCCGTCGATATGCGCCGCGCCCCGAAATCGTCGTCGGTAGGGTTGGAGCCGTGCCACAGCGTCTCCGGCCCATCGCTCATGTCGCCGGCGAACCACAGCGGGCCCAGGAACCCCGGCAACCACCAGGGGGGAAGCTCGCTCGGGTCGATCCCGGCGGCGATGGGATCACCGGCAGCAAGCGCCGACCAAACTCGTCCCCCGGGCCGCAGCCGAGCTGCCGCGGCTGTGTCGAGAATCATCCCCGGACTGCCGACGACTACAAGGTCATCGGCGAGGAGAGACACTCCTGCGGCGAATCCGGCAAGCACCGATCCGTAGCTGTGAGCGATGACGGTCAGATGCCTCGAGGCGCGAGGGTCGATGCCTTCGAGGAAGCGCTGCAGCAACGGAGCCCCGGTCTCGGCGGCGCCGCGCCATGCCGCATCGACACCATCGGGTGTGTCGTATCCCAGCCAGGCGATCGTTGCGGTACCGGGCGCTACGGCGGAGGCAGCCTGCTGCAGTGTGGCCGCATTGTCTCGGAATCCACCCGCCGTCCGGTCGAACCCGTCGAGGTCGTTGGCCATGCCGGGTACAACGACGGCCACGTGCTCGGCGACATCGAGATCGCCGAATACCTCGACAACCATTCCATCGCCGATTGGGTCGAACAGGAGGATCTGTCGATCCTCGGCCAGCCACACCCGGTAACGGTCAACCTGCTCCCGGAGACGGCGGGCAGCCGTGTCCTTCAGTTCCTTGACCGGGAACCAGCTGATCGGCAGCCGCGGCAGTAGAGCCGGCAACCACCCGGGTCGATCGGGTCGCTCGAGACCCGAGATCACCTCTTCGAGCTCGGCAATCCGCTCGGCTATCAGCAGGCGGTTGGCGAGATAGCGCAACAGTGGCGGCGCCCCATCCATCGCCCCGATGGTGTGCGGATGGGCCCTCGCCAGCTCTTCACCGATCGAAGGTGCCGTAGCGGCGAACACTGCCGCCACCTCGGTCGGTGACATCCGACCGAAGGCGTCGAGATCCGGCTCCTTTCGCCACGCAGCAAACCGCGCGGGATCGGGCCGGGATCGAAAAGTAGCCAGGTAGGCGAACTCGACCAGCGGGTTCAACTCCGAATGAGGGGCCGATCCGATGACATCGGCCCGCCAGCGCAGACCATCGGCGTACTCCCCCAACTCAGCGGCCGTCCCTTGCAGACGACCGGTGACGACGAGAGAGGCGGCGGCTCTCTCACAGCGGAGAAGGACCTCGTCGAGTGTCCGTACTGCAGCGGTGATGCTCACGGCCGCCTCATCGGTCCCGGCAGCGAGAGTCCCGACACCGCTGGGATCGAGGCCGACGAACCTGGGAACCGTCAATGCCGTCCCAACTGCACCAGCTCCACCGTTCCTTCGTGAAGCAGGTATCCGCGCCCGGCGGGGAAGCGACTCGGGCCACGCTTGGGTAGGGGTGTCTGCCACAGATCCCCGTCGGCCACAACGTTGGGGCGGAGGGCGCAGCCGGCCCGGGAACGGCGCAGCTCCTGGGTCCAGTGACCGTAAAGGGACCGCAGAGCATCGGCGGAACCGGCGGCAATCACCCTGATACCGGGCCGTCTCTCCCGTATCAGCGAGCCGAGAGGCGAGGCGGCATCGGTCAGCTCCGCATCATCTACCAGGAGAAGATGGGGACCATCGGTTTCGCCCAGCCGGCTGATCTCCTCGGCCGCTATCACCTGGTTGACCTCCGGACTGGAGGCGAGCGGCGAACGCCGCGGGATGACGGCCGATATCCGCACCCGGGGGGAGGCAGTCCTGGCAACGGCGGCGAGTGTCATCAGCGCGGTACTTTTCCCGGAGCGGGCGGGCCCGGTCACGAGAGCGTGCTCGCCGTCGCGGAGAACCAACCCCACCGGGCTCAGCGTGCTGTCACCTATGCCGACCGGCAAGAACCACTCGTCTGTGGAGATGCGGCCGGCGCCGATGAAGTCGGCAACAGCAACGTCCTGAGGCAGGACATCAATGGACCAAGGGGCCACCTGCGGCTTGGGCCAGGCGATTTCGGCGATGGCAGCGTCGAGGCCATTGCTGTGGGCGACGGCAACCTGGATCTCCCTTCCGGTGCCGGACTCGAATGCCCTTCCCGCCATCTGAGGCGGATCGACCGCGGGGATGCCGAGCACGCTGTATTCGTACCGGTCCGCAAGGCGAAAACCCAGCTTGGCTCCAACGAGAGCAGCGAGCCGAGCCGGGGTGTCCCCCGGCTGTTTTGCGGTAATCATCGTGAGCATCCCGACTCCCGGGCCGTCCGCTACCAGCCTCGTCAGCAGATCGCGGACCGTCGCCTCGCCCGGGGAATCGAAACACCCGGCGAACGCGGCGTAGTTGTCCAGCATGGTGACAACGACGGGGTGGCCCGCAAGCCCAGCGGGATCGGCCGCGACCATATCCCGACGCCGCCGCAGTTCGTCGGCGAGACGCCGCAGCAGCCGGAGCTGGCGTTCCCTCTCGGAGCCGCCCACCACGGCGCCCACGTGGGGCAGACAACGGAGCGGCCTGAGCTGTTGATCGTCGAAGTCGAGCAAATAGAGGTGCATGCGATCGGGCTCATTGTCACGGCACAACCCGATGGCGATGGTCGATAGGGCTGTTGTCGTACCACTCCCGGGCAGACCGTACAGCAGCATGTTCCCTGAGGATGGAGACCATTCAGCCCCTACCTGTCTTTGCCGGTGGGGCTCATCGGCAAGGCCAAAGACGGTCCCGGCTTCTCCTTGCTCATCTAGTTCATCGAGCGAAAGACTCGCCGGAAGTGGAGGAGGCCAGGGAAGACGCGGCAGTGGCAGCCGTAACGAAGCCGCCACCCGTTGTGCTGTGTCGACGATCCGATCGAGGTCAGTGGGACCGTCCACCAAGCCGCTCCTCATCGGAGCGGGGGTCTGCTCGTGAGCGAATTCGAACGGAGCCGTTCGGATCGGGGCCGGAGCCGCACCCAACGATCGGCCGGTAACAAGAGCAGTCTGGAATGGGACGACGTCACCGGGACCGAGCCTGGCAAGACCGCGTCCCGGCAGAGCTCGACTGATCTGGGCAGCGTCAATCGAGCCGACAACATCCACCGAATCCGCTGCGTCCTGCATGCGAAGGGCGATTCGCAGGTTGGTGTTGGCCTTGATCCCTTCGGTGATCACCCCGGCGGGCCTCTGTGTCGCCAACAGCAGATGAACACCGAGACTCCTCCCCCGCTGGGCGATACCGAGCAGTGCTTCGAGAAACTCCGGAAGCTCCTTGGCGAGAGCGGCAAACTCATCGACAACGACCAGCAGACGCGGCAGGAAATCATCGCCAGATGGATTGAAGTCGGCGATATCGGAAACACCTGCCACCCGCAACCTTGCCTCGCGATGCCGGAGTTCGGCTCCGAGACACATCAGAGCCCGTTCTGCGAGATGGTCATCGAGGTCCGTGACGACGCCCACGGTGTGGGGAAGAGCCCGGCACGCATCAAAAGCGCTGCCGCCTTTGTAGTCGATGAGAACGAAATTGAGGGCCGCCGGGCCGGACTCGACCACAAGTCCCGCAACCAGGGTTCGTAGCAACTCGGACTTTCCCGACCCTGTCGTTCCTCCAAGGAGGGCATGGGGACCATCAGCGACGAGGTCGATAGAAATGGGCCCCTCTTCGCCAACTCCGATCAGGGTGCTCGGCGCCGCGACACTGCGGTTCCAACTACTCCGCATCGAACTCTCCAGGTCGGCTCCGAGATCGAGAAGCGATGCCAGATGCACCTCTCCAGGTAGTCCCCGTCCCTGGGCATCGGCCTCAGGGTCATCCAGCCGTGCAAGCCCTCGAGCGGTCAAGCGAGCATTCCTCACCGACATCTCCCACGGGGAAACCGACCGGCGTTCACCGTCTGGATAGCGAACCCAGGGCTCTCCGTCGCCGACTGAAAGAATGGTCGAGGTCAGCGAAGGTAGATCATCGGTACGCTCCGCCAGGGCGAGACCGGCAATCCCGAGACCGGCGCCGGAGCGCAACTTCTCGCGAATCGTTCGTCGGTCACCGCCAACGAGATGAGGCACATCAACAACGACGATGTGGTGCGGCACCGCGGTCTCGGCGTCGGTCCCGGGAAGCATCGCCAAGACAGGCGCCATCTCGTCGTCCGTGCCCGCCAACCGACGCCGTCCGACGTCGTCGGCAACCACATGTGGCAGCCACTTCGCCCAATCCCAGTCCCCGCTGCGCTCGGTAATGATCGAGATCGCGAGGTCAGATGGCCCGTGATTGACCGCAGCCTGCAACAACAGGTGGCGGGCAGCGGCAAGCCTTCGGGGGCGCGGCCCGGCGATCCCGACCACGTCCCCTGGCATCAACTCGACGTCGACCGGCACATCGTGGACCCGGCCAAGCCGGTCGAGTACCGCCTGCCCTTCTGGAGACGGTGTCCCCCGCAGCGTCGGGTGCCATGGCAAACACCCGATGCCAACCGGCAATTGCATGAAGTCGGCGTGTTCCGGCCGCCTTTCCCAAAGCCCTGGATGGGGGACGGCGGCTCGTTCCACGAGAGCGGCGGGAGGAACCGCACGGGAGCGACGCCGCTCCGCTTCTTCGCTATTGGCCGCCGCGACTTCTTCGCCGAACCGTTGCAGGGCCTTGTGGTGGCTCTCGCTGTGCTCGCTACGTTCGCGCCGATGACGGCGCCGATCTTCCATCCAGTTGGCCAGGAGCATCGCCGGGGAGAAGATCGCAAACATGGCCATCCGGGGATGGACGAGCAGCGCCATTGCCAGGCCGAGCACTATCGGAACGACCAGAGCGCCCCAGCCAAACCGGTTGGGACGCCCCGGTTCCAAAGGAGGAGCAGGCAGATCGACGATCTTCGCCTGCAAGGGACTTAGGCGCCGCGGCGGTCGGTTGAAGACGCCGGAGTTTCGCCTGGCGTCCGACGATGGTGCCGACCCCACGCCGGGTGAACCGATGACGATCCTCGATCCCGTCCGGAGCCCGATCTCGACCACCGGGACGGTCTTGTCGAGCCATCGCCCGTCGACAGATATGCGGCTGACCGCCGCGCCCGTCCAGGACGACACCAGCGAGCCCACGGTGCCGGACGCTGACGGGGAATCGACTGTTGCCTCATATTCCTCACCGTCGCAGCACACCACAAGCTGCATCAGACAACCTCGTCGAGCGGCGAAACGAGAGCCATATTCTCCGCAGCTTCCGCAACCGCGGCCTGTTCGCGAAGCGACGACGCCTCGGAGCGAAGGCTGGTCACCCTGTCATCGAGCTCGCCGGCCAACCTCACCAACCGGTTGGCTTGATCGGCGAGCGTAGATCCATGCCGACCGAGCTCCGCTTCGAACTCAGCCGCTGCCGGTCCGACCCAGACTTCTCGAGACATGGCGAGCAGGGGCTCGAGTAGACCGGACAGGCCGGCAGCCTCCACCCGCAGCCGACCAGCGTCGGCAGAGGTCGAACGCGATTCCGCAAGGCGGCGTTCTGCCAGGCGGCGGAGGTCTTCAGGCGTCATCGCGATCTTGCCAAGTCTCTATCGAGTTGCCATCTCGATGTTGTCTCGATACTGAGCGACAGCCACGCCGGCCTGGATCAGCGCTTCACGGAGATTGCGCAGCGCCGGGGCGAACTCCTGCTCCCAGGCGGCACGGAACCTGTCTGCCCCCGGTCCTTCCCACGCAGTCGCCCCCGGGGCAACCTTGCTCGTCAGAGTCGCCTCGAGGTTCTGCACCTCTCCGGCCTTTCCATCAAACATCGAACGCAGCTGATCGAGATCGGCGAGATTCGCTCCGAACATCCCTGCCATCGACTCATTCCTTTCGATTCCGGCCCGTGGTTCGAACCGCCTTTTCTGAACGTAGAACGATATTTAACGTTTGTCAATCATGCTTAAATATTGACAAGAAGTTATTACATGTTTTAGTGTGTGGATATGACAACAGTCGGTACCCGCCCGGTTCTGCCATCGCCGCTGCAGCTGACGATGACGGTGATTGTGATGACCGGAGGCTTTCACGCACTCGGCCGGCTCCAGCGGGTTGCCGTCGATTGGTCCGACCCGGGCGCCTGGCTGGCCACGACTCCCCCGGAGACGGTGTTGGTGGCCGGGCTACGTCTGATCGGGCTTGCCGTTTGCTACTGGGTGTTGGCGACGGCCGCCTTGTATTGGTTGTCGAGACGGCGAGGCATGACACCGGCCTGGGTGCGGTTCATGACAATGCCGGTGTTGCGCCGGGTCATCGACAGAGCGTTCGCCACCGGCCTCACCGTGTCTATCGCGTTCACTTCCGTGTCACCGGCCACCGCTGTGGAAGAGGAGCCTGCACCCGTCATCTTCGAGGTACACGACGGAGTGCCTCTCCCCCATGTCCATATCATCGCGGACGGTGCGGACACCGCCGCCCCACCGCCCGCAGTCACCTCGGTGCCGGCTTTCCCACCCCGTGCGGTGCCGGCAATATCGAACCGCAGAACCGCACCGACAGCTGTTGTTGCCGACAGACACACCGTCGTTCCCGGGGACAATCTGTGGGACGTCGCCGCACACCGACTGGAAGCGGCCGGCAACGGCGGACCGACAACCGCGGAGATCACGACCTACTGGCAGCGCTTGGTCGAGGCCAATCAAGCCAGTCTCCGCTCCGGCGACCCGAACCTGATATTTCCCGGTGAGATCCTCACCATCCCGCCCGCATCGGCCGATCGATGAGCCTGGCCGACACCCTTGGCGCTCCTGTAGGCGACGCCCCGGACGAACTGCCCCCGGTTGCCGTGCGGTCGTGCCACCCCCCATCTCTTGCGATCGACCCACCCAACCGGGAGACCCCGCGATCGGTCTGGCGGCGATGGGCGACGGCAGCCATCGCTCTAGTCATCGGCGCCGCGTTGGGCTGGCTTCTTTCCTGGGCCCTTCTGCCGGGACCCGCCACACCCCCGGTTTCCGCGGGAACGGCGATATCGCCACCACCGGGGGTCGGGGCCTTCGCGGAGTTCCTCGTAGCCGTTCACCTGTCGGGCACGGCACCGGAGCAGGATCTCGCCGCCCTCTACCGGGGAGAGAACCCGGTTGACGGGCCGACGGGATTGTGGGTCAGTCGAGCGGCCACAGTCTCGTCGCAGTCGCTCGGCGGCGACGTCTGGCTCACGACGGTTGTCACCGACGTTCTCGAGGCCACCGGCGACGTCTACGAGTCCGGGGGCCTCCACTACTACCAGATCGTTGTTGACACGTCCGGGTCCAATCCCGTCGCTCTCTCTGCACCGGCTCGGATCCCGGGCCCGGCCGCACCGTCACCGGTCGACAACAGCCGGTCATTCGTGGGATCCGTCACCGCAGAACAAGAGAGAGCGGCAGCCACGTTTCTGGATGCTTATCTGACGCAGAACGGCGATGCCGCCCGGTACACGCAGCCCGAGACCCATCTGGTTCAATTTGAACACCCACCGTACGAATCTATCCGCGTCACGGCAGTGAACGCCGACCCGGTCGGCAACCTAAGGGTGCGCCTCGATGCCACGTCGGCTTCTGGATCGACAACCCGGCTCGACTACCTACTCGCCGTGACCTCCGAGCATGGCTCGTGGGAGGTCGCCGCCGTGCAGCCGGTCGGAGGGATCCGATGACCGCCCCGCCCTCAGGTAGCGGCCCCGGGCTTGACCATGCCCGGCGGGCGCTCCTGGTTCCCCGCCGTCTCATACCCGCGATCCTCGCCATCCACGTTGGCGACACGCTGCAAGAGCCGGCAACACTCGCAGAGCTCGAGACGGGCGGCATAGTGGCGGCCGGTCACCTCGACCCCCTGGTCACCGCCCTGATAGACACAATGACCAACCCGGCTCTGGTCGTCACCGTCGAGATCGCAACCGGGAGCGAAGAACGCCCGGTCACAATCTGGGCCTCCCCGCTCCGTGCGGTGGTCGGGACCTCCAGCGATCGACGCCAGTTCGAGCTTCTGGAGATAGACCCGGGCCTATTGCCATTCCATCTTGCACAGGCGACCGGGCTCAGTCCTCGCCCACCGACCCCATTCACAGGAGGGTGTTTGGTGCCGGCGACAGCGCTCCAGTCGGCAGAAGCTCTCATCGCAGACCATCCCCACCACGCCACCGCCATACTTCGCGCCGCCGGCCTATCTCACGACTGGGCAGACCGGGTGAGCACGGCTCTCGTACATCGTCGAGCGATGTGGACGGTCGAATCGGTTTGGTTGCGGCGTGACGATGGCAAGACACAGTCCAGCCTCCGTGTCCTCGACGCCGGCGGCGCCGGATACTGGCGGCTGACTGCCGGCAAGACGTCGGACACTGTGTCGCTTTCCGTCACCGGGTTCGACGAGTTGTTGGGGTTCCTCTTCGCTTTGCTCCCGGGTCGTTGCCACCGCTGACGGTACGCCTGGGTAGGGCCGACGCCTGCCCGTAAGATGAGCCTATGAAGAAGCTGATCCTTGTTGCCATTACCGCTGCCGGCGGAATCATGGTGTTCAAGCTATTGAATTCGGAGTACCAACCCCCGCCGAACCGATGAGCGAGGTTCGATCCGCCCACGGATCGATGTGGGTTCGCCACTTCGGCACTCCCCCGGCCGAGGTGGTCGCACTTCATGGCTTCACGCTGCAGGGAGAGATGTTTGCGGAGACTGCCCGTCGGTTGGAAGCATCCGTCGCAGCGCCTGATCTACCGGGCCACGGCCGCACCCTCATCGAGCCAGTTTCCATTGGATCCGCAGTAGACGCAGTTGCGGAGGTGCTGGCGGCGTCGCCGTCTCCTCCGCTGTTGCTCGGATATTCTCAAGGAGCCCGAATCGCCCTCCAGACGGCACTGACGTATCCGAAGCTCGTCGGCTCTCTCCTCGTGATCTCAGCCTCTTCCGGCCTGCCGCAACGAGAGCGCCGGATGCGCCGGGCGGCAGACGAAGGTCTTGCCGATCGCATAGAGCGCATCGGCGTGGAGCGGTTCATCGGCGAGTGGTTGGCCAATCCGGTAACCGCCACTAGTGCAGTCGACGCCAGGGCGCGAGAGGCTGATCGCCGGCTCCGGTTGGACAACACGGCGACCGGCCTGGCGGCGGCGTTGCGGGGCATGGGACAGGGATGCGTCGCCGACACCTCCGGCAGAATCCCATCCCTTCCGATGCCGACGGTCTTCATGGCGGGAGAAGAAGACGACAAGTATGCGGATCTGGCTCGAACAATGGCGCAATCTCGTGGGGAGCGCCCGGTCGTGGTACCGGGGACGGGTCATAACGTCGTTCTCGAGGCTCCCGAGGCCGTGGCCGCGGTTGTGCGGGAGCTTCTCAGCCGGCAAATCGCCTGATGGCAGAAACGAATTCCTCAGGCCGGTTCAACACCGTCTCGTGATGACCGCCGACGACCTCGACGAGATCCGCGTCTGGCAGCAGTCCGGCGAGCTCGTATTGGGCGGACGGGGGAACCACCTGATCCTCGGTCGGAATGATCACCATCTTCCGCAGCGGCAGTCGCCCCACCCACGAGCGTGAGTCGAATCGCCATACGGCGGCGCCGATCTCGTAATAAAGGTCGGGGTCTCTCCGCAGCAGCGCCTGATGCATCCACAGCCGGTGCTGTGGCAGGACCGCCTCGCCGCGGTGCAGCAGCTCACCCGTCACCCGAGCTGCTTCACGGTTACTGATCCTGAGGCCGCTGCGCCCCAGCCAGAACAGACCACGGGCCAGCGGCCGCATTCTGGCAATAGGACGGGCGGCAGTTGCAGCAAGAATCATGCCGTCGACGTGACGGGGATGGCGACGAGCGAGTTCTTGAGTGACCATGCCACCCATCGAATACCCGAGCACGGTGGCCCTAGGAGCGTCGACGGCATCGAGTAGACAGGCGACATCGTCCGCGAGGTCGGCAACCTCGAGCCGGCCTCGCACCCATTCGCTCCGGCCGTGGTTGCGCAGGTCCGGGACTATCACGCGATAGTGCTCGGCGAGATCAGGGATGATGCGATGGAAGGTCATCGCTCCCTCGAGGTTCCATCCGTGGATGAGGACGAGTGTCGGAGCGGCGGGATCACCGGCTTCGCGCACGAAGAGTTCGTTCTCGCCGACCATCACCGTTCGTCCCGGTATCGGGAGTCCGCTCGTCTGCCGTTCCGGGAAATTGGGAACAATCTCGGGTCCGAAGATGCGCCAGGCCAGCCATCCGGCAACGCCGTATCCCGCCCACCTCAGCACACCCACGGCTACACCTCCGTCCGGTTCACGCCAAGGGCGTCTATCGCAAACACAGACTCGGCCACGGGTTCTCCCCCGACCAAATGTTCGGTAATGATGCGCTCCATCACTTCCTCGTCAACCGAGTGGTACCAGATGCCATCGGGGTATACAACGGCGATGGGCCCGTTTTCGCAGATGCGAAGACAGTCGACCTTCGTACGAAGGACCGATCCTCCAGGCTTGGGCTCGGTCTCTGGCGACGAGTCGAGGTCAGAGCCTTGCCAGGCGGGCGGTGCCGAAGCCAGGTCGAGTTGCTTGAGACGGCGTTTCAGATGTGTCCACACCGCGGAGCTCTGTTCATATCTGGAGCAGCGCGGCGTCGACTGCTGGGCGCACAGGAGTATGTGTCGCTCGAGAGAGCCGATGCCGAGGCTTTGCGAGATCCTTGCGAGACGGGTCTTTGCGCTGTCATCCATGCCCACCAAGGTAGCCGTCGATCGAGGTGCAACGAGACCACCACGTATGATCCGACCAGGGCGACATCGAAGGCACCATGCGGATAACCGACTGGAAAGAGCACTTCGCTCGAATCTACGCAAACGAGCCGGACCAATACCAGCGTCTGGTTGCAGCCGAGGACGCCTACGGCGAACTTGCGGCCCGCATCGAGGCTACCGCGGAGCGGGCGAACACGATCGTGGACATCGGCGCAGGAACAGGGAGGCTGACTGTGCCGCTGTGCCGATATGGCGTCGAGGTTCATGCCGTTGATCAGGCCGCTCCGATGCTGGAGGTTGCCGCCAGAAGACTCGAATCGAGCGTCGGAACCTGGAGACTCAGCGTCGGCGACGCCAGGGAGCTCCCCATTCCCGATCAGTGGGCCGACGGCGCCGTTGCAGGCTGGGTCTACGGACACTTCACAGAGTGGCACACGGACGGTTGGCGCGACGAACTAGCCGCCGCGATCGCAGAGATGGACCGCGTGGTTCGACCCGGCGGGACCGAGGTCGTCATCGACACGCTGGGGACGGCGGTCGCCGAACCGGGTGCGCCTAATGCCGCTCTTGCTGCCTACCACGAGGAACTGGAGCGGGTCGGTTTCGAACGTTCGGTGTTACGCACCGACTACCGGTTTGCCTCGGTCGAAGAATCAATCGAATTGCTCGATTGGTTCTTCGGTCTGGGCGATTGGGCTCGCGGGCACAACAGCCCGCTGATTCCCGAGTTCACCGGCTGGTGGGAACGCCGGAGTTCCTAGGTCTCGGCACAGATGGCCAGGATGTCATCACCGTATGCGTCGAGCTTGGCGGGTCCGATACCCGGGACCAGGATCAGTTGCCGCTCGTTGGACGGCCTCGCCGCCGCAATCGCAAGAAGCGTCTTGTCGGTCATCACGACATACGCCGGCACCGCATTTTCGCTTGCCACCTGCCGGCGCCAGGTCTTGAGCCGTTCAACCAGCCCCTCGTCGGCCTCGCCCACTTCCGTCGGGAGTGCCAGCGGGCCGCTGCCAGCAGGGGTGGCGACCGTCTCTCCCCACTCCACGAGCATTGAGCTCGAACCGCTGTCGAGTGCAACCATCGCGCCGTCGTCTTCGAATTCCTCGACGATGCCTGAATAGCCACCCGCAATGCGGACCCGGTCCCCCACGCTGACGGCGATGCCACTGATCCGGGTTCCGCCTGCGGTCCGCTTCTGCTTTGTCTCGACCCGGGATGCTTTTCCGGTCATCTCCTTGACGAAGGATGACGGCCGGGACCTGTCGGCGAGCACAACGACCTCTTTGCGGCCGCGGGTGATGGCAACATGGAAGACCCGCCGCTCTTCCTCAACGTCTTCGGCAAGATCGTGGGGGAAGAGACCGCGGTCGGCACCAAACACCACGACTCGGTCCCATTCCATACCCTTCACCCGATGCACTGTGCTCAATTCGACACCGTGGGTGTCCGTCGGTTGCTCGAGCGCAGTGCGCAACCACGACTCGAAATCGGTGAGATCTCGATGGAGAACGGCAGCGCGCCGCAACGCCACAAGATCGTCGGACTGCGCGGAGCGGTCTGCCCTTCTTCGACCCGAGTCGAGAGCGGCGGCAGCCCCAGTGAGCCCGATCTCGGTGTTGATCATGTCGAGTATGGCGATCGTGTCGCCGGCGGCGGCCACCCGGCCGGTTGCAGCGACGTCTGCGCAGAAAGCATCCCACTTGGTGGCCTGCTTTCCGTCGAGCCGGCTTGCCAGGCGGTAAAGATCGTCGAGAGAAGTCCGATTCCGTCGACCGATCAGCTGACTGGTGAGCCGGGTGAGACCGCGGGCCGGACGACGAATGACCTTCATCAGGTCGTTCGTCGATATCGACTCGGGGTCGAGCCCGATTCTCATCCAGGCCAGCGCTGCCGCAAGCACGGTTCTATCGAGCACCTCACGTCCCAGCGGTGAGCGGAATGGGATCCCGGCTTCGACAAACGCGGCATGGACCGGCAGGAGCGCAGAGTTGACGCGACTAAGCACTGCGATCTGGGCGGCAGGGGTGTCCTGCAGCCACTCACCTACCCGGACCGCACATCGCAGCGCCAGTTCCGGCCCGGGCGGATCTTCGATCTCGAGCCCGTCGGCGTCGTTGTCGGGACCCGTCCGGATGACCTTTTCCACCCGGCGGTCGTTGAACGACAACAGCGTGGCGGCGGCTTCGACAACAGGAACCGGACATCGATAGTTGACTTCGAGAGGATGCGACGCCGCCCCCGGGAATAGGTCGTCGTAGTCGATGAGGAAGCCGGGGTCGGCTCCAAGGTATCCGTAGATCACCTGGTCGTCGTCGCCGACGCCGAAGACGTTCAATTCCGGTGCGGCGAGCAAGCGGATCAGAAGCACGTACGCCGGAGTGAGATCCTGGAATTCGTCAACGACCATATGCCGGCAACGGTCCTGCCAGGATCGCCTCAGCTCGGGATCTCGCAGGAGCGCCTCGATGGCCCCGTAGATCTGCTCGTCGAAATCGGCCTCGCCCCGGCTTTCCAGCAGCCGCCGGTAGCTCTCGTAGACGCCTGCGAAATCCGGAACGTCATCTCGAAACGCCTCGACTTCGTCCGGGGACCGCAGCCCGATCCGGACTTCACCGAGCGCCTCTAAGTAAGGACCGATGACGTCGGTGTTCGGTCGGCGGGGCGCCTGGACAAGGCCGTCGAGTCGGCGCCGTTGGTCGCGCTCATCGAGCAGAGAAAGGCCGCCGCGAGCATCGCGCAGGATCTCCCACCCGAGGGAATGGATCGTGCGCACTTCGAGCCCCGGGGCATTACCCAGCCGCTCCCGCATCTCGGCCGCAGCCCGGTTGTTGTAGGCAAGAGCACAGATAAGGACCGGCTCAACTCCGCGGTCCTCGATCAGATGGCGGATGCGAGCGATCAGGGTTCGCGTCTTCCCCGATCCTGCGGGGGCGATGATCCGGGCCGGCCCGGCGTTGTGGGCGGCCGCAGTCCGCTGATCCGGCGCCAGGTGCTCGAGAGCCCCATTGCGTGGAGCAGGCGCCGCGGCAAGCGACCCGAGCGTTACCGACTCGGCATGGACCAAGCCGATGTCTGCGGAAGTCACCGGCCTCCTGGGGCCGCCGTCCACCCAGGCGACCGTACCATCGGCGAGCCTCACATCGCCCACTTCATCCGGGAGTGCCCCGAGCGCTTCAGCCTTCCGCCCCCACCACCAGATCAGTTCGCCGGTGCGGAAGTCGTAGCTGTTGGCCCAGACAAGATGGTGCAATCGTTCCCGGTTGAAGGAAAACCCACGCCGGAGCCGCCAGGGATCCATTGGCGTCGTTTCCGGTTCACGCAGCACGGCGGGATCGACACCCAGCTCGATGACCACCGGCTGCCGGAAGACCCAGGCACGGTGCAGATCATCAACAAGACCAGCAAGGCGCTCCGCATCGCTGAGAGCCCCCGCGTCAATGACATGCCGGGTGGCGTCGGCCCACGCTTCCGGTGGTTCAATTCCGGGATTGAGGACGACCGAGCGGCCGAATTCGGTTACTGGATCCACGGCGCGCAGCATACGAGGTGACGGTGACAGGATCGGCGACTACAGCGAACGGAGCGGCTCGATCTCGAAAGGGGTCCCACCCTCCGGCCGATCAAACCGAACGGCGGCCGTCTTCTCACTCATGTGATGAACCCTGAGGAAGAGCTCGACGAAAGGGTCGTCATACCCGGACGACCCGGCATTGACGGCAAGCACGCCACGAGGCACGGTAAATCCGCCATCCGAGATGACTCCGGCGAGGGTCACGCCGTTGAGGGTCACGAGCACCCGATCCCCGACATCGAGCCCATCGGCGTCGAGGTGTGACCTGCGCAATGTGGTCTTGATGTTTCCAAATCCGTCGGTCCAAGCAACGAGGCGAGATGGAACTTCGTCGATGGTGCGCGGGTCGAGGTTGTCGGTGAGCACCGAGTAGTCACCGTCGACAACCGCCGACACGTATCTGGGAAAGTAGTCGCGGGAACGGAACTGGGAGCCGGCGGCGGGGCTGGCTACTTCGCGATACTCGACGATACGGTCCTTGATGAAGCTGAAGGCGTACTCGGAGCAGACGCTCACAACTTCGACTCCGTTGTCGAGTCTGGCGTACCGCAGGCCCCGACCCCGGTTTTCGCTCGAGATCTCATCCTGGTCGCGGCGGGGTGCGGCATTGCCGAAGATCACCATCCGATCGACAACGGAACCGAGTCCCAGTTGCGCGGTGACAAAACCGACGGCGATGGTGTCGAGCGGCGGCGTTGCCGTTTGGTGGATGAGCACCGAGCCCGGATCGGCAAGGCTCCCATGGAATCGGGTCGCGATCTCGGCGAACTCCAGCCCATCCGGGGCGTAGTCGCAGATCATGTGGAGAAGGGTTGGCTTGGTCACAACGGCGATAGTAACCGCGCCCCCTTGCGGTCTGGCGTACGTGAGCGCCTTATAAGGCGCTCACGTACGCCAGACGCGTTAGACGACGGCGATTGAGCCGGTTGGACCGTCGGAAAAGTCGCGTTCGACAATGCGGCCGACGACGACACCGCTCTCTTTTTCATCCTCGAGCGCCTGGAGCAACGCCTGTGCCAACGGCGCCGCAACCGCCATGAGCAATCCTCCGCTCGTTTGTGCATCGGCGAGCAACGTCCGATCTTCGGGAAGTGCGTCGCCGAATCTGGTGAACCGTTCCGCCGACGTCAGATTGCGCTGCGTTCCACCAGGAACAACGTTCGCCCGGGCTAGCCGCCGCGCTCCGGGGAGCAGCGGGACAGCACCCATTTCGATCTCCGCGCTGACTTCGCTTGCCTTAATCATCTCGCCAAGGTGCCCGAGCAGACCGAACCCGGTGATATCCGTTGCCGCTTCCACGCCCACCCTGCGCATGGCCCGCGCCGCACCGGCGTTCAACCGGGCCATCAACTCGATCGCAGTCGCGGTCTCGATCTCTTCGGCGACACCTCGCTTGATGGCCGTGGCGATCAAGCCCGTCCCTATGGGCTTGGTGAGGACGAGGGCATCGCCGGGCCGGGCCGTCGCGTTGGACACGATCTCGTTCGGGTGGACGACACCGGTGACCGCAAGACCGTATTTCGGTTCGGTGTCGTCGATGCTGTGCCCACCCACCAGAGTGCAGCCCGCCTCCTCGAGGATGGCCGCACCACCCTCGAGAACATCACCAAGCAGCTCGAACGGGAGCCGGTCGCGGGGCCAGCCTACGAGCTGCAGCGCCGTCAATGGGGTACCGCCCATCGCATAGACGTCGGACAGCGCGTTGGCCGCGGCGATCCGACCCCAATCGAACGCGTCATCGACGATCGGGGTGAAGAAGTCGACCGTTTGCACCAGAGCGACCTCATCATTGATCCGGTAGACACCGGCATCGTCGGAGGATCCGATTCCGATGAGCAGATCTTCTGCGGAGACTATCGGTGAGTTGTTTACGCGGCGCAGAACCTGCGCCAGCTCGTCGGGGCCGAGCTTGCATGCTCAGCCTGCGCCGTGCGAAAACGATGTGAGCCGTTCCATGCCACCTCCTCTCGCCGAATCGTCGACTACGCAAGTCTACGGCGACACCGCTGCCGGTCATGTCGCTTGCCAAAAGTCATCGCAGATACGGGGTAGCCAACCCCGGTCTAGGCAATCAAACCGACTAGCTGTCGAGTAGTAAGCCGGTATATTTGTCGAAGCCGGGTGATTCACCACCACCCGGGTTTCCAACAGGCCCCCTCGTCCCCCCTGGGGGGCCTGTTGCTTTTCCTGAGATCCTCAGTGCCGCTCATACCGGTGAGTGGGCTACCTCTTTTGGGTGGCGGTGCCGTCTATCTAGGCTACGACCGCTATGCGTCTTCCTTTCCGATCCCCGCTCAGCCGCGTCAGCCACAGGCTGCGGGAACTGGCTCGCAACAAACCGGATGAAGCCGAGGAGTTCCTCGACACACACCACGATGCGTGGGAAGAGATCGCTGAATCGGACCCGGGGTCCGCCGCAGACATCCTCGAAGCCCTCCATGAAGAGGACGCCGCCGACCTGCTCCGTGATCTCGATCTCGACGACGGTGCCGACGTGCTCGACGAAATGCGGGCGCCGGCTGCAGCCGATGTCATCGAGGAACTCACCACGGAGCGTGCCGCTGACCTGATTGCCGAGATGGAGACCCATCAGGCGGTCGACTTGCTTGCAGAGCTCGAGGAAGACCTGCGCGATGAGGTCATGGCCGATCTCGATCCCGAAGTTCGGCTGGCCATCAACAGGCTGATCGTCTACCCGGTCGACAGTGCGGGTGGTCTAATGACGACTGACTACGCATCGCTGCCGGCCGGGATAACCAGCGGCGAGGCGATCGAGGCACTGCGGCGCCTCCACCGGGAGATCGGCTCCAACCTCACCTATGTGTACGTGGTCGATACGCAAGGCAAGCTTGCCGGGGTCGCCCCCTTCCGAGAATTGGTTTTCGCCAGACCACACACCGGCCTGGACGAGATCATGCTGCAGGATCCGGTGGCCGTCACTGTCGACACCGACCGAGAGGTCGTCGCCGAATTGATCCAGCGCTACCACCTCATCTCTCTCCCGGTCACCGACACCCAGGACCATCTCGTCGGGATCGTCAAGGTCGACGAGGCAATGGAAGCAGCTCAAACGGAAGCGACCGAGGACATCGCCCAGATGGTCGGTGCCGGTGCTGAGGAGACCGTGTACACGGCGGTGCCGGTGTCGGTGCGGCGTCGACTCCCCTGGATCGCCCTGAACCTGGTGATCGGGCTGCTGCTTGCGTATGTCATCGGTGGCTTCGAGGGCCTCATCGCAGAAAAGGCAGTGCTTGCTTCGTTCATGCCGATGATCGCCTTGCTCGGTGGCAACTCCGGAGCACAGAGCCTGGCGGTGATCATTCGGGCCATGGCGGTGGGCAGCGTGCCGCCGGGCCGGGCTGCGAGGGCGATTAGACGCGAAGCCACCATCGGCCTCATCAACGGTGTGGTGATCGCAACGATGTCGGGATTGCTCGGAGGTCTGGTGGCCGCAGATGCCGGAATCGGCTTCGTCATAGGGGTTGCCGTCTTCGTCAACCTCGTAGTTGCCGGCGTGGTGGGCGCCTCCATCCCCATCATCCTGCGCCGGCTCGGTCAGGATCCGGCGCTTGCCTCAAATATCTTCCTGACGACCGTCACCGACGTCGTGGGGTTCGGCGGCTTCCTGCTGACCGCCAAGCTGGTTCTCGGGCTGTAGACGAACCAGCCGCACGATCAGCCCAAGAGCAACTCGGTGGCTTCCGCGATGCTCATCCGAGCACCCTCGTCGTAATACCGCTCGTAGGGTTCCTCCCCGAGGGTCGCCCTCGCTACGGCAGCTGCCGCGTCGTAGTCCCTGCTCATGAACGGCGCCTTCTGCATCACGAGATGCGTATCCCCGGCACCAAAAAGGGTCGCCGCTCGAACGGCGTTCCCGCTCTTCCCGGCGAACGTCGCGGCCTGGAGCAGGGCAAGCCCACTGTTGATCAGGTCTCCGGTCTCGAGCGACGCTCGACCCGCAGCCCGGTTCAAGGCTTCGGCGCGATCGAAGTCACCGGCATCCCAAACCGCATAGGCGAGACCGTGGAAGGCATTGGTTTGCATGAGCCGGTCGGCGCCCGGCCGCTCACTGAGGCGCACCATCTCGTCGGCGTAGCGGAGTCGGTATTCGAGGTCGTCGGTATGGGGCATTCCGAGGATCATGTCGGCGTGGGCCTGTCCGTAGATCTCGCCCATGGCGATAAAGCGCTTTCGACCCTCCTCGGCCATGGCGCGCATCTCGGAGCTTTCGTCTCCGGACCAGAGTCGAGCCTGGGCCAGCAACGTCATCGGCCATGCGGTGCCGTCTTCGTAGCCGATCCGTTGACACACGTCGAGGCTCTCCTGAAGCATGGCCATGCCGGTCTGGCCATCACCACTGAGAAAGGCACCGTGTCCCTTTCTGGCAAGTGCGTAGGCCAATCCCCGTTCGTCACCGATCGACCGATAGATGCCGATCGCTTCCTCGGCCCAGGCGCCGGCCTGAGGGAACTGCTGGCGATACCAACCGAGGAAGGAGGCCACGGCAAGAACATCGGCGCGCAAACGACTCTGGTCACCTAGCGATGCATCAAGTAGCGCTGCTAGGTGACGTTCTCCTTCGGCAAGCCGGCTGCTGAACAGCCACACGTGGCCGAGAGCCCAGGCCATTTCGAGACACTCGTTGATGCCGCCGTTGGCCAGCATCCGATCAAATGCCGCGGTGTAGTCGGCCAACTCGGTCTCAATCTGTTGCTGGGCGGCCACCCTCTCTCTTCCGAAAAATGCGGGGCGGAGCGTGGCACACACCTCGCGGTAGTGGTCGTCGTGCCATTCAGCGGCGGCATCCCACCGACCCGAGTCCACGAGATGATCCCGGGCATAGAGCCGGGGCGTCTCCAGCAGCCGATAGCGAGAAGCTCCGTGGAGCGAGGCGACGACTTGAACCAGGGAAGCCCCGACGAGCGCACGGATTTGGCGGATGATCTCGACATCAGACAAGCCATCTAGGACAGAAGCCGCCGCTTCCGCAAAGAATGGCCCCTCGAATACCCCAAATGCGTCGAATGCCCGCCGCCCGGCCGGCGGAAGCATGTCGTAGCTCCAATCCATTGAGGCGCGCAAGGAGCGGTGCACCGAGCGATGCCCCGGCTGATCGGAGAGCATTGCGAATCGACTCGATAGCTGCCCGTCTATCTCCGCTGGTGAGAGCACATCGACTCGAGCTGCGGCCAACTCGATCGCCAGGGGCATCCCATCGAGATGCCGACAGATCGAATCGACCGCCGACCGGTTCGGTCCTTCGAGGCCGAAGCCGACGCGGACGGCGGCGGCGCGGGCTTCGAACAATCGCTCAGCATCGAAGAAGGGTTGGTCCTGCGCGGAGGTGGCAAGACCTTCGACCGGAAAGCGGATCTCGCCATCGCTCCCGAGCACCCGACGACTGGTCGCAAGAATCTTGAGATTCGGCGCGGTCACGAGCAACAAGGTTGCCAACGCCGCAACCACATCTGCAACGTGCTCGCAGTTGTCGAGCACCAGCAACGTGATCCGGCGTCGCAGGTACGCCCCAATCGAATCGGCAAGATCGAGACCCGGCTGCTCCGCAACATGTAGAGCCGCGGCCACGGCTTGAGGCACCGATTCCGGATCCGGTACCTGGGCCAGATCCACCATCCAGACTCCATCGCGGAAACTCCCGCGGACGTTGCCGGCTGCCTCGATCGCCAACCGGGTCTTGCCCGCACCGCCGGGACCTACAACGGTCACGAGGCGATGTTCGTGGATTGCCTTGTCGAGCAATGCCATCTCATCGACCCGCCCAACGAAGCTACTGACCGGGAAGGGCAGGTTCGTCGGCGGCGGGGCCGCATCTGGATCGAGGGACGGGTCCTGCAACAGAATCCGCTCTTCCAGCCTGCCAAGCTCGGGAGAGATGCCAAGACCCAACTCGCCGCCGAGAATCGTGCGCACCCTCGTGAAGGTTCGGACTGCATCGGCCTGTCGGTCGGCTCGGTACAACGTGCGGGCCAGCAGACCCCACAGCCGCTCCCGATACGGATACTCCTCGCACAGCTTCTCAACATCACCTGCACTTGGCGTTCCCCCTGCAAGAAGCTCCGCCTCGATCCGATCCTCCACGGCATCGAGGCGCAACTCTTCGAAGCGAGCGGCTTCCGGTACCAGCGAGCCGAAATCCTCGAATCCTTCATAGGGTCTGCCGCGCCAGAGGCTGAGAGCTGAGTCGAGAAGGTGGGATGCCGTCCCGGGGTCCGATCCGAGAAGGCGGCCGGCCTGCTTGGCCACACTCTCGAAACCCACGGCGTCGATCTCGTCGGTGTCGGTGAGATCTAGTCGGTACCCACCGTCCACCCGGGTGATGCGGTCGTTCCCCAGGGTTTTTCGAAGCTGTGAGACATATGTGTAGAGCGAGTCACGGACACCGGCCACCGGCTGCTCGGGCCAGATCTCAGAGACGATCCGTCCGATCGGAACCGGCCGCCCGGCGTTGACCAGAAGCAGCGCCAACACCGCACGTTTTCTTTGGCCACCGAGGCTTATCGCCTCGCCGTTCTCCTCGACCTGCAGCGGACCGAGCACCAAGAAACGCATCGCACTGAAAGTGTACCGCCAGATCCTGGGGTTTGACTCGGTGGCTCTTTAGATCCGCTTCAGGTCCCCGGTGCACGCTGCCGGGGAAAGGAGGTTGCGATGAAGTCACCAATCAAGGGACTGACTGCAGTTGTTATCGGACTGGGGTTGATAGTGGCCGGGTGTTCCGCCGCAAGTGAGGCCACCGAGATGACGTCAGAGGCTGCCGCGGCAGTGGAGATCAACGAGACAGCGTACATCGAGGCATTCCTGCAGAAGGATCTCGACGCCTTCATGGAGACAATGGCAGAAGATGTCGTGTTCGTGGATGAGACCTTTGGCGACCACTTGGTAGGTAAGGCCGCGGTCAGGAACATGTACGTAAACGTGATCAGGTTTGCGGACCCGGATGCGAGCGGTGTGCTCGACCGGTTCGTATCGCTGGATGCGACGTTCGCAGCCAGCACGTGGGACTGGATCGGCACCAACGCCTTTGGGAAACCTTTCGATCTGCCAATAGTCCTGGTCCACGAATACCGAGACGGCAAGATCGTCAAGGAAACCACCTCCTACGCCTCGCCCGACGCGTACGGCCAGCTGATGGGTTCGTAGGGAACCACCCCTGCCCGTGCCGCCAGGATTCTCGGACTCATCGCTCCAGACTCGACGAAGCGGTGGTGATCAAACCCAAGACAGAGACAAGAAATCGGAGACGGAACACGAGGGCGGTCCGATCCAGGACCCCCAAGAAAGGAGAAAGCATGAGGAGAGTATTCGCACTGGTGATAGCCGCCGGCTTGGTGACGGCCATGGCAATCCCGGGGACGGCG
>CAMYKI010000016.1 GCA_947258985.1 uncultured Acidimicrobiaceae bacterium
TCTCCGGGGTGCGCACGCGGGATCTCGAATGTGTTCCATCACCAAATCCGCGGCGATCAGACCAGATTCGTAGAGGGGGTGCCGAACCGTGGTAAGGCCGAGGTAGGCCGCAATCTCGATGTCGTCGAAGCCAATGACCGACAAGTCGCCGGGGACATTCAGGTCGGCCTCCTTGGCAGCCTCGATCACTCCTATCGCCTGTGTGTCAGAGGAGGCGAATATTGCGGTCGGACGTTCTCGCAGCGCCAGCAACTCTTGAGCAATCAGCCGACTGGTGTCGCTGCCATGCGGGCCGGTTCGCTCATATGTGGGCTCCGGCTTGTACCCGGCGGCGACCATGGCATCGCGATACCCCTGGTGTCGTCTGGCGCTCGACTCGAAGCCGAAGCTGTCGTCCTCGATATCCCCGATGAAAGCGATACGGCGGTGACCCAGGCTGATCAAGTGCTCGGTGGCCAGCACTCCCCCGCGCCGGTCGTCGATGAAGATCCGCGAGAACTCCGGAACATCCGCATCGATGAACACCGGGCACAGACCAACCTCGGCGAACCGCGCCAACTGTCGCTCCGTCGGAACCAATGAGATGATCACCGCTCCTTCGGCCCGATAGCTCGATGCAAGAGTGTCGAGGTGCTCACTCTGGTGATCGGGTCTTTCGACATCGAGGATGGTGACCGGTAGATCGGTGTTACGCAGCCCATGCACGATCCCTTGGACTCTGGCCAATGCCGATGGATGGGTGACGAAGGGCACGAGCACTGAAACTGCGTGTACCCGCTTGCGGGGCAGGCTGCGCGCCGCCGGGCTGGGGCGGTAGGAGAGTTCGTCGATGGCGGCGAGAACGCGGTTGCGCGTCTCCTCCTTCACCTGACCTTTGTCATTGATAACGCGCGACACAGTGGTGACCGCGACCCCGGCCCGTTCCGCAACATCGATGATTGTGGCCATAAGTCCCCTTCAGCCACAGATGGGAAACGTTTTCAGGAAACGTTTTCAGTGTATCCAATGAGATCCGGGTGTCAACAGTTTGACCAGGAGCGCGAAATCCCGTTTGCTGCCTGGGATGGCTAGCGGGCCGGGGGTTGGAACAAGCCTTTGAAGGACTCCTTGGTCAGGTATTGCATACGCCGCTCCCCCGTTCCGGCGATGATGGCCTCGAGATCCGCCACCACCATGTCACCAATTTCCAAGAGCGCGCTAGGGACGGCACCGGCGCGATGGCTGCTGAGTACGGCTGTCGCCGCATCGCGCAGGGGATGATCGGCGGGCAGAGGCTCTTCGGGATAGACATCCACCCCCAGGCGGAAACGTTCCTCCAACACCAGCGCGGTGAGTGAGTCAAAGTCCACGAGGCCGGCTCGGCTGAGGAGAATCATTGTCTGATGAGGCTGCAGCAACTCCATCAGGTGACGGTCGACGAGACCTCGCCCGGATTCGCTCGGTGCGGCCAGAATGAAGAGCAGCTCGCTGCTGCGGAACATGGTCTGGAGGTCCACGGGTTCGACTCCCCTGGCCGACATCTCGGTACCGGGAATGAACGGATCGAACCCGAGGAAACGTGTTTGGAACGGCTCGAGAAGACGCTGCAGGTGCCGGGACAACCCCCCGCAACCCACAAAGCCGACCGTCTTGCGGAAAAGAGTGCTGTAGCCGACATTGCCGGCGTGCAACCACAGCTCCCGGCGGTCTCTGAAGTCGCGATCGTTCCTGACAATCCCCCGAGTCGCCGCCAAGGCGAGGCCCAGCCCAAGCTCCGCAACCGCCGCTCCGAAGGCAGGAGCAACGCTTCCCACCTCAATACCCGCATCGAGACAATCCTCGTAACCGAGATCGTGGTGACTGTGGGCTCCGGCAACTTCGAGGACGGCACGCAGTGCAGGTCCGCGGCGTCGCATGGCATCGCCGTAGTGCCATGTGCCGAATACGACGGCGGCGGCGGTGCGCAATGCATTCTCAAAGCGATCCTGGGGCATTGGTTCATCAGCCGCCCACACCACATCCGCAAAGCTGGCGAGCCGGGCGAGCGCTGCCGGACTGAAGATCTCGTCCATGGTCCGGAAGTGGGGGGCAACGATCACAGACGACTTCATCGCAACTCCGCTTCCATCTCGCAGTTTTGTCGTACGACCGGCCAAATGCCTTCTCCGATCATAAACCCACCCCGGCCCGCGGTCTCAGGGTGATCTCGGGGTCAAACCAGGGTGACACCCGATAGAGGCGGGAGCCGGATTCCCCGACACTGGGGATGTGCGAACAAAGGAAGAAGAATGACAGCCCAGACCCCCGAACAGACAGTGTCCCCCGATTCCCGCAACTTGGCAACGGTGAGCCACCTGTCGGCGTTCACCGTCTTCATTGGGCTCCCCCCGGTGATCGGGCCGTTGCTCGTTTGGCTGCTGAAGAAGGACGACCCGTGGGTCGAGTACCACGCCAAGGAAGCCCTCAACTTCAACATCTCGTTCATGATCTATGGACTGCTGTCTGCAGTTGCCATCATCCTGCTGGTGGGGTTGATCCTCCTCCCCGTTGTGGCCATCAGCTGGTTCGTGTTGACGATCAGAGCAGCCATCGCCACCTCGAACGGCGACTACTACCGCTATCCGATGACCATACGGTTCGTCAACTGAATCGAGTCCAGTCGAATCGATGAGGCCCGGGCCATAGCCCGGGCCTCATCGACGTTCGGAACCGCGCCGGCTAGGTGTGGACACGCATGAAGCCATCGACAACCGCTGATATGAACTCAGGCGCGACCTTGCGGCGCATGAATACAGCCTGGAAGAACGCCGGTCCGGCAAGCTGAGCGACAGCATCGTCGACATCGAGAGTCTCGGGAAGATCGCCGCGGGCGACACCTGCTTCGATGATTTTGCGCAGCGGTTCCATACGTCGTCGGACCATCTCGCGGTGTGGGCCTCCGCTCTCGCCTCGGTATCCGCTGCGCTCGATGGCAACGGCCATCACCCTGGCACCGCGCCGCCTTCCGAGCCTATCGGCCATGTGGGTGAGCATCGCTTCCAGATCGCGGCGGGTGTCTCCGGTCGGCGGAACGTGGTGGTCGGGTTCCTCAACCGCCAGGGCGTCACGCAGAAGGTCATCTCTATCGGGCCAATGTCGGTAGATCGTGGTCCGGGCCACCCCCGTTGCTTCCGACACACGAAGGGCGGTGACCGCGTCCGGGCCTTCCTCGACGAGAAGGGTTCGAGCCGCCTCGAGGACGACCTCACGGGTTCTGGCGACGCGCGGGTCGCCCCGTCGCGAGTGATGCGATCCGTGTCCTTTGCCGTGACGAGCCATGTTTGCACTGTACAACATTCTGTTGCATAACTCGGACCCATCGTCTATGCTACAAGTTGTAGCGCTACAAACTGTATCGAAATGAAAGGAGTCCCCACATGGGACACAAGGAATCAGGGCACACACTCCATCACCGGGGCCATCACCGCATGATGCGACGGATGGCCCGGCGACGACGCTTCGGCGGTCCGCCGGCGGGGAGGGGAAGGGCTCGCATGATGTCCGAGTTCCTGCAGGAAAACCCCGAGTGTGCCGAGAAGCTGGCACGCTATGGAGCGGCCAGGATGCGAGAAGACGGGTTCACGGACGAAGCGATTCGGGAACACCTCGAACATCTTCATGATCATGGGCTATCCGGCGAGATCGACGACCTACTCTCCTAGCCGGCGGGTGCCCCTCAATCATGGCCCGGGCCGTGCGCCCGGGCCATAACGCGCCTTGAGCTAGCCGACATTGGGCCACGGTCAAGAACGGCTCAGGTAGGTGCTCTATCGGACCGATTCAACGTTCATGTGGAGGACTAGAACTTGACGCTCGATCCAGTTGCACTCGACCAGGAACTCGTGGGAGAAATGACCGAGGTCCGACTTCAATCGGAGCACGGTCGCCTTGTGATGCCCGTCGTTCCCCTCGACATGGGCATCATCGCCTCCGATGTCTACGACCTCCACGACGAGGACGAGGCCTACGAGCGGATCAGCGCAGAGCTCGGCATGAAGACGCTGATTGATTTCGAATGGCACGAGGACGATGCCCCGCGTTTTGACAACTCTCTGCAACTCCTGGACCTCGGGGAAAGGACGTACATCTCGATCTCGCCCGACCCGGCAGTGGCCCAGCACTGGGAGGCCATCGCCATGGTCGAACCCGGCACCAGGGAGATGCTGCAGGAGTTCTTCCTCGATTTTGCCAAGGACAATGGGGCCTCCTACAGCGTCGATCTGTACAGTGCCCTGCCTACGCGGGTGTACTCCGAATTCCTCAGTTGCGAAGCGGTAGGCATGAGCTTTGCCCTCTATCTCGATTGGGACGAAGCGCGCTCCCCCGGTGCGTGGCGCTACGCCTGCGAGTACCTTCCCCGTTCCGTAGAGAAGTCCCCCGATCTCGTTATCGGCTCCATGGCGGTACGCAAGGCGGATAACGAGTTCGCCAGACGCCGCTACATCAACGCATACGCTGCTGCGGTGTATGCCGACTCGGCGAAGGCCGTCGGCAACTAGGCCTCACTGCGCCGAACGACGTCCGGTTATCGTGGCGCAATGAGACCAAGCTGGGACGAATACTTCCTCGAACTCGTCGATCAAGTTGCGGCGCGGGCCACCTGCGACCGCGGCAAGAGCGGATGCGTGGTCGTTCGCGACAAGCGGATCATCTGCACGGGCTACGTTGGCTCGCCATCCGGGATGCCGCACTGTGACGACGCCGGCCACGACTTCAAGCAGATCATCGATGATGATGGCACGGCCCGTCAGCACTGTGTGCGAACTGTTCATGCGGAACAGAACGCAATCGTGCAGGCGGCGCGGTACGGACTCCCTCTCGAAGGCACGACGATCTACTGCTCGATGGAACCGTGTCGGGTATGCGCCATGCTGATCGCCAGTACCGGGGTCGGCCGGGTCGTAGCTCGCAAGCGATATCACGCCGGAGGCGACACCCCGGAAATCCTGGCATCGGCTGGAATCGTCCTCGACATCGTCGAAGACACCGTGGAAACCTACGCAGATCAGTAGCAAGGGAGTCTGGCGTATCTGGTGGCGGTATACCGCCACCAGATACGCCAGACGCGGACTACCTCATGAATTGAGCCGCGCCAGACAGTAGGCAAACTGGACCAACCCGAATGCGGGCCACATGCCCCAGATGACAATCCAGTAACCGGCGGTTGGCTTGCGGAAACCGAGATCACGGTCCCAGATGAAGATCGGGATAGCCGTGTAGACATACGGAACCGATGCCGCCAACGCCAGCAGGAAACCCCACTTGTGGCCAAGCAGCATCCCGATACTCCCCGCAATCTGAACCGGCGCCCAGAGGAAGGCGTCGGCCCAGGCGTAACCCTGGTTGAAGGCGAAGTAGGCGGTTGAATCGGTCTGCTCCGGCGTGCCTCCGTAGACGTTGGCCACGGTCCAGGGATCCCTTGGGCGAATCACCGCAACCAACTGCAGCCCGCCGAGCAGGACAATCAATAGAAGGCCCGTCAGAGCCACCACCCACGTTGCAGCCGTCACATCCACGTCAACTCCCTCCGCCGATCATGCTGCCAACGCCGCGGCACCGGTAGCGACTGCAGCGGCTCCAAGCAGACCCCACATAGCCAGCGCAATGTATGCGGTTCGGACCGCATCGGGATCCCCGACACGCAACCCGCGTCTACGAATCGCTGTTCGAGAGAGGATCCCGCGCCCGCCGAAATAGAGATACATTGCCCCGCCCGCGAGACCGAAGTACGCCCATGTCTCGGAGCCCGCGAGGAGGAGCACTCCTGCCACGGGCATCGTCCACAGAGTGAACGTATCCCATACGGCTTCACCGCGAACATCGCCGTAGTACGCCGGTTCGACCGTTGCCTCGGACTCGGTGAGCTTCCAACGCTCCGCCGTCCCCGGGGCCAACCATGACACCGCCTGTCCGGCCCAGCACGGAACAGAAAGCACCAGAATCAGGACTCCCCATACGAGTTCCACCTCAACCTCCCTTCTCCAGCCCTGATAGGTCGAGCACCGGATAGGCACCCACCGCAGGGGCAGATTTCGACACTCCGGTCGTATTGCTCGAAGCACTCAGCTCGGCAATCAGCCGGAGAGCATTCTCCACAACCCGGCCCCGAACATCCTCCCCGGGGACGACCCGACCGTTGATCAGGTTCAGCGTTTCGCCATCGATGTAGGCGAGAACGATGTTCGAGATCCGCTCCGCCTCCGCAGGGTCGAGCGCGGGCGCGTAGATGGTCTCGAGCACCGCAAACAGCCAGACCTTCATGTCGGTGACCGAGACGAGGATGTCCGGAGGAATCCGGTCGACGTCTATCGGATCTGCCCCGATGAAGCGGTAGATCCCCACGTTCTCCTCAGGAAACGTGGCGAGGTTCGTGATCAGCCTGCGCAGGTACTCGTCCGGCGCGAGTTTGTCATCGAGATCGTGCACGAGGTATTGCCCGTACACCCTGAGCCCCCTCCGAAAGGCAGCCCAGAGCAGGTCTTCGAAACTGGCGAAGTAGTTGTAGACATTGGTGTGAGCGCATCCGATTCGCCGAGAGATTTCACGCAGGTTCACATTCTGTGATCCGCCCGATTCGGCGATAACTTCCAGGGTGGTCTCGATGAACCGTTCCGCAGAAGCCCCGGTCGCCTTCCGTCTTGGCATACCCCTACATTACCACTGGTAATGGCCGTTAGTTCGCGTCTGGCGTTCCTGGTGGCGGTATACCGCTACCAGGAACGCCAGATGCGGGAGGCCCGGCTACATTGACGCTGTGTTCGGACTCATAGCTCTAGGTGTGATGGCCCTCGCAATCGGCTTTGGCCTTTTTGCCAATTCCCGCTGGGCCGGCGAGCGGGGCTGGGTCTACAACAAGCACAACCCCCGCCCGCCGGGAAAGACCGGCTCACTGGGGATCTTCGAGGGGATGTTTCAACCGGGCATCGAGCACGTCATCGAAGAACAATCTTCAGAGCAGGTTCGTGCCGACCAGGATGAATCCGGAGACGGTCCCGGCGAGAAGTGAGAACCCCGACAGTCTGCCGTACCTGTTGATTTCTTCTAGTTCAGATGCCGGGAATTCGAGGTTGTCGGGGGCCCCGAGACAGGCGGCACCCAAGCAGAAGAACCCGCCCCAAAGGGCGGGTTCTTCAGACGTTATCCGCTCTGCGAATTACGCGTCGCTAATCGCGGCGTGAGCGGCAGCGAGACGGGCAACGGGCACCCGGAAAGGCGAACAGCTCACATAGTCGAGACCGAACTCATGGCAGAGTGCCACAGAGTCGGGATCGCCACCATGCTCACCGCAGATACCGATCTCCATGCCGGGACGCTGCTTGCGGCCACCCTCGACGGCGATCTTGATGAGACCACCAACACCAAGACGATCGAGCGTCTGGAACGGGTTGACCGGAAGGATGCCCGCCTCGACGTAGTCGATGAGGAAGCTCTTCTCGGCGTCGTCACGGCTGATCGCAAAGGTTGTCTGCGTCAGGTCGTTGGTGCCGAAGCTGAAGAACTCAGCTTCCCGGGCAAGAGGACCGGCGGTCAGAGCGGCACGTGGTGTCTCCACCATGGTGCCAACCTGGTACTCGACCGTGATGCCACGCTCCTTCATGATCTCTTCGGCTGCCTCGACCACGATGGCCTTGACCCTCTCCAGCTCCTTCACGTGGATGGAAAGCGGGATCATGATCTCGGGCTTCGGATCGAACCCGTTCTCCTTGGCATCGCACGCCGCGGCGATGATGGCCCGCGCCTGCATGCGAGGAATCTCCGGCATCAGGATGCCGAGACGCACACCACGGAAACCGAGCATCGGATTCTCTTCATGCAGATCATCAACACGACCGAGCTTGCGCTCGACTTCCTTGATCTCATCGCCGTGGGGAACCGACTTGTCGTCCTCGAGATCTTGAAGCTCGTCCTCGAGCTCGTCCTGACCTGGGAGGAACTCATGCAACGGCGGGTCGATCATCCGGATGATGACGGGCATGCCGGACATGGCTTCGAAGAGACCACGGAAGTCCTCACGCTGCATCGGCCGGAGGATGTCGAGCTGAACCTGACGATCCTCGGCGGTTTCCGCCAGAATCATCTTCTGCACGATCGGGAGACGGTCTGCCTCGAAGAACATGTGCTCGGTACGGCAGAGGCCAATTCCCTGAGCGCCATACTCCTTGGCACGGTTCGCATCTGCCGGGTAGTCGGCGTTGGCGAGAACACGGAGACGACGAAACTCGTCGGCCCATCCCAGCAGCGTTGACAACCACTTGTCGTTGATGTCCGGGATGACGGTCGGCAACTCGCCAACAAAGACCTCACCGCTGGTTCCCTCGATGGACACGTACTCGCCTTCGGCGATGACACGGTCTTCGACCGACATGGAGCGACCCTCGAGGTCAATCTCGAGTTCGGCGATACCGACAACTGCCGGCTTGCCAAACTGACGAGCAACGAGTGCAGCATGGCTGGTGCGACCACCACGGCTGGTGACGATGCCCTCTGCGGCAAGCATGCCGTGAACATCATCAGGCTTGGTCTCCGGACGAACCAGCATGACCTTCTCGCCGGCCTCGGCCCAGGCGACGGCCGTATCGGCGTCAAAGGCGACCTTGCCCACGGCGGCACCCGGCGAGACGTTGAGGCCCTCGGCGAGCAGATTGCCCGCAGCCTTGGCTTCCTTGCGGGACTCGATGGAGAACTGCGGGTGCAAGAAGAAGTCGATCTGATCCGGGGTTACCCGCATCACGGCTTCTTCCTTGGAGATCTTGCCCTCCTCCACCAACTCAACAGCAATACGGACCGCAGCCTGGGCGGTGCGCTTGCCGTCACGAGTCTGCAGCAGCCAGAGCTTGCGGTTCTCGACCGTGAACTCCATGTCCTGCATGTCGCGGTAGTGATCTTCGAGCTGATCGGAGATCGCCAGCAGTTCCTCATATGCCTTTGGCATGTCGGTAGCCATCTGGCCGACGGGGATCGTTGCACGAATACCGGCAACTACGTCCTCGCCCTGGGCGTTGAACAGATAGTCACCTTCGATGTGATTTTCACCCGTTGCGCCGTGCCGGGACATGGCGACACCGGTCAGGCAATCCTCGCCGAGGTTTCCGAACACCATCGTCTGCACATTGACTGCGGTGCCCAGATCATGCGGGATGTTCGAAGCGTTGCGGTAATCCGTGGCGCGTTTGCCGCTCCACGACCGGAACACTGCTTCAACAGCCAGTTCGAGCTGCTCGTTGGAGTCAGCCGGGAAACGGGGCGTGATAGCAAGGAAGCGCTCGACGATGTCCTTGAGGGCATCGGTTGGCAGCTCAGCGTCTGTGGCAACACCGGTCTTGGCACGGAACTCTTCGAGGATCTCCTCGTATGGCTCATCTGGATTGTCGAGAACGACGGAGCCAAACATCTGGATGAGACGACGGTACGAGTCGTATGCAAAGTGGGGATCGCCGCTGATCTCAGCGAGCGATGCGGCAACCTCGTGATTGAGTCCGATGTCGAGGACGGTGTCCATCATGCCGGGCATCGAGAACTTGGCACCGGAGCGGCACGAAACGAGCAGCGGATTGCTCGGGTCACCGAACTTCTTGCCCGTCTTCTCTTCGACGTGGTCGAGAGCGGCCCGCACCTGGTCCCACATTCCCTCAGGAACAGAGAGGCCGGCATCGGTGTAGGCGTTGCACGCCTCGGTCGTGATGGTGAACCCGGGAGGTACCGGGACCCCCAGCCTGGTCATGTCAGCGAGGTTGGCACCCTTGCCGCCGAGCAGACCGCGAACGCTGTCCCAATCCCCAACCAAAGCCTCGGCTTCAGAGACCTCGTCGAAGGTATAAACCCACTTCTTCATGCTTTCCGCCTATCCATAGGAATTCATTCGCCCGCGCGCATGCGAGCCGACCGGACCCTACCTCAGCAATACGGGAGTCGTTCCACAAGGGTCCAGCGCCACTCAAGTGGGGCCAATAGGCCCATTAACCCAATATGCCGAGTCCCTAGCGTGGTGGGGTTACCGAGAGGAGATTCGGCTGTGAGCGAGATGTTTGTCTCGGGCCAGTCGGGTATCGGCCGTTTGATTCAAGCGTTGGCCGAAAGGGGCCACCGCGTTATCGGGCCGATAGTCCGCAACGAGGCCCTCGTCTATGACGAGATTGGCGGGGTGGAAGACCTCCCCAGAGGGTGGACCGATCTGCAGGAGCCGGGGCGCTACCGCCTCGAGCAACGCGGAGATGAGAAGCTCTTTGGGTATGTTGTCGGCCCCCATTCGTGGAAGCAATACCTGAACCCACCGGAAACGGTGTTGTGGTCGGGCACCATCAGCCCGGAAGGGTTTATGACAGACCCGATGCCGGAGCCACCCAAGTACGCGTTCTTCGGGGTTCGGCCCTGCGAGCTTGCCGCCATGCAAGTGCTCGACACGGTTTACGGATCCGACAACGGGACACCGGCCATGGCGGGCCGTTCGGCACAAAGGGAGCAGACGTTCATCGTCGCCGTTAATTGTGTTGAACCGGGTGGCAATTGCTTCTGCGTGTCGATGGACACCGGGCCCACGGCCAACTCGGGATATGACATCTCGATCACCGAGATCGTTCATCACGGCAACATGCGCTATCTCATCGAGAGTGGCACTGATGCCGGGGCCGAAGTTCTGGCAGAGCTGGCGCCGCTGGAGAACGCCAGCGACGATGAAGTCCAGACCAGAGATGGCTTGCTTGCGGAAGCCGCGGCCTCAATGGGCAAGACCCTCGACACAGAAGACCTTGCCGATCTGCTCAAAGGGAATGCGCTCAATCCGCGGTGGGAATCAATCGCAGACCGCTGTTTGGCTTGCGCCAACTGCACTTTGGTGTGCCCGACGTGCTTCTGCAACACGGTGGACGACAACCTGTCGCTCGACGGCACGCATGCAACGAGAACGAGGAAGTGGGACTCCTGTTTCACCCTTGGTTTCTCCTATATGCATGGACGCCCGATGAGAGAGAGCGTCGGAGCCCGCTACCGGCAGTGGATTACGCACAAGCTCGCCACCTGGATCGACCAATTTGGCGAGATGGGTTGCGTTGGGTGTGGCCGCTGCATCACCTGGTGCCCCGTCGGTATCGACATAACCGCAGAAGCGGAGGCGATCCGACGCGGCGACCTTCGGGACACTCAAGTACGGATTGGAGGCTTCGCATGATGACCGAAGAGACTCTCACCAAGACCGTTGCGGAACAGAGCTTCTTCTCCGGCTTGCGCGATGACCAGATCGAGCAACTGGTGGCCGTTGCGACCGAGATCATGGTCCCGGCCGGCAAGCCGGTCTTCGAGGAGGGCGGCTTCGCCGACTCGGCGTACGTCATCATCGCAGGCAGGGTGGCCCTCGAACTCGACATCTCTCATCGTGCCCACCACATCGTACAGACGCTGCACGAAGGCGAGGTGCTCGGCTGGGGATGGCTATTCCCGCCGTACCGCTGGTCCTTCAGCGCCCTGGCGCTGGATGAAACCCGGTTGATTCGTTTTGATGCAGAACAACTTCGGGCTACTCACGAAGGCGACTGTGAACTCGGCTACGAGATGATGAAACGGTTTGCTCGTGTGATGACAAGTCGCTTGGCGGCGACCCGACTCCAACTGGTGGATTTCTATGGAAACACTCACTGAACCCGTCGTCATCGATCAGATGACGCCTACGCCGTTCCGAGTACGGAGCGCACGCGAAGAACTGAGCCATACGTTCACGCTCGAGTTGGAACCACCAAACGGCGATTTTGTATTCAAGCCCGGTCAGTTCGTCATGATTTATGCATTTGGTATTGGTGAAGTACCAATATCAATCAGCAGCAGCCCGGCTCGGGAAGCGACCATATTGCTGACGATTCGGCGCACCGGTGCGGTCACTCATGCCCTTGGTCGACTCAAGCCGGGCGACTTCGTGGGAATCCGCGGCCCCTATGGGACTCCGTGGCCCATGGAGGAGGCCGAAGGGCGAGATCTCCTCATAATCGGCGGCGGCATCGGTCTCGCACCGCTGCGGCCGGCCATCTACCACGCAATGGAGAACCGGGACAAGTACGAACGAGTCATCGTTCTCTACGGAACTCGGACTCCGGATGACATCTTGTTTCAGGCGCAACTCGAAAGGTTCAGTGCCCGCACCGATGTCACCTCGTTGGTCACTGTCGACGCCGCCGATCGCGGTTGGCGAGGCTCCGTCGGCGTCGTCACAAGGTTGATCGGGCGGGTCGGCTTCGAACCGGCCAACACAACCGCCATGGTCTGCGGCCCGGAGATCATGATGACGGTTACGGCCGAACGCTTGATGGAAGGGCACTCCATGGCCCCGGAGAACATCTACGTGACCATGGAACGCAACATGAAGTGTGGCATCGGGGTATGCGGCCACTGCCAATTTGGGCCGAAGTTCATCTGTACCGATGGAGCTGTGTTCCCCTACACCGAAGTCGGCGAGCTGTTCGATATCAAGGGAGTGTGAGATGGCTCTACCCAAACTCGCCGTCTACAAGTTCGCTTCATGCGACGGGTGTCAGCTGAGCATTCTCGATGTTGAGGATCTTCTGCTGGATATCGCCAGCGTGGTCCACATTGCCAATTTCCCGGAGGCATCGCGGGAGGTGATCGAGGGTCCGTACGATCTGACATTGGTCGAAGGTTCCATCACCACCCCGCACGACGCCGAGAGGATCCATGAGGTTCGGCGTCAGTCGAAGTTCCTTGTGACCATCGGCGCTTGCGCCACCGCCGGAGGCATTCAGGCGCTGAAGAACTGGAAGGACACCGACCTGTTCACCAGCACCGTCTATGCCCACCCCGAGTACCTCGACACGCTCGAGACATCGACGCCGGTCAAGAACCATGTCGAAGTCAACTTCGAGCTGCGCGGGTGCCCGGTCGACAAGATGGCTCTTGTCGAGGTGGTCGCGGCATTCGTGCAGGGTCGCAGACCGAACATCCCGGAGTACAGCGTCTGTGTCGAGTGCAAGCGCCAGGGAACCCCATGTGTCATGGTCAGTCATGGCACGCCGTGTCTCGGCCCGGTCACCCAGGCCGGATGCGGAGCGCTGTGTCCCTCGTACAACCGGGGTTGCTACGGGTGCTTCGGCCCCATGGAAAGCCCCAATACTGAGATGCTGGCTGCCGCCTGGCAACGTCTCGGGGTAAGTCACCGCGGGCTGGTTGATGCTTTCCGCGGCTTCAACGCATATGCAGAGCCCTTCCGTATCACGAGCGACCATCACGAAGCGCTCGCAGTAGCCAAAGGAGAGTGAGTCATGACTTCAGAAGTCAGACAAATCGATGTTGACTACATCGCCCGTGTAGAGGGCGAAGGCGAGATGCATGTGAAGGTCGTGGACGGAGTAATCGAAGACGTCCAGTTCGGCATCTTTGAGCCGCCCCGGTTCTACGAGGCTTTCATGGAGGGTCGCCCCTTCTCGGAGGCACCCGACATCACAGCCCGCATCTGCGGCATCTGCCCGGTCGCTTATCAGATGAGTTCTGTCCATGCCATGGAGTATGCCTTTGGCATGTCGGTGACCGGACAGTTGCGCTCCCTGAGAAGGCTGTTGTATTGCGGCGAGTGGATCGAAAGCCACATCCTGCATATGTTCTTGCTGCACGCACCCGACTTCCTCGGGTATGAAAGTGCCGTGCACATGGCGGCAGACCACAAAGACGTCGTCGAGTTGGGGTTGCGACTCAAGAAGGCCGGAAACGCCATCGTGACCGTCGTCGGTGGACGGGAGATCCATCCGATCAACGTCAAAGTCGGCGGGTTCTACCGGGTTCCGACGAAGAAGGAATTGGAGACTCTGGTACCCGAGCTCGAGTGGGCTCGCGATGCGGCCATGGACACCATCAGGCTGGTATCCGGGTTCACGTTCCCCAATGTGGAGCAGGACTTCGAGTTCGTTTCGCTCAGCCATCCTCTGGAATACCCGTTCAATGAAGGGCGGATCGTATCCAACAAGGGTCTCGATATTGCCGTCTCCGAGTGGAACGACTTCTTCTTGGAGGAGCACGTCGAGCGGTCGAACGCACTCCACTCGCGGATTCGTGAGCGCGGGGCCTATCACGTGGGACCGTTGGCGCGGTATGCCCTCAACTTCGACAAGCTGACCCCCGCAGCCCGGGATATTGCTCTCGAGGTTGGCCTGGGGCCGGTTGAGCTCAATCCGTTCAAGAGCATCATTGTACGCGGTGTCGAGACTCTGTATGCGATCGAGGAGGCCCTGCGGATCATCGATCAGTACGAGGAACCGGCAAGTCCCGCGGTAGAGCCGAACATCCATGCCGGGGTGGGCCACGGAGCTTCCGAGGCACCCCGTGGAATGCTCTATCACCGGTACGAAGTGGACGGCAACGGCCGGATTCTCAAAGCACAGATCGTGCCGCCGACCGCACAGAACCAGCTGACCATCGAAGACGACCTTCGGGTCGTACTCGAGGATTCGCTGGAGCTACCCGACGATGAGCTGACCTGGTTGCTGGAGCAATCGATCCGCAACTACGACCCGTGCATCTCGTGTGCGACGCACTTCCTCACCCTCAACATTGAGCGGATCAGCACTAAATGACGGCAGCTGCGGTCGTTATCGGCGTCGGCAACCGCTGGCGCCGAGACGACGCAGCCGGCCTCGAAGTCATCGACGCGCTCCGGGAGCGGGTTGACGATGATGTAGCTCTCGTCGAAAGCGACGGTGAACCGACGCGGCTGCTCGATGCCTTCGAGCTCGCTCCGACCGTGATCATGGTGGATGCGGTCGTCACCGGCAGTGCGACGGGCACCGTTCATCGGTTCGCAGATAACGAGCTGCCAAACCAGATGGGGATCGGACAGTCGAGCCACCTCGTACAGCTGGTTGAGACGATTGAGTTGGGCAAACTGTTGGGGAAGCTCCCCAACGGTCTAGTGCTGATTGGGATCGAGGCGACCGATTTCGACAATGGTGAGGGCATGACGGATCCGGTGGTAGCCGGCGTCGACGCGGCGATCGAGGCGGTCCTGGCCGAGGTGGTGGGCTAGCGGCAACTCCGGAGCTGTCCGCTGCAGGCCCGTCATGAACGAGTCCCATCCCAATGGTTCTTGCGTAGATCAGGTCGCATATGCGACCTGATCTACGCAAGTTCGGAAGGAGGTACCGATCTAGGCGTCTGTCGTCAGCACGACCTTGCCGGCATAGCCGCCGCGTTCTATGAACTCGTGAGCGCGCGCGGCCTCGAGCAGCGGGAATGTCTCGGCAATCACCGGTCGCAGCTTGTCGCCGACCGCCATATCGAAGAACTCTGCGAGGGTCTTCCGATACCAGTCCATGTTCTCCGCGGGGTACTTCTCCATGCCCGGCCCCAATGGTGCCGCCTTGCCGTTTGGCAACAGCTTGACCAGGCCTACGACCGCCATGCTGCCGGGGATCTTTTTCATCCCGCCCTTCACCGCGCTGGCCATGCCGAGCATGATCAAGCGACCACCTTTTCGGAGCGCTTTCGACGAGCGCCACAGTTGCCGACCGCCACCGATCACATCAAAGACCACGTCAACACCGTCCCCGGTCAAGTCCCGGATTTGTGCGACAAAATCCTCACGGCGATAGTCGATTGGAGTGGCGCCCAGCGACCTCACCAGTTCGTGGTTGTAGGCCGATGCGGTTCCGTAGACGTCAAGGCCCGCACGTACCCCGAGCTGGACCAGAGCACTCCCTACTCCCCCGGCGGCCCCGTGAGCGAGAATCCGTTCGCCATCCTGGACCCGCGCAGTCTGGTGCATCGCCACACTCGCCGTCAGATAGTTGACCACGAGCGCAACAGCGTCCACGCTGTCGAGGGCATCCGGAACCGGAACTGCGCGATCGGCAGGCGTGCAGACAAACTCGGCGTACCCACCGGCATCGCCAAAAGTCCACAGGGCAACCCGCTGACCCACTTCGACACTCGACACACCGTCTCCCACCTTGTCCACCACGCCGACAACGTCCTCGCCCGGCGTGTAGGGCGGCTTCTGGCCGGGAAACCAGTGCCCGCGCAGCATGACGTCGTAGCTCGACACACCGGCGACGAACGTTCTCACCCGAATCTCACCAGCCCCCGGCTCGGGCAAGTCTTCTTGACGGATCTGCAATACGCCCGGTTCACCGCGCTCCATCACGACAACGCGGCGATTCTGTGCCTCACCCATGATGGCTCCTGCTAGCAATGTTGCGATTGTCGCACGTGCTATCGCGGACTGGAAGAACGCATCGCGTCGATGAGGAGACCGGGCGGCAAGAAGTGGTCGCGCCGCGGAGGGCGTGGTCTCCGGTTGGTGCCTTTTCTGAGTGGCGGGACGAGAGGGGCTAGTTCGATCCGACGTCGTAGACGAGACGTATGGCGCCATTGACGTACGGAACCGACTCGATCAGCCGCATCGGGCCTTCGTAGGGGGAGCCAAACAGGGGAATCCCGTCGCCGATGGCTAGGGGCATGACGGTGATGTCGAGGGTGTCGATGGCGCCACCGCACAGACCGTCGGTGATCACCTTGCCTCCACCAAATACCCACAAACGCTTTGGGGTCGCAGCCGAGAAGGCACGGATCGCTTCCGGCGTCGGGGTGTTGCTGAATCTGATGTCGGCGTCGTCAGGAACCAGCAGACCGGTTCGACTCGTCAGCACCATTGTCGGCCGATCCCCCCACATCCAACCCCACTCGACTGCCTGGAGGTATGAAGTACTGCCCATGATGAGCGCACCGATGCCGTCGAGAAACGCCCCGAAGTCGAACTCTTCGATCGGATACCTCTCGAGGTAGTCGACCGATCCGTCCGGCCGGCACACGTATCCGTCGAGAGTGACGGCAAGACTTGCCACTACATCGTTGTCCACAATCTGTCCCTTTCGCGGATTCCGACGCAATTCGTCACCGCGTGGGAAATGCTACCGCTCACCCATCCGCGCCGGACTTTTGGTAGCGTCGGTCGAATGAGTGACACATACACAGTGCAACGGACCGCCACCCTGAACGCACCCCCGGATCAGGTCTACGCCCATATCGTCGATTTCCACCGATGGGCTGACTGGTCGCCGTGGGATGACATGGATCCGGCGATGAACAAGACATACTCGGGCGCCGACTCAGGAGTGGGAGCCAAGTACGCCTGGTCTGGCAATCGCAAGGTTGGCCAGGGCAACATGGAGATCACCGGGGTGACAGAGGGTTCGAGCGTCCAGATCGCAGTCGAGTTCCTCAAGCCCTTCAAGGCGAGCAATGACACGGAGTTCACCTTGCTACCGACCGGAGATGGGACCGAGGTCACCTGGGCGATGACCGGGCGAAACACGCTGATGACCCGAGTCATGGGCATCTTCAAGAGCATGGACAGCATGGTCGGACCGGACTTCGAGCGAGGCCTGGCCAACCTGAAGAAGGTCCTCTCCGACAGCTGACATCGCCGGTTGTTACGCCGTCGACGAGCTTGCAGCGGCCGCCCTGGTGATGATCACAACCGGCTGGGTGCACGCCGAGGATTTTTTGCGGGCTCATCGGCCTGTTCATCATTCCGCGGGCGTTCAACCTGGGACGTCAGGCGCTGCGAATCCTCATCCAGGCAGCACCGGAGCACCATGGAATCGCCCATGCGACGGTTCAGGTAGAGCCGGAAGGCCAAGACATCTGCAGCGACATTCCGGTGTAACACCGGCGTCCAACCAAGCAGGGGCAAATACGAGTGGTCTCGGGGTCTCGGGACCAACGGCCCTTTATCGATGATTCTCCCAGTTGGCCTACCGCCTCGGGACGTATGGGCCTACCGAAATTACGGGTCCAGTCGCAATTATGAGACCACCTCGAGCTGAGGAGCTGAAGTGACTGCCCAAAACATAATGGTCGACGGGAACGAGGCTGCCACCAGGATTGCCCATTCCGTCTCAGAAGTAATCGCCATCTACCCCATCACCCCGGCGTCGCCGATGGGTGAGCTCGCCGATGCCTGGTCGCAGGCAGGCCAGAAGAACATCTGGGGCGTCGTCCCCGACGTCAGCGAGATGCAGAGCGAAGGCGGCGCCGCAGGTGCCATCCACGGTGCGCTACAGGCTGGTGCTCTGTGCACCACCTTCACCGCATCACAGGGTCTGCTTCTGATGATCCCCAACATGTACAAAATCGCCGGCGAGTTGACGCCCACGGTCATCCATGTGGCTGCTCGTACCCTCGCCACCCACGCCCTGAGCATCTTCGGCGACCACTCGGACGTCATGTCGGCCCGCCAAACCGGGTTCGCGCTCCTCTCCTCAGCATCGGTCCAGGAAGCGCAAGACATGGCAATGGTCTCCCACTCCGCCACGCTGCGTGCCCGGATCCCATTCCTTCACTACTTTGATGGATTCCGCACCTCGCACGAGATCTCGAAGATCGCAGCGATCGACGAGGCAACGATCCGCACCATGATCGACGACGATCTCGTTGCCGAGCATCGGCTGCGTGCCCTCAACCCGAACGCTCCCAAGCTGCGGGGAACGGCACAGAATCCGGACGTCTTCTTCCAGGCCCGCGAAGCCGCCAACGTGTACTACGACGCGGTGCCCGGAATCGTCCAGGCCGAGATGGACAAACTCGCCGAACTGACCGGCCGCCAGTACAACCTGTTCGACTATCACGGAGCACCCGACGCCGAGCGTGTCATCGTCCTCATGGGCTCCGGTGTCGGCGCAGCCACCGAGGCCGTCGACCGGATGGTTGCGGCAGGCGAGAAGGTCGGCATGGTCACCGTGCACCTGTACCGGCCATTCTCCATCGAACACTTCATTGACGCCATCCCCACCACGGCGAAGAGCGTGGCGGTACTCGATCGCACCAAGGAACCCGGTGCCACAGGCGAGCCGCTGTACCTGGACGCCGTAGCCGCCTTCGCCGAGAACGGTGGAGGACCCCGGATCATCGGCGGTCGATTCGGCTTGTCGTCGAAGGAATTCGACCCTGCCATGGCAATGACCGTGTTGGACGAACTAGCCAAGGATGAGCCCAAGAACCATTTCACCGTCGGCATTACCGACGACGTCACCCACCTCAGCCTGCCCGTCACCAGGGAGTGGAAGGGAAGCGACGACGTGGTCCAGGCCGTGTTCTTCGGCCTGGGTGCAGACGGCACAGTCGGAGCCAACAAGAACTCGGTGAAGATCATCGGTGAGAACACCGACATGTACAGCCAGGCTCACTTCGTGTACGACTCGAAGAAGTCCGGCGCGATGACGGTTTCCCACCTCCGCTTCGGGCCCGACAAGATCAACTCGACGTACGAGATCCAGGAAGCCGACTTCGTGGCCTGCCACCAGTTCAACTTCATGGACAAGGTCGATGTCCTCAACGTCGCCGCCGCCGGAGGTACTTTCCTTCTCAACAGCCCGTACGGGCCGGACGAGGTCTGGGACCACCTCACCGCCAATGCCCAGCAGGCGATCATCGACAAGAAGCTCAACTTCTACGTCGTCGACGCCGTCGCGGTGGCACGTGCTGCCGGTCTCGGAGGGCGGGTCAACACCGTCCTGCAGACGTGCTTCTTTGCTCTTGCCAACGTCCTTCCCCATGACGAGGCGATCGCCGCCATCAAGAACGGCATCAAGAAGGCATACGGCAAACGTGGCCAGGTCGTCATCGACAGAAACAACGCCGCCGTCGACGCCTCGCTGGCTGCTCTCGAACAGGTGACTGTTCCGGATGCCGTGACATCGGCGACCAAGCTGCTGGAGCCGGTTCCCGCAGATGCTCCCGATTTCGTGCAACGGGTAACGGGCATGATCGCCGCCGGCAAGGGCAATCTGCTCCCTGTTAGCGCAATGCCCGTCGACGGGACGTTCCCGACGGCGACTACCCAGTTCGAAAAGCGGAGCATTGCTCAAGAGATTCCGATCTGGGATCCGGAAATCTGCATCGATTGTGCCCGCTGCGCCCTCGTTTGCCCGCACGCCGCTATCAGGCTGAAGGTCTACGACCCGGCGGCTGTCGCCGATGCTCCGGATACGTTCCAGTCGAAGCCGTGGAAGGGACGCGACTTCGCCGGGATGAATACCACGATCCAGGTGGCTCCCGAGGACTGCACCGGCTGCATGGTGTGCGTGAACGTCTGCCCTGCCAAGAGCAAGGAACAGGTGAAGCACAAAGCCATCAACATGGAACCGAAGATGGACCACCTCGAGGTCGAGAAGGAGAACTACGACTTCTTCCTGTCTATCCCCGAGTGGGATCGCACCCAGACAAAGCCCGAGACCGTCAAGGGATCGCAGGTCCTCAAGCCTCTGTTCGAGTACAGCGGGGCATGCGCCGGGTGTGGAGAGACGCCTTATGTGAAGCTGATGAGCCAGATGTTCGGCGACAGGATCATCATCGCCAATGCGACCGGCTGCTCGTCCATCTACGGCGGCAACCTGCCATCGACTCCGTATGCGGTCGACGACAACGGCCGGGGCCCATCGTGGTCCAACTCGCTGTTCGAGGACAACGCCGAGTTCGGCTTCGGTATGAGGCTGGCGGTTGATCAACAGTCCGAGATGGCTCGCAATCTGCTGACCGGCATGGCTGCGGATGTCGGCGGGCTCGCCGGGGAGATCCTCGATGCCGACCAGTCGTCCGAAGAAGGGATCGCCAAGCAGCGTGATCGTGTTTCCGAGCTGAAGCGCACCCTGGCGACGATGAGCACGCCCGAGGCCGAGCGGCTCGACACGATTACCGACTACCTGGTCCGGATGGGTGTCTGGATCATGGGTGGCGACGGATGGGCGTACGACATCGGGTTTGGCGGATTGGATCATGTCCTCGCGTCGAACCGTGATGTCAACATCCTGGTTCTGGACACGGAGGTCTACTCCAACACCGGCGGCCAGGCATCGAAGTCCACACCACGGGCAGCCGTTGCCAAGTTCGCTTCCGGCGGCAAGGCGACCGCCAAGAAGGACCTCGGCATGATCGCCATGTCGTACGGCAACGTATACGTCGCCCAGGTCTCCATGGGGGCCAACATGACCCAGGTTGCCAAGGCGTTTGCCGAAGCGGAGGCGCACGATGGACCGTCGATAATCATCGCACTGAGTCCGTGCATCGCCCACGGCATCGACATGTCGACGATGATGGCCCACCAAAAAGAGGCGGCCGATTCCGGCTACTGGCCGCTCTATCGCTTCAACCCGAGCGAGGAAGCGGAAGGCCGACCGGCCATGAAGCTCGACAGCCGAGCACCCAAGATGTCCTTCCGGGACTTCGCCAAATCAGAAGGCCGCTTTGCCATGTTGGCCCGGGCCAATCCGACTCACTACGAAGAGCTCATGGATCAAGCCCAGGACGACATCGACAACCGCTGGCATCTGTACGAGCAGATGATCCATGTGGAGCGAACCGCAGAGTTCGAGGATGAGGAGGTGGACGAATGACCGTCGACATCACAACCAAGTATCTGGGGCTTGACCTGTCCAACCCCCTTGTCGCCTCATCGTCTCCGTTGACGGGCAAGCTCAACACGCTCGCTCAGCTCGAGGAGGCCGGTGCCGCAGCAGTCGTCCTGCCTTCGCTGTTCGAAGAGCAAATCGAGCACGACTCGTGGGCGGTGCACGATCTCTACGAATACGGGTCGGCGATTTCCCCTGAGGCGTTCGGCGGCTACATCCCTGAGATGGAGGGTTACAACACCGGGCCCGACCACTACTTGGAGCTGTTGGAGAAGGCAAAGGACAATCTGACCATTCCCGTCATTGCCAGCCTCAACGGTATGTCACCGGGCGGGTGGACGGCGTATGCCAAGACGATGGAGGAAGCCGGAGCCGACGCCATCGAGCTCAACGTCTACCGGGTTGCCACCGACGTAAATATGACCGGCGGCGAGCTGGAGCAGGGCTATATCGACCTCGTGACCGACGTCCGAGAGTCGATCAACATCCCTTTGGCGGTGAAGATCTCACCGTACTTCTCGTCGACTGCGTCGATGTGTCGCCGCCTCGTCGAAGCCGGTGCCGACGGCCTGGTGTTGTTCAACCGCTTCTATCAGCCCGACATCAATCTCGATGAGCTGAAGATCAAGCCGGATATCGTTCTATCCAGCCCGGTCAACCTGCGGTTGCCGTTGCGATGGACCGCCATCTTGCGGGGTCGCATCGAAGCGTCGCTGGCCGCCAGTTCCGGCGTGCACACCGGCGAGGACGTCGTCAAGCTGGTCCTGGCCGGTTCGGACGTAACGATGATGACGTCGGCGCTCCTGAAGTACGGCCCCAGCCACCTGGCAACCGTGCTGTTCGAGATGGAGTCGTGGTTTGCCGAGCGCGAATACACGTCTCTCGAACAAGGCAAGGGCAGTCTCAGCCAGGCATCGGCCGCCGACCCGGAAGCCTTCGAGCGCACCAACTACATGCGCTCGCTGGTGACCTACTCGAGCCGCTACTAGAGATACCGCTCTCAACAGGAGGCGCCTCACCGCATCGGTGGGGCGCCTCCTGCATTCTGGAGCGGTACCTTCATCCAGGCCCCCCCGCACCGAAGGACGGATCCTCATCGATGGTCAGGATATAGCTACGCGAACGAGGATGCCACCGAGGCCGACGCCATCGCGGCGGCAAAGAAGGCGAATGCCCACGATTTCATCTCGAGCCTGCCAGATGGCTACGACACCTTGCTCACCGAGCGCGGCGCCAATCTCAGCCAGGATCAACGCCAGATGATCACAATCGCTCGCGCAATGGTGGCGGACCCGAAGATGATGATTCTCGATGAGGCGACGAGCAACGTCGACACTCGTACCGAGAAGCTGATCCAGGACGGGATGCGCAAGCTCATGGACGACAAGACGAGCTTCTCCATCGCGCACCGGCTGGCCACCATTCGCGATTCTGACCGGATCATGGTGCTCAACGGAGGCGAAATCGAGGAGATGGCAAGCCACGACGATCTCATGGCGGCCATGGGCTTCTACTACGCCCTCTACATGAGCCAGTTCAAGGGCAAGGGCCCGGGGGGCGACGCCGACGAGATCGCCATGGACTTTGTAAGCACCTGACGTCACTTCGCGGGCGGCTGGTGCCATAATCCGCAGATGATCCAGGCAGCGGTGCAACAGATCGACCCCAGCGGCGTCGAAGAATTGATAGATACCACCTACGTCACCGGCTGGGATTACCTATGGGCCGCCGTTGCGATCATTGCCGGTGTGCTCGGCGCCCGGTTGGCTCGGCGAGCGACCCATGGCGCCCTTTCGGCGATCGAGGATCTGCCCGAGAACCTCGTCAACCTGGCTGCCAAGCTGGCAGGCTGGGCGGTCATAACCATTGCGATCGTCCTCGCCCTGCCGTTCATCGGCGTCGACACCGGCCCGGTGGTCATCATCGTTCTGGTCCTGGCCGCACTCGCCGTCCTGTCGGGTCGTGTTCTACTCGAGAGCTTCGGTGCGGGGGTGATCCTGCAGGCGGAAGCAACCTTCAAACCGGGCGATCAGATCGAGACAAACGACAGCGTTGGCAAGGTCATCGAGGTGTCCTCACGTGCGGTGAAGATCGAATCGATCGACGGCCGCCTGATCGTGGTGCCCAACATCTCGGTACTGAGCGGTGAGGTGACCAACCTAACCGCCCAGAGCACGCGACGCACTGAACTCGTGGTCGGGCTCAGGTACGGCACCGACCTCGATACTGCCCGCGAGGTCCTGGCATCGGCTGCTCGGACCGCCGCCGGGGTGTCCAACCAGCACCCCGTGGAGGTACTAGTTTCGAAATTCGGGAACTCGAGCGTCGACTTTCTCGTCTGGTACTGGCACGACTCCGACATCGTCTCCCAGTACGAGGCAACAGATGCCGTGGCGCGCAGTATCGATAGGGCTTGTCGCGACAATGGGTTGACCATCGCCTTCCCGCAACGGACTCTGTGGTGGGGAGAGCAGGCAAGGCCACCGGAGTCCTGAGACCGGTCGGCCTCAGAGTGCTTCCACGATCAGTGCCGTGCCCCGCACCTCGACCACCCGCACCTCGGTACCGGCCGGAATGGGATCGCCGTCGGCAGAGAGCGCCCGCCAGGCCTGACCGCTGAGTTCGACTCTGCCTTTGCCTGCACCGTCAATGTCGCCGCTAACGCGTCCGACTGCGCCCACGTAGCGACCGGCACCCGCCCGAATCGCCGGCGCTTCCGCTTCGGACTGCTTGGCAAAGCGGCGCAGCCAGAGCAGTGATGAGATCGACACGGCGAGAAACAGCCCGAGCACCCAGGGAAGGTCGACACCAAAGCCAGCGGCAATGGCTGCAACGATCGCGCCGATGGCAAACGGAAGCAAGAAGAACGAACCCGTGAGGATCTCGCCGATCCCGGAGAGGATGGCGATAAGCACCCATACAACGATCTCTACCTCGGGCCCACTAGGCATCTGCGTACCTCCTCAAGGCGAAGGGTATTGCGGTTGCCTCGTCTCGTTCCGTTCTTGCGCTACCTGTGGCAAGGATGGGTCGCCCGCTCCACCGGACGGGGACTCGCGGAGGTCGATCGAGACATCGGAACCGGTTTCGCGGTCAAGCACCTCGACTGTTTCTTGATAGAGCTGGGAAGCTCGTTCGGGACTATGGCCGATGCCGACCACACCGAGTTTGCCGAACTCCGAAAGTGCCCCGATGAGATGGAACACCACTCCTTGCTGGCGATGCGACCGAAAGTGCAGCTCGTTCTGTACGACGATATCGATCAGGTCATCGGGGGTGAGTCCGCGGTACTGCTGCTTCTCCACGTTGTCGGATGCGTGGTAATAGCGCGCCTGACCGGTCGGCGTCGTGTAGATGCCGTGGTCGACGTCGTAGGCGCCGCCAGTGAGAAACCGGAGCATGAGATAGGGAAGCGTCGTCCCCCCCTTGCGCAGATTCATCTCGAGGGCATAGTGCTTCCACCCTTCGGGACCCCGCACCGACACAAAATCGATGCTGAAACGCCCGATGACACCGGCGGCGGCGAGCTCATCGGCCACCCGACAAGCTGCCTCGTGGATCTCGCCCCGATAATCCGCATGGGCCGGGAATGTACAGCCCAGGAACACCTGGCCCGTCCGCCCGCCCAGCACCTGATCATGGCTGGAGACGATCTGCCGACCACCCGTCGGGTCGATGCGGCATTGCACGGAAGGCGAGACCTTGTCGCCATCGAGAAACTCCTCAACGATGCCGCCCATCTCGCGGTACTTTGCCATGAACGGCTCCCAACTTTCACCCTCCGCCTCGAATGTCAGCCGCTCAAAGATATTGCGTCGGATCCACGATTCCAGGCCGGTACTTGCCGGGGCGTCATGGAAGGCGAACATGGCATTGCCTTCACCGGAGAAGCCCTCATTGAGTTTCACAACGGCGCGGCGAAGCCGCGGGTTGCGGCCGCGCAGTTCCGCAAGTGCAGCAACCACATCGTTCTCGTCTCTGAGGTGCTCAGCTCCCTCCGGGTGGTCGATGCCGACCCGGCCGAAGAGCTCCCTCCCGTGACTCTTGTCGCCCAGATGGTTGAGGGCGGGATCGCAGGCGTAGAGCGGAATTCCCAACCTCACAGCGAGGGTCCGTTCCATGTGGGTGGCGTTGAAGCAGGTGATGTGGGCGGAACGCTTGTCCGGGATCGCTTCGGATATGCGCTGGATGAGGCGGGGCCGATCGACGATCTTCTGGGTAAGAGGATCCGGCGAGCCATCATCACAGTCGAGCAAGGTCAGACGGTTGTGGGCGTGGCGGCCCGGAACGCCGGGGAGCAGGTGGATGTAGTAGTCGATGATCGACGGGTGGATCGGCTGGCTGGTCACATATATGACGTTGGTATTGGGCAACCGGAGCAACATCAGAAGGCAGAGCATCCGCTCTTCGTAGTGGCGCACACCCTTGATCTTGCGCAGTTCTATCGGATCGAGGCTGAGACTCGGAATGACGACGACAGTGCGAGGAGCCGAGTCGTCGCTGAACACCGTGCGATACATCGGAGCGAGACGGCTCTGGATACCGGTGAATGCGGCCAATTCCTCCGACGAACCCGGCCGGGGTTGGAGTCTCTGTCCTGTAGGCACCATCGATGTCCCCTCCGCCTACACAATATCCGCCTATCGCCCGGATTGAAGGGAGATTTGGGATGAGGGGCCGCCCCTAGGAGCATGTTGCAGCAATCGAGCGGTGGCGATCTACGCTCCCCACCCGCTACGAATCGGCCCTGACCGGGACGAGCTTCCACACGATGCCATCCCAGGTGCCCATGTAGAGCTCGCCGGAGGCGTCGGTCCCGAAGGTGTTCACCTGACCGGGCGCCAACTCATCCCAGGTCTTCTTTTCGGTGGCTTCGCCGTCGACCAACCGGAACGACCTGACGTTGTTTCTGCACCAATCGGCGTAGAAGTAGGTCCCGGCGATTTCCGGAATTGCCTCTCCGCGGTAGACGATCCCGCCGGTGATGGAGCACCCGTCATCATGGGAGTATTCGAGAACAGGAAGCACCGTCTCCGTCTCGTGGCACTCGGGCGCTCGGAAGCATTTGGTCCCCTCCATGTAGATCCACCCCAGGTTCGATCCACCTGCAGTCAGCGGCAGCACGTCGACCTCTTCACGATCTGCCTGCCCGACGTCCCCTATGTAGATCTGCTCGGTTTCATGATCTATGGAGAACCGCCATGGATTCCGTAGCCCGTACAACCAGATCTCGGGTGCCCCGCCACCATCCACAAATGGGTTGTCCGCCGGGATTGCATAGGGATCACCGGAATCCACGTCGATGCGCAGGATGGTCCCCAGCACCGTCTCCGTCTTCTGACCGTTGTGCCCACCGTCCCCGCCATCGCCTACGGCGACATACAGGTAGCCGTCCGGCCCGAACTCCAGCATCCCTGCGTTATGGCGTTCGGTCGGTTGGTCGATCAACAGGATCTCCCGGGCGGTAGCCGGTTCGGCAAACTCCGGATCGCCGCTCACCCTGTACTCAGCAAGCACCGTGTCGTCGTTGGCATTGCTGTAGTAGACGTAGAACCTCCCGTTATCGACGTAGTCAGGATGAAATGCCATCCCCAAAAGCCCCTGCTCGACTCCTGCGGCTTTCACTACGTCGGAGATGTCGAGGAAGGGCCGGTCTACCAGCGATCCCGACCCGTCGATGATTCTGACGATCCCGTCTCGTTGCCCGACGAATACCCGTGAGTCACGATCGGGAGCGGTGACGGTTAGGGGAAACTCGATTTCAGCGACGGCGATCACCTCGATACCAAGCAGCTCTGCCGGGGGTGCGGTCGTCGTCGTGGTGGTGTCCTCGGGAGCAGACGTGGTCTCATCGACTCCAAGCGTCGTCGAAGGGACGGTCGTCCCGGGGCTTGTGGTGGCAACCTCGGGTGAGGTGGTTGTCGTCGAGATCACCTCGGCGACTGAGGTCGTCGTGGCTCCTCCGCCACAGGCGCTCACCAAGAGCGTCAGACTCAGAAGTATCGACGTCTTCCGCATAGCGTCAGGCTAACCCTTGCTACCTGGAAGCCCGACTCCGGCTAGTCGGCGATGCCGTCGGTGTACATCTCCATGGGAGGGCAAGCGCATACGACGTTCCGGTCGCCAAATGCGCCATCGATCCGCCCGACGGGTGGCCAGTACTTGTCGACACGCAGGCCATCCACCGGAAAGGCCGCCAGTTCTCTGCCGTACGGGTGAGCCCAGTCGTCGGCAACTACGTCCTCGGCTGTGTGCGGCGAGTTGCGCAGCGGACTGTCCTCCACTGCAACCTCCCCGGCTGCAATGGCGTCGACCTCGTCACGAATGGCGAGCATCGCCTCTACAAAGCGATCCAGCTCTGCCAGGCTCTCCGATTCCGTGGGCTCCACCATCAGCGTACCGGCGACAGGGAAAGACATCGTGGGGGCGTGGAATCCGTAGTCGATCAGACGCTTGGCAAAGTCATCTGCAACGACACCTATCTCGTTCTTGAACTCCCGCAGGTCGAGGATGCACTCATGGGCGACCAGGCCATCGGGTCCTGTGTATAAGACCGGATAGCTGTCACGCAGGCGCTCGGCGATGTAGTTGGCAGACAAGATTGCCACCTCAGTTGCCTTTGCCAGACCATGGCTGCCCATCAGCGCGACATATGCCCACGAGATGGAAAGCACACCCGCCGAACCCCAGGGGGCGGCGGCCACGGCGCCGACACCGTCTCGATAGCCGGCCTGGTCGTTGACCAACGGATGGCCCGGAAGGAACTGCTCGAGATGCGACTTGACTCCTATCGGCCCGATACCCGGACCACCACCTCCGTGGGGAATCGCAAACGTCTTGTGCAGATTGAGATGGGAGACGTCACCGCCAAACTCGCCGGGTTTGGCCAGACCCACCAGGGCATTGAGGTTGGCTCCGTCGATGTACACCTGCCCGCCGTGTTCGTGGACGATGTCGCACACCTGCCGGACCGACTCCTCAAACACCCCGTGGGTGGACGGGTAAGTGATCATCAGAGCGGCAAGCTGGTCCGAGTGCGCCCCGGCCTTGGCTGCCAGATCTTCTATGTCGATGTTGCCAGCGGCATCGGTGGCGACAACGACCACTCGCAACCCGGCCATGACGGCGCTGGCCGGGTTTGTGCCGTGGGCAGACGCCGGGATCAGGCACACATTGCGATCACCCTCGCCGCGGCTGTCGTGATAGGCCCGAATCGCCAGCAGACCTGAGTACTCGCCCTGTGATCCGGCGTTGGGTTGCAGGGACACCGCGTCATAGCCGGTGGCTTCGGCAAGCCAGCGCTCCAGATCAGAGATCAATTCGAGGTACCCGCCTGCCTGCTCGAGAGGAACAAACGGATGGATGCCGGCAAATTCCGGCCACGTGACGGCAGCCATCTCGGTGGCGGCGTTGAGTTTCATCGTGCACGAACCAAGTGGAATCATGGAGCGATCGAGGGCGATATCTCGCTGCTGGAGTCGCCGCAGGTAGCGCATCATCTCTGTCTCGCTGCGGTAGCGGTGAAAGACCTCGTGCGTCAGGAAGGCAGACGTCCGAAGGAGGTCATCCGGAATACCGCTCTCCTGCGCAACGGCCTCTCCGTCGACAAAGAACGATTCGACAACGGCATCGACAACGGCATCGTCGGTGGTTTCGTCGAGCGAAATTCCAACATGATCTGCGTCGACGAGGCGAAGATTGATACGGCGATCCTCGGCCGCGGCGACCACCTCTGCGGCACGTCCCTCGACACGGACGGTAAGCGTGTCGAACCAGGTGTTGTTGACCGGTCCCAGCCCGCCTGCGCGCAATCGACCCGCAAGCGAGGTTGTCAAGCCGTGCACGCGATTGGCAATTGCCCGCAGCCCTTCCGGTCCATGCCAGGCGGCATACAGACCGGCCATAACTGCGAGCAGCGCCTGAGCGGTGCAGATATTTGAAGTCGCCTTCTCCCGGCGGATGTGTTGCTCCCGGGTCGTCAACGCCAGGCGCAGCGCCATACGGTTCTGCGAATCGCGCGAGACGCCGACGAGACGGCCCGGCAAGGACCGCTTGTATGCGTCGCGGGTCGCGATGAAGGCCGCATGGGGACCGCCAAACATCATCGGAACACCAAACCGCTGAGAGGATCCGACGGCAACATCGGCTCCCATCTCGCCGGGCGGAGTGAGGAGCGTCAGGGCCAGGAGGTCCGTCGCGACGGCCACCATCACCCCCGCTGCCTTGAGCCGGGCAATCAACTCCCTGTGGTCGGGCACGACACCGCTGGTCCCCGGGTACTGCAGCACGATCCCGAATACCTGATCAGGATCGATATCCGCGGGGACGCCGACAACCACGTTGATCGCGAGCGGAAGGGCACGGGTGCGAACCACCTCTATCACCTGGGGGTGGCATTCGGCGTCCACGAAGAAGGCCTCGGCCTTGCTCTTCGACAGGCGACGCAACATCGTCATGGCTTCGGCAACCGCAGTTGCCTCGTCAAGCAACGAGGCGTTTGCGACGTCGAGGCCGGTTAGATCACTGACCATGGTCTGGAAGTTGAGCATCGCCTCCAGCCGGCCCTGAGAGATCTCCGGCTGGTATGGGGTATAGGAGGTGTACCAGCCGGGGTTCTCCATGACGTTGCGCATGATCACCGATGGGGTGTGCGTGTCGTAGTAGCCCATACCGATGAGCGACGTGTACACGGCATTGGCGCCACCCAGGTGCCGCAGCCTGCCGAGCACACCTGCTTCCGTATCGGCGGAAGGAAGATCGAGCGGTTCGTCGATGCGAATGGACGCCGGGACGGCACGAGATGTCAGCTCTTCGAGAGTTTGGAACCCAACGATGTCCAGCATGTGGGCGACATCCGCGTCGGTCGGCCCAATATGACGGTCGACGAACGCTGCGCCTGCTGAGTCTGCTGTTGTCATGCTCCGCACCTCCTCGACAAGACTCCAAGACCGGCGGTGGCCGGCCCTGCCCCTCTCTGTCGCTGGTGCCTGAGAGATTCACCGCTCGGCGGCTTTCCCCTTCGGCGGGGTCTTAGACCCTCTTTCCAGAGGCGCCTCCTCCGTGCGGTTCGATTGCCTGAGAGTTTCCTGGGGCGGTTGCTCCTTCGGCGCCGGCCGATGGCCGGTCTCTCCCGCACGGCGTCAACAGCTGTGCCCTGTTGACTGTACACGACGCCGTTGCCCGCCCGCAGCGCCGGTCGAGAGAACATGCGATGGACCGCGGTACCTTCCCGAAGTGTTCGATATGGTTAGAGCCAGGAGGACATATGCACCGAATAGACGACACCCAACGCGCCGCCTTCCTTTCGGCCCACGCCGGCTGGGAGATGGACGGCGAGATCATCACCAGGACCTTCACTTTGACCGACTTCAGCGATGCCCTCGGCTTTGTCGTACGGGTCGGCGTGCTGGCAGAGGTTGCCGACCATCACCCCGACATCGATATCCGCTGGAACAAGGTGACGCTGACCCTGTCCACTCACAGCGAACGCTCTCTCACCGCCAAGGACACAGACCTGGCGGCGGCTATTGACGGGCTCTGATCGGAGACAAATGACGTTCGGAACAGTGACCAACTTCGATGGAAACGCAACCGTCCGGTTCGAACGCCGAATCGATGCCTCTCGCGACGCTGTGTGGAGATCTTTGACCAACAGTGACGAGCTATCCGAATGGCTGTCGCCTGCAGAGTTGGTCGCTGAGGTCGGCGGTCAAGTGCTCATCGACTTCGGACCGGACCAGAAGGTCTCCGGCAAGGTTGCGGTGTGCGAGCCGGCACGGCTCATCGAGTACTCATGGACATTCACCGGTGAGCCGGATTCCGTGCTTCGATTCGAGCTGGCACCCGACCGTGACGGCACGAGCTTGATCCTGGAGCATCGGCTCCTTCCCCCCGATCAAGCAGCAGGTTACGGAGCCGGCTGGCATGCCTATCTCGACATCCTGGGTGCCCGGCTCAGTGGTGGCGAGCCGGTTGACTGGGACGAACGATTCAGCGAGGTCATGGGCAAGTACGCCGGAGCCTGACGCGGGCTCAGGCAGGCTCCCCGTATTCCTCCACATGCTGCTCAGCGGCGCTGCTCATCCAGTCATCCCTCTCGATTCGCCCCTTGAAGGCGCCGAGAGCTGCGGTAACGAAGACAATATCGTCCGGCTGCAGATTGGCGATCTGCCGGAAGCTTGTCAGGCCCAGGTCCTTGAGTGTCCTCTCCATTTTTGGCCCTATTCCATGCACCTTCTTCAGGTCGTCGTCGGGGACGGGGCCATCTCCGGCGGTTCGAGCAGCGATCTCTGACATCCGGGCGAGGCCCTCGTCCCTGGTCGGCGGTTCTTCTCCGTCCCTTTCGGCAGCGTCGGCCCGGCCGGCGTCGGCCGTTCCCTCCGTCTCGGCGAATCGGCCCTGCTCTGCCTTGAGGTCGAGCTGAGCCTTCTCGATCTCCTTGCGACTGTCGGCCGCCGACTTCTCCGCCCGATCCGCCCTGCTCTTCTCGGCATTGATCCGACCTTCGAAGTCCCCGGCGATGGTGCTCCTCTGTACCCAGCGGCCGAGAATCCATCCGATGGCGAGGCCGATGAGCGTCGCGATGACCATGAAGACCACAATTTCCCCGGCTGCCCACCCAACTCCGTCGAACATCTAGGTGTCTCCTTCTATCACCACGAACACTATTCGTCGGTTCCGATCCCTGCCTTCCTCGGTGCCATCGGTGGCGAGAGGTTGTTGCTCGCCAAAACCCGTGGCGGTGAGACGTTCGGGATCAATTCCGCCGGTAACTAGGTAGGCAACCACTACATCCGCACGCTGTTGTGACAAGACGAGGTTGGCGCCTGCGTTCCCCTGCCCGTCGGTGTGCGCCTCTACGACAAGGATGCTCGATGGGTTTCGCTCGAGGATCCCAATAGCGGTGTCAAACAGGGCGATTCCATCAGCCGTGAGGTTTGCCGTGCCCGGCTCGAAGAGATCCATGCCTTCTACTAGACCGGTGAGTTGTGCAGCAACGGCCTCCGGGGCCACCTCGACCGCGGTGACGATGTCGAGCTCGCCGGCTACCACCTCCACGACGAGTACATCGACAGCAGAAACAACGTCGGGATCACTGCCCAGGCCCTCGATGGCGACGGTTCCATCGTCCACTTCGATGGTCCATACCTCCAATCGAGAAACAATATCCAGCAGGCCCTCTATCGACTCCAGCCACATTGGGCCGGCCACGTCACCCGTCATCATCGCATTGACGACGGTCGCGCTCGGGTGAAGTCGATCGGCAGCATCGACGATGCGATCTATCGTGTCCTGGTTCGGCATCGTCCCCTCCAGAATGAGGATTCCTCCGGTACGCGCACCGGCAAAGCTGGGAGCAGGAAGAACAGCGATCGTGAGGTTGGCGGTCACCGGGATCTGATCTCCCATCACTACCTCGATCTCGGAAACCAGTTGATCACGAACGACCTCGGACACCACCTCGCCGGTGATGATCAGCCCGTCTCTGTCAGCCGTGAAGCCTCCCGACCGTAGTTCCGGCAGATGCTCGAACACCCTGGGAGCGAAACTGAGCCAGGTGTCGGGCTCCACGTTGGCGCCGACCTCGAGATCGTTGACGACCCGGTCCTGGCCATATGCTTCGGCCGCAGCCTCAACCAGAGAGACTGCTACTCCATCGGAGGGAACTACACCGCGCAAAACGACGACGTCGCCGACAAGACTGACTGCGAGTTCCGGGGCGCGCCGCGGCAGCGGTTCGGGTTTATCGACGACGATCTCGTTCTTGACGAGTCTGACTCCGTCTACCGCATCTACGGTGTCGGCAACCTGTTCGGCAACGGCCTCGGATTCCACGACTCCAATCAACCGCGCATCCCGGCCCGAAAAATCAACGGCGACATCTTGACCGTTGGCTTCGAGGCTGGTTCGAGCTTCGGATCGAAGCGTGGTCTCAGCGTTGTCGACACCCCAGACCAGCGCGGCAATCACAAGAACGACCCACATGGCCAGAAGCCACAAGACCGACCTGGGCATCGCCCCGCTTTCGCCATACCGGTCGTATTCCACAACCACTCCTACCGGGCCGCCGACAGGTCCTGGATCCTGTCCGCTTCAACCGAAACTAGCCCAGGTCGTGATTTACCGCCACTCTGAGTAACCAGACGGCAACATTGTCCCCGGGAATATGACAACGCTAGACTCAGGTTATACCTTGTGTGTATACTCAACATATACCTAGAACACCCCTGAGCCCGGTTTCGGGCGTCATAACAAGAGGAGAACGGCAATGGCAAGAGCGGTAGGCATCGACCTCGGTACCACTAACTCGGTGGTGGCAGTGCTCGACGGCAACGATCCCCAGGTGATCGCAAACGCAGAAGGGCAGCGCACCACCCCATCTGTCGTCGCCTTTGCCAAGAACGGCGAAGTACTGGTCGGCGAACAGGCGAAACGTCAGGCAATCACCAACCCGGATAAGACCGTGCGCTCGGTAAAACGACACATGGGAGAAGGTTGGTCGGTCGAGATCGACGGCAAGGAGTACACCTCCCAGGAGATCTCGGCCCGCATCCTGATGAAACTCAAACGCGACGCGGAGACCTTCCTGGGTGAGCCCATCACGGAGGCGGTCATCACCGTGCCCGCCTACTTCGGCGATGCCCAGCGCCAGGCGACCAAAGAAGCCGGCCAGATCGCAGGTCTCGAAGTCCTCAGGATCGTCAATGAACCGACCGCCGCCTCGCTGGCATACGGGATGGACAAGAACGATGACCACCTCATTTTGGTCTACGACCTCGGTGGTGGCACGTTCGACGTGTCTGTTCTCGAGATCGGCGAGGGAGTGTTTGAGGTCAAGTCCACGAGCGGCGACACGACGCTCGGTGGCGACGACTGGGACGACAAGGTCATGGACTGGCTTGTAACCGAGTTCAAGAACGATCACGGGGTGGACCTGGCGGCTGATCCCATGGCGATGACCCGCCTCAAGGAAGCCGCCGAGAAGGCCAAGATCGAGCTCTCGTCTGTCTCCGAGACCGAGGTCAATCTGCCGTTTATCACCGCAACCGATGCGGGCCCGATCCACATGCTGAAGACGCTGAGCCGCTCCGAGTTTCGCAAGCTGACGGATGATCTCGTCGAACGTACCCGGGCGCCCTTCCAGAACGCGGTCAGGGACGCCGGCGTCTCCGTCGAAGATATCGACCATGTCATCCTCGTCGGCGGCTCGACCCGCATGCCGGCAGTACAGGAGTTGGTCAAGGAATTGGCCGGCAAGGATCCCCACCAGGGTGTCAACCCCGACGAGGTCGTAGCGCTCGGCGCTGCCATCCAGGCCGGCGTTCTCAAGGGCGATGTCGGCGGGATCCTCCTGCTCGACGTCACTCCGCTGACGCTCGGCGTGGAGACCGAAGGCGGCGTATTCACCAAGATGATCGACCGGAACACCACTATCCCGACACGCCGCAGCGAGATATTCACGACGGCAGCGGACGGCCAACCCGAGGTGGAAATCCATGTGATGCAGGGCGAACGCGCCATGGCCAACGACAATCACTCTCTTGGTCGCTTCAAGCTGCCGGGCATCGCGCCGGCACCGCGCGGCGTGCCCCAGATCGAAGTCACATTCGACATCGACGCCAACGGCATCGTTGCGGTGTCCGCCAAAGATCTCGGCACCGGCAAGAGCCAGCAGGTCACCATCACCGGCGGAACCGCTCTCGCCCAGGACGAGATCGACCGGATGGTCAACGACGCCGAGTCCCACGCAAACGAGGATGAGGAGCGTCGTGCCCTGGCCGAAGCCCGCAATCAGGCAGATCACACCGCCTATCAGACGGAGAAGCTCCTAGAGGAGCACGGGGACAAGCTGACCGAAGATGAGAAGACCCCCATCACCGACAAAGTCGACGAGTTGCGCAAGCTGCTCGCCGAAGAGGCAAGTACAGAGGATCTCAACCGGGTACGTGAGGAGACGATGAAAGTCTCCCAGGTCCTCGGCCAGAAGATCTACGAAGCTTCAGCAGCCGAAGGTGCTACCGATGGAGTCAGTGACGCCGACAACGCTGCGGGCGACGACGACGTAGTCGAAGCCGAGATCGTGGATGAGGGTGAAGAGGCATAGTGAGCGATCAACCTGTTCCCGACCAGGAGGCCGTCGACAACCTGACGGTCCCCGAACTCACTGCCCCCCATGAGGGCGGGTTCATCGAGCCCGTCGAGGAGGAAGATGTTGTAGTCGTGAACCTCCCGGAAATCGATTTGCCGGAAGACGCTGAAGAGGCGGTACCGGTACTGCTAGCGGCGCTGGGTGCCGCCCAAGCCGAGGCGGCCGGGTACCTGGACACGATGCAGAGGGTCGCCGCCGAGTTCGACAATTTCCGGAAACGAGCGCTCCGGGAGCGTGGCGAGATCGTCGACCGGGCGTCGCAACGGCTCATCGAACGCCTGTTGCCGACTCTCGACAGCTTCGACGCCGCCCTCGCCTATCCGGCAAATACCGAAGCGGAAGAAAAGCTGATCGCGGGGATGCAAGATACGCACCGCCTGTTGATGGAGGCGCTCGCAATTGACGGTTTCGAGCCGATCAATGCCGACGCCGTTCCTTTCGACCCCGCCATCCACGAGGCCGTCACCGGCCCAGGCGGTGACGGTGACGGCGAACTGATCGTAAGAGAAATGCGGCGCGGCTACACGCTGCGCGGCCGGGTAGTCCGAGCGGCGTTGGTCGCAGTGGAGCATGTTTGAAGACGATGCGTAAAGAGTGGCTCGAATCGGATTATTACGCCGTTCTCGGTGTGAATTCGAACGCGTCTGCCAAAGACATCAAGCAGGCCTACCGCAAGCTCGCGCAGAAGTATCACCCAGACACCAATGCCGGCGACTCGGCAGCTGAGTCTCGCTTCAAGGAGGTCAACGAGGCCTACGAGGTGCTCGGAGACAGCGAGGTTCGCAAGGAGTACGACCACGCCCGACAAATGGGTTACTTCGTCGGCGGTCCCGGTGGTGCCCAACAGTATGTGAGGGTTGAGGACCTCATGGGCGGAACCCGGGGCTCTCCATTTGACCTTCTCGGGGGTCTCGGAGATCTGTTCGGGCGTCAAACAACGGCAGCCCGCACCAGGCCCGGAGACGATCTCTCCGCCGAGATGCATCTCAGCTTCCACGACGCCATTTCCGGGACTACCCGACAGGTGACCGTTGGCGGGCAGACTGCGAAGGTGAAGATCCCCAAGGGTGTTGCCGACGGCTCGAAGATTCGGGTTCGCGGCAAGGGCGGACCGGGTCGCAACGGGGGCACCGCCGGTGACCTGTACGTAACAGTGCGCGTTGCCGCACATCCCGTCTTCGGGCGACGCGGCAAAAACCTGACTCTCGACGTGCCTATCACGTTCGTTGAGGCTGCGCTGGGAGCGGAGATCGATGTGCCGACCCTCGAAGGCAAGGTCAGATTGAAGATTCCCGCAGGTACACAGGGCGGCAAGACCATGAGGGTTCGCGGCCACGGCGTCGAGGACAACAAGGGAGACCGAGGAGACCTGCTGGTCACCGTGACCGTCACGGTTCCCGAGAATCTCACAGACGAAGGCAAGGATCTGCTGCAAAGGTTCCGACTGCAGAATCCCGACAAGAACCCGCGATCGCACCTGGGGGTGTGACCATGACAAAGAGAAGCAACGCTGTCTACATCATCTCGGTGGCCGCCGAGTTGGCCGGAGTCCACCCCCAAACCCTGCGCATCTATGAGCGCAAGGGCCTCATCGAGCCCTTCCGTACTCCGGGTGGGACTCGTCGTTACTCCGACGAGGATCTCGAACGACTCGGCCTCATCCAGGAACTCACCGCCGAAGGCGTCAACCTCGAAGGCGTCCGCCGCATACTCGAACTCCAGGTCGACAACAATCGACTGCGTTCCCAGGTCGATCGCCTTCGCCGCCTCCTCGGCGAAGCGCAAGCTCGCACCGGAGCCGAAGGACATCAGGGCACGACGATCTATCAAGTCAATGTCGGTCGACGCCGCAACCTCCCCGATATCCTCCGCGACGACCCCTTCGGTGAACGCTGACGCAGCGCTGCGCCGGCCATTAGCGCGCACCGCCCGTAGGTGATTCCGCAACGTATCATTCAGATATGGGTCTTTCGCAGCGCCCGTTGGTCCGCAGGCCGTTCTACTTCTTGATCGGCCTCGGTGCCGCCATCGGTGCCGGGATGCTCTTCCAGCCGCACTGGCTGGCCCTGTGCAATCGGATAAACGCCCGTCCGCAACCCGGCCTCAACGGCGCGATCACCCGCGGCGGCGAGTGCTCGCCGGTCAGCTCGATGACAATGAGCGGCAACTTCCTCATCGGCTTTGGTCTCTTCACGTTGATCATCGGGCCGATCATCTTCTCGCTCGCTCACGTACTCCGCCACGGCTACAACTGGGAGTCGTCGCGGGTGGAGACGGCGGTGTCGAATCTGCCCATGTTGTCGGGCGCTATCTACATCGCAATCGGCGCCGGCATGGCTTTGGCCGGATCCTGAGCAACCGCCGAGCCCGCGGGCTCAGGCGATAAAGGTCTCTCCATCGCTTTGCTGGATTACGAATGCCGCCACCAGGGTCGACCGGCTCGGCCAGTTCTCAAGGGCGGCTCGTACCTGGGCGTTCGCCGCCGCGGCCCGCACCCCCCAATCGAGGCCCGCCGGCCCGGCGATGGCCAGCCCGAGATCCGGTCGAGGGATGAGAACGGCGCCTTCCAAATCGAAGCCGTCCATCGTCACCACGGCAAGACTGAGTTGCTCACAACGATCTACCAACTCGAGTGCTGTGCGCTTGTCGAAGAAGCCCTCGCCGTCCTCGGCTCGGAACACCACTCGGTCATCGAACTCGTCTGTGAGAGTCCGGGTAAAGGGGTCCTCATCGTCCCATGCACTCTCCGGAGCCGAGGCATTGATGGCCTCGAGGAAGGCATCGCCGGCCGCATCGAGTTGGTCCTCGGGCATGACTATTTGAACTGCAAGCTCAAGGACCCGGAAGATGTCCTCGACACCGATGTCGTGGACATCGCCCGCGCCGTTCGGAAATATCTGGACGATGGCCTCCTCCCCATCCCAGAACACCATTCCGACGAAATCGTCTTCTCTCCAGAGCTCAACGACCGGCTCGTCAAAATCCGGTCGCTCGGTTTCGACAATTCTCAAGGGCAACATGCCGGTGACGTTAACCGATGGCACGCCCGCCGCAATTTCGGCACCTCCTCAGCCGTTATGGTTGCCCTATGACACTCGACGTCCTACTGCTGCTGGCGCTCCCTGCGTCGGGGAAGTCGGAACTGCGACGCTATCTGGCATCGCTTGATCCGGTTGCGGCCGCCACCGACCTGAACCTGGGACCAACCGTGCAGCTGGACGACTATCCGTATGTGCACATGATGCGCCGAATTGCAGCCGAGGTACGAGCCGCCGGCGACTCGCCGATCTTCTTCGAGTCCGACGCAGAACCATTCATCGATCCGGGCGATTGGGGCACTCTGACACAGCTGATCAACTCCGACTTTGCCGACCTTGTTCGAGACGAGGAAGGGCCTCCCGCCGGATCAGCCTCAGATTGGCTGTTCTCCCGCATCGATGCGGCACGTGCCCGCGCCGGCCTACCAACGGTCATGAACGGGCTCGGGCCGATGACGATGAAGCGCCTCAACAACACATTGGAGACCGAGTCTCGCGACCTCTTCGATTCGAGGCCACTGCTCCGTGAGGACATGCCGGACCACACGGTTGTCATCGAGTTTGCCCGCGGCGGGCCCGAGGATCGAGCCCTGCCGTTGCCTGCGCCCTACGGCTACCGGCATGCACTGACTCAACTCGATGACGCCATCCTCGAGCGAGCCTCGATTCTCTATGTGTGGGTCGAACCGGAGCAAAGTCGGGAGAAGAACCGCGAACGCGCCGTCCCGGGAAGGGATGGCGATGCGTCGATACTCCACCATGGAGTTCCCGAGCGGGTTATGCGCAACGACTACGGAATGGATGACCTCATGTGGCTGCTGGCCGAGGGTGGCGGCAGCGTTGTATACGTGGAAAAGGACGGCAGGCACTTCGCATTACCGACCGGGGTCTTCGACAATCGCACCGACATGACATCTTTCCTGCGAGAGCCCGAGAAGGAGTGGTCGCCTTTCCAGCTGCGCCAACTCCATCGGGAACTGGTCAACGCCACGTCTGGTCTACGTCCCTAGCCGACGACAACTCCACGCCAGAAGGCGACCCGATCCTCAACATCGGAGGCTGCGGGTCTCGGGTTCGGGTAGTACCAGGCAGCGCCCTGATTTGTCTCCCCGTCGACAACGAGGTCGAAGTAGCTCGCCGTTCCCTTCCACGGACACACCGACTGTCGCGAGGTTTCCGCGAAGTGTTCCGCGACGATGCTGTCTCGGGGGAAGTAGTGATTGCCCTCAACGATGATTGTGTCGTCGCTCTCGGCGACCACCGTACCGTTCCACCGTGCTGTGACCATGGCCGCTCCTTGTCGTCTGCAAGTAGAACGCCCTTGCGTCAGATCCATTCCCGGAACACGAGAAAGGGGCCCCGGAGGGCCCCTTTGTCAGCCGACTTGCCAGTCCCTACCTGCGCAGCAGATCGCGGATGTCGGTGAGCAGCTTGATATCCTCGGACGGCTCCTCCGGAGTATCCTCCTCGTCCGCTGCCTTCTTGTCCTGATAGGACTTGTAGGGCTTGACGATGAAGAAGAACACACCGAGGGCAACCGCCAGGAACTTCACGATGGCGGTGATGAACGAACCGTAGAGAATCACCGAATCGTTGATCGTCCAGGTGAGGCTATCGAAGCTCGGCTCACCAAAGATGATTCCGACGACGGGCATCACGACGAATTCGACAAGTGCCGCCACCACTGCACCGAACGCTGCGGCCATGACAAACGCGACCGCTAGACCCACAATGTCGCCGCTAAAGGCGAAATCCCTGAACTCCTGATAGAGCTTCTTCACTCCCACTCCTTCTCCGTAGCAATTGATTGCTCCGCATTTTGACACGCCATGCGGAAGAAGGTTCCGGCGAAATGCTAGAGAATCCAGGGGAGGAAACGGTGGGAAACGCGCTTCGTGTAACCGGCGTACTCCGGAATCTGCTCGACGAGCAGCCGCTCTTCATGAGTCGTCTTCGCCCAGAAGAATGGGATGAGCAGCAACGCCAACGCGACGGCAACGACGTTGCCTCCCTTGATCGACAGCCCGAGGAACCCGAGGATGACACCTCCGTAGATGGGATGGCGCACAACCCCAAAAGCGCCGGTTTCCAGAAGTACGGCACCATCCATGGGTGCGGGGAGCGCGGTGAGCTTCCTACGGATGAGCCACAGACCGCTGCCTGCCAGTGCCACGGCAAGGGTCACCAAGATCCACCCGGAGACCTGAAACGGAGTTGCCGGAGTTGTGTTTTGCGTGAAAGCAACGAGGATCAAGGCGAACAAGGCAAATTGAGCAACCACCCACCATCCGCCGCGTTCTACGAATGACTCAAACTTGATAGCCATAGACTTAGATTTCCTGCGCAGTTGTGCTAGTATCCGGACCGAACACTACGTTAACAACGCACCGAGGTCTGTTCTTCCATGGACATCAACGCTCTAACCCAAAAGTCCCAACAGGCGGTGCTGGCCGCCCGCCAGAGTGCGGAACGACAAAACCATCAGAGCGTGCATCCGCTGCATCTGCTCGAGGCGATGTTGGGCCAAACCGACACCATCCTCTACCCGCTGCTGGGACACCTCAGCATCAACCCGGGTACGTTGCGTACAGCAACGGAGAAAGCACTCGGGCGCATACCCCAGGTCTACGGAGATGCCGGCGAGATCGCCTTCGACCCGGCAACCCTGACGCTGCTCAACACCGCCGATTCAATCAAGACCGGCATGGGCGATCAGTACGTGTCTATCGAGCACCTGCTGTTGGCGTTGGCTACTGCGGCCGACCCCGTCGGCGACGTCCTGCGCGATGCGGGCCTAACCAGGGATGCCGTCATGGGAGCTTTGGAGACGGTTCGTGGTGCGCAGCAGGTGACCAGCCAGAACCCCGAGGACACGCTGGCCCCCCTGGAGAAATTCGGGCGAGATCTTGTCAGCCTTGCCGCCGAAGGCAAGCTCGACCCGGTCATCGGCCGCGACGAGGAGATCCGGCGAGTCATCCAGGTGCTGAGCCGTCGCACCAAGAACAACCCAGTCCTGATCGGAGAGCCAGGGGTCGGCAAGACCGCAATCGCCGAAGGGCTGGCACAACGTATCGTCGACGGTGACGTGCCCGGAGGCCTGAAAGACAAGCGGATCATCGCTCTCGACCTCGGAGCGATGGTGGCGGGTGCCAAGTATCGGGGAGAGTTCGAGGAGCGCCTCAAGGCGACGCTCGACGAGATCAAGGCAGCCGAGGGGCAGGTTGTCACGTTCATCGATGAGATGCATACGATCGTGGGAGCCGGAGCCGCCGAAGGCGCCATGGATGCGTCGAACATGCTGAAACCGATGCTGGCTCGCGGCGAGCTCCACATGATCGGGGCAACGACACTCGACGAGTATCGCAAGTACATCGAGAAGGACGCCGCACTGGAACGCCGCTTTGCTCCTGTGGTCGTGAACCCCCCGTCCGCGGAAGACACAATCGGGATCCTTCGTGGCCTCAAGGAACGGTACGAGGTGCATCACGGGGTGCGCATAACGGATTCGGCGATTGTTGCCGCCGCCGTGCTGTCCGATCGCTACATCACCGCCCGGCACCTCCCCGACAAGGCGATCGACCTGATTGACGAGTCCGCATCACGGCTGCGGATCGAGATCGATTCGATGCCGGAGGAGATCGACGAACTCGAGCGTCGGAGGCGTCAGCTGGAAATCGAACGGAATGCCCTGCTGAAGGAGGAAGACGATGCCTCCCGCGTCCGACTCGACGGCATCGAGGAGGAACTCGCCGGGCTCGGCGAGGAGCTCGACCGACTCACAGCCCACTGGCAACTCGAAAAGGATGCGATCGACGGTATCCAGGCTGTCAAGCAGGACATCGAAGAGGCCCGCGCCCGGGCGGAACGCACCGAACGGTCCGGGGACCTTCAGGCCGCGGCCGAGCTGCGGTACGGCAGATTGCCCGAGCTGAACAGGGATCTGGAAGCCCGTCAGGACCAACTCACCAAGCTTCAGAGCAGCCTCAAGATGCTCAAAGAGGAAGTGGACGAAGAGGACGTCGCCGAGGTGGTGAGCCGTTGGACGGGGGTCCCGGTTAGCCGGCTCATGGAGGGCGAGGTCCAGAAGCTGATCAGGCTCGAAGACCACCTGCACGAACGGGTGGTCGGCCAGGACGAGGCGGTGGCCGTTGTGGCCAACGCTATTCGACGAGGACGGGCCGGGCTCTCGGATCCCAATCGCCCGATCGGCTCCTTCATCTTCCTCGGGCCCACCGGTGTTGGAAAGACCGAGCTTGCCCGGGCACTCGCCGACTTCCTGTTCGATGACGAACGAGCCATGGTCCGCATCGACATGTCGGAGTACATGGAGAAGCACTCGGTGAGCCGGCTCATTGGAGCTCCCCCCGGCTATGTCGGGTATGACGAAGGCGGCCAGCTAACCGAGGCTGTGCGACGCCGTCCTTATGCGGTGATCCTGCTCGACGAGGTCGAGAAAGCCCACCCGGATGTGTTCAACACCCTCCTCCAGCTCATGGATGACGGGCGCCTGACCGATGGACAGGGCCGGACCGTCGACTTCACCAACAGCGTTCTGATCATGACCTCCAACCTGGGCTCGGAGCTCATAGATCCCGATCTGCCGGACGAAGCTGTGGGCAACCGGGTTATGGACGTGGTCAGAACTCACTTCCGACCCGAGTTCATCAACCGTGTCGACGACACCGTCGTCTTCTCGAGACTCTCCAAGGCCGACTTGCGGGAGATCGTGGACATCCAGTTCGCCATCCTCGGTAAGCGGCTTGCCGCCCGTCGCATCGAGCTGGAACTTGCTGACGAGGCAGCCGACTGGTTGGCCGAGCACGGCTACGACCCCAGCTTTGGGGCCCGCCCGCTGAAGCGGCTCATGCAAAAGGAGATCGCCGACAAGCTGGCGCTCGAGCTACTCGAGGGACGTTTTACCGATGGTGACACCGTGCGAGTCGTTGTCGACGGCGGGTCGCTCGCCTTCGTCGTTGCCTAACCGTTCTTGCGTAACCGACGGCCTTGGCCGTCAGCTACGCCGGAACCGAGAGGAGGGGCCCTGTCCAGTTCTGCGGTCGAGAGGTTCACTAGCCTAACGGGATGCCCGACGCTTCATCGTTGACCGTATTCATCCTGGCAGCTCTGGCCCTGCTCATCGTGCCGGGACCGGCGGTCCTCTACATCCTCGCCCGCAGCGTCGATCAAGGGCGCCGGGCAGGCCTGGTCTCGGTCGTTGGAGTGGGTCTGGGATCGATGGTGCATGTGGCCGCCGCGGCGCTCGGGCTCTCTGCTTTGCTCGTGCAGTCCGCAACCGCTTTCCGCACGGTCAAGTACCTGGGTGCGGCGTATCTCATCTACCTCGGAGTGCGCCGGCTGCTCGGCAAGGGTGATTCGATCGTCCAGGCCGATGGGTCGAATCGCACCCTGCGCCGCATCTTCTTTCAGGGCGTGTGGGTCAACATCCTCAATCCGAAGACCGCCCTGTTCTTCTTTGCCTTTCTCCCCCAGTTCGTCGAGGTCGATGCGGGCTCGGTCGGGCTGCAAATCCTCTTCCTCGGCACGCTGCTGGTGGTGATGGGAGTTGTGACAGACGGCGCTTACGCGCTCGCTGCCGGATCGCTCGGCGAGTGGCTCAAGAAGCGCTCCCGGATCGTCACCGCACAACGTTGGTTTGCCGGGGGCGTGTTCATCTCACTGGGGTTGGCAACCGCACTGAGCGGCGGCAAGGACTAGCTAGCCCGATGTCGCCCCGGTCTCGAAGGTGATGTCGCTATAGCCGAGGCCCATCAGGAACCTCTCGATCGTCGTCTCCGCATTGGTCCTGGCTTTCTCCAGGATCCCGTGTTCGAGGGCGGCGTTGACCAAAATCTCCTCGGCAACCTGGCGGGCCTCGCTCTCGAGCTGCGCATCGCCCTTCGTGAACAGCCCGGTATCCCTGTCATATACCTGCGTCGCGTCGGTGTCCACCTCAACAAAGATGATCTGCGCAGGCGGTAGCTCTACGGTCACCGATCCCGTGTCCTCATCAACCTGGAAGTTTGACGTGCTGATCAGATCCATGTCGATACCGCCACCGATACGAGCGACGGCGAACAGAAAGATACGGTCGCCGCGGGCCCAGTTGAGCCACCCGAAGTCGTTGCCCTTCTCGACGGTGGTGTATTCGACCATCTCGACGGTCGTGAGCTGGGCGACGTCGCGCACACTCTCCACAACGGAAGGACCGACTTGTGTGTAAGGCTCACCACTAATGCCCTTGAATGGACCCCAGTTCATGAGGTTGGAGACCAAGAAGAAAGCCCCGGCGATCAAGACCGCGACGATGATGATGGACCCAGCACTCCTGGACGAATCGGCCATGACACTTCCTCGGTCGTTTCCTACACCTCTTTGACCCTTAGATTCTAAGAAAGGTTCCGCGTTCCCTATTGATCTACCCTGCGTTCCATGGTAGTATGTGTGACAAGGTACCCTGGAAAACAGGGTAATAGGTACAGCAAGATAGTGTCTGAACTCGGAGGAAGCGCGTGGGGCACAGCTCCCAGCTACTCAAAGGTGTTCTCGATATGTGCCTGCTGGCATTGATAGATCAAGAACCGAGCTATGGCTACGAGATGGTCGACAAGCTGCAAAGCAACGGCCTCGAGTTGGTCAGCGAAGGGAGTATCTACCCCCTTCTCAGCCGGTTGCAGAAGCAGGGATACATCGAGGGCTACTTCGTAGAGTCAACCGGCGGTCCCCCTCGGAAGTACTACCGGATCGCCGAGAAAGGCAAAGAGCAGCTAGCCGATTGGCAAGTCGAATGGACAAGACTGTCTATCGGCGTGGAAGAGGTGTTGAATGGAGACTCAAGTGAGTGAACGCCTGAGCATCAAGCAGATCATTGCGGATTGCGAGCGCTACTGGCTCGACACCAGAGTGCCCCGATCCCGGGTACGCGAGATGGCAACCGAACTCCAAACCCACCTCCTCGAAGCAACTGCCGAGGGCAAGACACCCGAGGCGGTAGTCGGTGACAATCTCGCCGAGTTCGCCGAGGCCTGGGCCAGCGAATATCGCGGCCCCGCCTCGTTGGATGCCTGGCACAACACCGGCGACCCTGCCACAACTCGCCGGGAAATCCTTTCAGCCTATGGATGGATGGTCATTGCGCTCGCAGTTGTCGCACTTGTAGCAATCTTTGGACCAAAGGAGGAAACCGTGGACGATGTTGAAGTATGGCGTTGGATATGGGTCATCGGAGCTGCTGCGCTCGGCGTAGGTGAGATGCTCACAGCCGGCTTCTTCCTGCTGCCGTTCGCCATAGGAGCAGTGGCG
>CAMYKI010000017.1:0-18169 GCA_947258985.1 uncultured Acidimicrobiaceae bacterium
CGACGGGGTCGATCTCACCAAGCCGGTCGTCCCGTTCGAACTAGAGAGCGTCTTCGAAGACGTGACCACGGACGCTCGCACGACCGGCACGACCTACGTCTCCGGGAAACTCAGCGTCAAGGACATGGCGACCTTTAGCGGGACCATGCACGGCACATCGGTGACCGTGGTGACCGGTGACGGCTACGAGGGCACCTGGGAAGGAACCTGGCAGGGCAAGCTGATCAACGGAGTTGGCTTCTTCGAGGCCGTTGCCCATGGGACCGGCGATCTCGCTGGACTCAAGATGAAAGCGACCTTCACCGGCACCGTCCCCGGAGGCCCGGTCAACGTGGAGGGTCGCATCCTGGATCCGCACGGCGGATAGCTATACCTCTGTCGCAAGACGCGCTTGGGGTCGCTCCATCATGTGGGGCGACCCCAGCTTCTGGGACTGCCCGATAGAACCGCGGCTAGGAGCCGAGGATCGCTACGCCGCTCTCTTCGAACCGCCCGACGTAGACGATACGGAAGCCTTCTTCGAGCCTGGCGATGTAACTGGCCGCAAGCGCCGTCGCTTCCTCTTCGCTGGGGTCCTCGACGAATAGCGCATCCGCTGCCTCTTGAGTCTCGACGATGTGCGCCTCGTTGACGGGCGAGAATTGCTCGACGAGGTCGGACATGACATTGTGGATGTCGATATCGGAAAGCGACTCGTAGGTAGTCGGATCAAGGAGCACCACAACGACGTCGCCATCGTCCCCCGGCTCCCGGCTGATGATCGCGTACTCGGGGAAGGTCAACTCGGGGGCCTCGGTGGTTGTGGTTGTAGTGGTGGTAGTCGTGGTGTCGGTGTCGGCGGATGCCGTTTCGGTACCGCCTGCGGCTGTACTCAATGTCGTGATAGTGCCGGAATCGACCGCGGAAGTGGTGGTCGAGTCATCCGATTCATCGTCACCGGAACAAGCGGCGATGAGGAATACCGCCAAGCCCACCAATGTCACCTGCTTCAAACTCACGCCATCACTCTACAACGGCTCGGGAAATGCGCGGCTCACGTCTCGGCTAGCCACTCCTCGTAGCCGACACCGTCCATCCAGCGCTCCGAGTTCACTACGGCAAATCGGTCCTTCACCTCAGCGAAGAGTTCCTCAGAAGGGGCCTCCCGAAGGCCGATCTGCGCCAGTTCGAGTGTCGGCCGCCAGGCACGAGGGCCGAGGGCGATATCGACGCGGGATCGCCAATCGTCGTGGTCGGCAACTGCGCTGGAGTCGGCTTCCCAGAACGCGCCCAGCTTGCGCGCCGCGTTTAGGCACCGCCGGATCTGACGGATTGCCTCCTTGGGCAGCTCGGCGGCATCGACCAGCGTGTCGTCCGCCCAATCGGAGAAGGCCTGATCGTTCCACGCCGATGGAGTGGAAACGACCGACTCGTACAGGCCCTCAACGGCATAAATGACCGAAACATAGGTACCCGAGCTCAACCGCTGGTCTCCTCGCGAATGACTCGCTGGAGCTCTTCGATGAGTCGTGTGGTCAAAGGTCCGACCATCTTCTCTATCTCACCAATCTTGACGACCGGCTGGATCTCACGCAGAGTCGACAGGGCGATGACCTCGTCGGCCGCCAGCATTCGTTCGAGAGGGAATCGTCCTTCGCTCACCGGAATGCCGAGTCGCCTGGCAACCTCGAGTACCGCCTTGCGGGTGACCGATGCCAGTATCCCGAGACCAAGTTCCGGGGTCTCGAGTACGCCGTAGCGAATCCAGGCGACCGTGTTCGTAGGGCCTTCGAGAACGTTGCCGGAACGTCCGATGAGCAACGCATCACCAAACCCCTCCGCCTTGGCGTGGATCCGGGCCGCGACGTTTGGCCCGTAGGAGAGCGTTTTTGCCCCGGTCAACTCGGAGACGGCACCGTCGGGATGCCACGGCGCTTCGACCGGGAGCAGGGTCACGGTCGGGTCGACATGCGCCAGCGGCTCTGAGAAGACAATGAACCTGGAGTCCTCCCCGGTGCCCCTTTCATCGGTGCCACCGGTTACGACCACGCGCACGGTGCAATCTCCGACCGCGGCTCGGTCGGCGACCCAGGTATCCATCGCCTCCCGCTCTGGCAGGTCCAACCCGAGAGACTGTGCCGAGCGCTCCAATCGGTCAAGATGCTCGCCCTGGCGGAAAGCAACCCCGCCGTAGGAGCGCAGCGCTTCGAAACATCCGAAACCGCGCAACAACGCGATATCGAAGACCGAGACGCTGGCAACGTGGGGGTTGACCAGTTCTCCGTCGATGAGCACATGGCCGATTACGTTCATGTGGCGAGACTAATCGGGGCCGCTCCTGGATTCGAGAGCGGCAGCGAGGCCGTCTCGATCCACGACGGTGACGGTCAGCCCGGGATGATGCTTCATGCCCGGCAGAAGCGCCGGAATCGGCTGGTGAAACGTCATGCAAACCCCGCCGGCAGTCGTTGAACCGAAAGTGAGACCCTGGTCGACGCGTGAACCGCGCACGCCGATCGCCCGGTACCAGCGGTAGGGGCCGGAGAGCTCGATGCAGTCGATGTTGCTGAGTGGGGTGTCGACCTTCCAGCGACCGAAGGTCACCAGGACACGATCGTCATCGCTGAGCACAACCAAACTGTTGTCCGGGCGGACGCCCAAGGCAACGAGCATCGGGGTGAACGTCCGATCGAAACGGAAAGGGTATTTCTCCATGGGCACAATGTAGGCCGGTGGGCGCGGATCGCCCAGAAACGGCGGTGCGATTCTCATTTGGTTCTCATGCGCACGTAAGCCGGGCATGAGTTCGCTTGAACTATGTTCGCCGCATGAAAACAAAATACATCGCTTCGCTGTTGATTGTTCTTGCCGTCTTGGCGTCTGCCTGCTCCGAGAGCGACGACACCGAAGCAGTCGCATCGCTCGAAGGAACAGAGACCGAAGCGCCGGCCGATGGCGCCGAACCGGCCAGCAGCAACGAGGAAGAGGCCGAAGCGGCGCTGCTCGACTTCACCCAATGTATGCGCGCGCAGGGCATCGAAATCGGTGATCCGACCATGGATGCCAACGGCAACCTGCAGATGCCTCCAATAGAGCTTGAGACCTCGTCCGAGGACGACATGGGGGCGGCGATGACAGAGATGGACGCCGCGTTCGCGGAGTGCGACCAACACCTCCAGGGCGCTGTGATGGGATCACCCGACCCGGGTGCCGACGCCGAGTTCGAGGACGCATTCATCGAGTACGCCGGATGTATGCGCGACCACGGAATCGACATGCCGGATCCGGATTTCTCTGCCGACGGGGGCATGATGATCGATCTGGGAGGTGGGACTCCGGGTGACCAGGATGAGTTCGACGCCGCCCACAAAGAGTGCCAGCCGATCCTGGCCGGTATCGGGATCGACCTCTAGACCATTTCGGCTTCTTGCGTAACTGGTGCCGCTATTCCGGCACCAGTTACGCAAGAACGTGTCGCTTCCGTCGTGGCCGCATCGGGACCTCCGGCCTCTAGGAGACCGTCCCGCACTACGCCAAGATGATCGATACGACATCGAGGAGGACAACATCGCTGCCGCAGGGAACCCGGACGACAGACGATTCGGACGTCACACAACTCGCTCCCCCGGTGTCGGCGTTCTGGCCGCCCTCGAAGGTGCCGCCCTGATCCTGTGGAACCTCGTCGCTACTCCATTCATCGGACGGAAGCGGCTGCGTTGGGGCACGGTGGGAACCGAAGCAACCGATCCTCTACCCGGCGATGAGCACGTACCAGAGCCCAAATGGTCGTACACCCTGGGAATCGACATCGAGGCATCGCCGGAAGAGGTGTGGCCGTGGATCGCCCAAATCGGGCAAGGCCGTGGCGGCTTCTACACCTATCAGACGCTCGAGAACATGGCAGGCTGCAAGATCACCAACACAACTGAGATCCTCCCCGACTACCAGCATCCAGCGGTTGGCGAAGACATCTACCTGCATCCGACCGCACCGCCGATGCGAATAGAGATCGTGGATCCTCCAAGCGCCCTCACCCTTCTCGGGTCGCCCGCCGATCTCGATTCCGAGGAGAGCTGGGGAGTATCAACCTGGCAGTATGTCGTCAACCGCGGCCCAGACGGCGGCAGCCGGCTACTAACCAGGGGCCGGTATGACTACGCACCCAGCTGGAAGAGTCGCCTTGCGTATGGGCGCTTCCCTATCGAGGCGATCACCTATGTGATGAGCCGCAAGATGATGCTCGAAATCAAGAGGCTGGCCGAGGGCGCCTCCTAACCAAGGCCGATTTTGACCAACCCGGCTTCACCCCTGGCTCCCGATCCGGCCCTTCCCAGTCGGCCCGAGGGTCTCCGGCGGTGGATCCGAGCGCACACCAAGAGATCTACCTGCCCGGCAAGCTCAAGGACGCCGGCTTCGTCGCGGCCATACTTCTTGACAGATTGCATGTCATCTACCCGAATCGGGGAAAGGACCGGACACCCCTCATCGAATTCGACGTGTTCCGTGTGGGAAGGTGATAGTCGAGGAACGTGGTCGTGACGACGTCTCGACCGTCGACATCGGTGAGCCGGTGCTCCGTGTCTAGCCGAGACCGGCCCGCTCCAGTAGCTCCAGATGGAGTAGATCTTTCGGGCGTCCCGCAACCTGCTTGTAGAGAACCACATGCTCGAGCGGCACGAACGGCAAACCGTCGATGATCTCTGCGGTGTCAATCAGCTCGTCGACGTCGAACTCTCCGATCGCCCACTCGGTGCCGATGGTGACCACACCGTCGAAGCAGCTGACCACCTCGACATCATGCTCTGATAGATACACGAGTTCACCATGGCCCTGGGCCTTCTTCCAAGCTGCTCCGCGAGCAAGAACATCGAGGTCGTTGGCGGCCTCGACGATTCCCCGGACGATCAGCGGTCCGCTCCCGAAGACTGCGTAGTCTCCAGCGGGCAGTTCGAGACTGCGCAGCAAGTCGAATACGCCGGCGGAGGCCACCGCTTCAATCCTTGAAGTGGTTCGTGATCGGCAAACGGCGGTCCTTGCCGAACGCCTTGCGGGTGATCCGCACCCCGGGAGCCGACTGCCGCCGCTTGTACTCGTTGCGATCCACCATACGGGTCACCAGGGCTACCAGCTCACCATCAAAACCCTCAGCAACAATCAAATCCGGGGCTTCATCCAGTTCGATATAGCGACGCAACACCTGGTCGAGCACGTCGTACTCCGGCAACGAATCCGTATCCTTCTGATCGGGTCGCAACTCGGCCGATGGCGGCTTGTCGATGATCGCTCGTGGAATCACCTCGCCATCCCGATTGCGCCATTTGGAAAGACGGTAGACCACGGTCTTGAAAACGTCCTTGAGGACCGCATACCCCCCGGCCATGTCCCCATAAAGAGTCGCATAGCCAACCGCCATCTCCGACTTGTTGCCGGTAGCCACCACCATGCCGCCGAACTTGTTAGAAACCGCCATGAGAATGGCCCCACGAATACGGGCCTGGAGGTTCTCTTCCGCAACATCGAACTGGGTGCCTTCAAAGACGGGGGCAAGCGCTTCGACAAACTCACCGAAGACTCCCTCCATCGGAATCTCGTCGATCCGGCAACCGAGATTTCTGGCCAACTCCACAGAGTGATTCACCGAGCCTGCAGAGCTGAAACGGGTCGGCATCGTGATCCCCCGCACGGCATCGGGGCCGAGAGCATCGACCGCAATCGCCGCCGTCAGCGCCGAGTCGATGCCGCCCGACAGGCCGATCACAACATCACGGAATCCGTTCTTATGGACGTAGTCCCGCAGCCCGGTCACTAGAGCTGCATATATTTCTGCGTCGTCGTCGAGCCGGGTAAGAATCTGAGGAACGGGTACCCGGCCGCTCTCACGGGTGCGGCCGGTCGACACCGATACGAGACCGCCATCGTGGCCCTCGTCGCTCACCGGGACATCGATTACGAAGTGCTCCTCCTCGAACTGAGCCGCCCGGTAGATGATCTCCCCCCGGTCGTCGAAAACCATCGAGTCACCGTCGAAAACGAGCTCGTCCTGGCCCCCGACCATGTTGACGTACACCACAGGGACGCCGGATCGTTGCGCTTCCTCCGCAAGAAGTGCGGAGCGCTCGACGCCTTTCCCAACGTGGTAGGGCGAGCCGTTGATGTTGAGAAGCACCTTGGCCCCGGCCTCAGCTTGCTGAGCCGGGGGACCGTCCGGTGACCAGATGTCTTCGCACACCGAGACGCCTGCGACTACGCCGCCGATTCCCCACAGCTTCTCGGGGACCCGGCCCGGCGCAAAGTACCTGACCTCATCGAAGACGCCGTAGTTGGGCAGCAGGACCTTGTGATAGATGCCCCGAATCGCCCCGTCCGCAACCACCGCGGCCGCGTTGGCCAGCCCGCGCTCGACGGAGTCATCCTTGTGGCGATCCCCATCCACGCGGTCAACAAACCCCACAACGACAGCCGTCTTCTCAGACGCCGCGGCGATCTGACGCAGAGCCTCGATGTTCTGATCGATAAAGGAGCGACGCAGCAGCAGGTCCTCGGGCGGGTACCCGGTCACCGCCAGTTCGGGGAGCAGCAGGACGTCGGCATCGGCTTCTTCCGCCCGCTCCATCGCCTCGAGGATGATTCGTAAGTTCCCTTCGATGTCCCCGACGACGAGGTTGACCTGAGCACCGGCTATCCGCATGAACGACATGCCGGCAGGTTACCTGCGGCACCCGATGGGTCGTTGCCGTCCGGCGGGATGGCTAGATGCCGCGCACCGTCTCGGCGATCAGCCAGTCCACCACCTTGACGAGAGCCTCATCGTTGGTGCCCCCGTCGTCGATCGCATCGTGGTAGATCCGGAGCTGGGTGTCCGCACTGGTTCCCCGATCGAGGATCGTCCTGGCGTGGGCCAATTCGTCCCGACAGTCGAGCATCTTGGCGTCCTTGCGCACCAGCTGGAACATCTCTTCGAGGAGCTGGGCATATGGCACCAGCTCACCCTTGCCAAAATCGATCAAGTCACCCGAGACGCCGTAGCGCTGCGCTCGCCACACGTTCTCCTCGATGAGCATCCTGCTGTAGATCCGCCAGCGCTGGTTCTGCACTCGCCGCCGGTAGAGCATCGACAACAGCGAGACGTACATCGCCGCGATTGCAATTGTGTCCTCGACATTCGTGCAAATGTCGTTGCTCCGCAGCTCGAGCGTCGGATAACGGGCACTCGGTCGCAGATCCCACCACAGCTTGGTGGCGTCCTCGATTACACCAGCCCCGACCAGGACAGCGACGTGGCGCTCGTATTCAGCCCACGAATCGAACTCGTCGGGCATGCCGGTTCGAGGCACCGCTTGCCAAACGGACGTCCGATAGCTCTTCAAGCCCGTCTCATCACCGTTCCAAAATGGTGACGATGTCGACAACGCCAGCATGTGCGGGACGAAGTAGAGCACCTGGTTCATCAGGTCGACTCTGGTGTCGGGATCCTCTATGCCGACATGTACGTGCATTCCACAGATGAGGAGACGGCGGATGACCCCGCCCAGGGCATTGGCCAGGATGTTGTAGCGGGGTTGGTCGGTGTGGCGCTGTTCGTACCAGTTGGCCGACGGATGGGTCGAGGCAGCAATCGGTGCCAGCCCGTACTCGTTGCAGACATCGGCAACGGTGCGACGCAAGTACTTGAGTTCGCTACGAGCTTCCTGGACGCTCCGACAGACCTTGGTGCCAATCTCAACCTGGGAGCGAAGGAACTCGGGGCTGACCTGACCCTGGAGGATCTCTTCCAGGGACGCCATCAACCCGTCGGGCAGGTCCTGCACGAGCTCCCGGCTCTCGATGTCGACGATCAGGTATTCCTCTTCGATACCAATCGTGAATGCGGGTCTATCGATCAAGGCCACCTCCCAACTGACTGGTGCCAAGTTAGTGGAGTCGGCTCGGGCGCAGCGAACGGTCCGCTGTAGGGGCGGTCGAGAGCGCTACCCCAGATTGACTCACTACAATCGCCGCATGCCCGACCGAATCCCTACTCTGGCGCGTCTCGCCGCGGAGATCGCGCCGGCGATGATCGACATCCGCCGCGACATCCATGCCCACCCCGAAGTTGGGTGGACCGAACACCGAACTACCCGCAAGGTCGCGGAGACCCTCCTGGGATGGGACATCAAGCCACACGTTCGCCCCGAAGGCACCGGTCTCATCGCGGACGTCGGCGCAACCGACGCAGACCGCACTGTCGGGTTCCGAGCGGATCTCGATGCGTTGCCTATCGCCGAGGAGGCTTCGCCACCGTACGCATCCACCGTGCCCGGTGTCATGCACGCATGTGGTCACGACGTCCACACCGCAATCGGGCTCGGTACGGCCTGGGTGCTATCCCAGCTAGATGAACTCCCGGGCACAGCCCGGTTCGTCTTCCAGCCGGCGGAAGAAACAATCCCCGGGGGAGCGCAGAGCTTGCGCGATGCGGGAGTGCATCGGGACCTGTCGGCCATCACCGCATTCCACGTCGACCCGTCGCTCGAGGCGGGCAAGGTTGGAATCCGCACCGGCGGCATCACCGGAGCTTCCGATCGATTCATCGTCCGTTTGAGCGGTCCCGGCGGTCACACGTCACGACCCCATCAGACGGTGAATCTTCTCTATGTCGCAGCCCGAATCATCACCGACCTTCCGCAACTCATCCGCCGCACCATCGATCCAAGGGAGACGGTTCTGATCGTCTTCGGGTCTGCACACGGTGGCAGCGCAGCCAACGTGATTCCAACCCATGTGGAGCTCCAGGGCACTGTCCGCCTCTTCGATCTCGACTTGTGGCGTGAGATGCCGAAGCGCATCGATGCAGTTGTGGCCGAGATGGCGGGACCGCTGGGGGCAGTGGCTGAAGTCGAATACACACCGGGATCGCCACCTGTTGTGAACGACGCTTCGGTGATCAGAACCGCCGAAGCTGCAGCCGAGGCGGTGCTCGGTAAATCGAAAGTGAAGCACACTCACCAGAGCCTCGGAGCCGAGGACTTCGCCTGGTTCCTCGAGGACATCCCCGGTGCCCTCATCAGACTCGGTGCGGCCCTTCCCGACCGACAGGTTGATCTGCACTCTGCGACATTCGACATCGACGAATCCGCCATAGAAACCGGGATCCTCGTCGCCAGCGAGACGCTCCTGCGTTTACTCGAACTGGACTGAGCCCCCCAGCCCAGTTCGATCCCCGGGCCGCAGTTCAATCCCCGGGCCGCAGCTCGCAGTTCAATCCCCGCCCACAGTTCGCTCTCCTGGCCGCAGTTCGATCCCATCGAACTGCCAAGCCGATCTCATCGGCCGGCGTTCTCATCGCCCCGCGCCCCTCCACACACCGGCTGCCTCATCGACGACGGTGTCGAATTTCAACCCGGTCACGATGACACCCGCAAAGCCGGCATCTTCCGCCACCGCCGCCGTCTCGAGCGACAACTCCCACGCCCGGTCTCGCGCTATGCCTTCGACTGCCTCGGCGCGGAGCTCATCCGACACCGGAACGCTGCCGACCGATTCCATGCGATCGATCCACGAGAGGCTGAATGGAGGAATGATCATGAGATACACGGGAGGATCGGCGCTATCGCGTTTCAGCTGCTCCATGCTCGACTCAACGGTTGCCGGATCGAGGATCGGGCCGCTCACGAAGAACTCGGCTCCGGCGTCGACACGACGCCGAAACTGCCAATCGCGGAAACGAGTGGTCATCCCAGCCTCGAACAGCGGCAGATGGCTCTGCAACGCCCGCAGGTGCTCGACGATCTCGTAGTGATGCGCCATGTGCTCCACTTGGGGACGGGTATCACCCACAACGACGAGGAACGATTGCACCCCATTACCCAGCGCTCCCCGAACCTCACTCTCGATAGCGAGGATGTTGCGGTCACGCGTCGACACCACAACGGTCGGGGTGACTGAGGGAACGTCGTGCGTGATACGGGCCGCAAATGCGTACGGCGAAACCCGTATCCGGCCGAACGCATTGTCGGTGATGAGCACCCGCTTCCATGCGTGATCCAACATGATGTGCCTGGCGTTGGGTAAATCGGGTGGATTCACCTCCACGATGTCGGCCCATTCGTCGGATGCGGTCAGCATCACGCTCTCCTTGCGATGAAGTACTTGGCCCTGGGATGGTGACAAATCAGGGCCGATGTCGTCTGCTCAGGCTGGAACTGATAGCCGGTTTCCTCCCCAACGGTCAAGCCGAGACGTTCTGCACCGAGCAATTCGGCAACCTTGATGTTGTCCTCGAGAGCGGGGCAAGCGGGATAGCCCCACGAGTAACGGCCACCGCGATACTGCTGGCGGAACAGTCCGTGGAGCGTGGGACCGTCCTCGTCGACGAAGCCCCATTCCGCCCGAATCCGCCGGTGCCAATACTCAGCGAGGGCTTCTGCCATCTCGACACCGAGACCGTGCGCCAGCAGATACTCCTGATAGCTGTCGGTCGCAAACAACTCCGCGGCACGTTGCGAGATCCGATCACCCATCGTCACGATCTGGAAAGCGGCGTAGTCCAGCTCACCGCTCTCCTCGGACCGGAAGAAGTCCGCGATACAGAGCCAGGGTGGTTTCTCTTGGCGAGGGAATGTGAACCGGGCGAGCTCTTCGCGGCGCCCCCGGTCAGACCAAATGATCAGGTCATTGCCCGCTGCATTCGCAGGGAAGTAGCCGTAGGCCACCTGCGGCAGCAGGAGATCATCACGACGGGCCACCTCGAGCTGTCGCCGCAATTCCTCGCGGATACGGTCTTTGAAGGCATCATCGCTCTCTCCGTCTTCGGGGCGGTACTGCCACTGGTTGCGGAAGAGAGCCGTCTCGTTGACGAACGCGCCAACCTCGTCTAGGGCGATCCCTTTCACGACTCTCGATCCCAGGAAGGGAGGCTCGTAGATCTGGTTGTCCGCCGTCACTTCGGGCGACCGGGTAGGAACGGCGGCGGGATCGGGCCCCTCGGCATGCGCCACCTGGGGAAGACGCCTGGTCTCCTCTCTGCCGAACAGCGAATCGCCTGCTCCCGCTCCTGCCTCGAGCTGTTCCATCACGTCCAGACCGACGAAGGCGTCCTTGCCGTAGAACAGTGGTCCGGGGTAGACCTCCCTCAGATCGCGCTCGACGTAGCGGCGGGTCAGTGCGGCACCGCCCAGCAATACCGGGACCCGCTCCAGACCGCGCCGCCTCAGCTCCTCGAGGTTGTCGCGCATCACGAGGGTGCTCTTCACGAGCAGTCCGCTCATTCCGATGGCGTCCGCACCATGTTCCTCGTATGCCTCGAGGATCTCCGCAATCCCGACCTTGATGCCGAGGTTGTGAACGTCGAAGCCGTTGTTGCTCAGAATGATGTCGACGAGATTCTTGCCGATGTCGTGCACGTCACCGCGCACCGTCGCCAGCACTATTGATCCTCGGTGCTCGACCCCGCCCTTCTCCATATGGGGCTCGAGGTATTGCACGGCTTGCTTCATCGTCTCGGCGCTGCGAAGCACAAACGGCAGTTGCATGTCGCCTGAACCGAATAGGTCGCCGACGGTCTTCATGCCGCTCAGCAGCGGCTCATTGATGATCGTTAGTGGCGCCAAACCGGCGGCAAGCGCTTCGGCAAGGTCCTCCCCGAGACCGTTCATGTTGCCGTCGATGATTCGCTGCCGCAGGCGGTCTTCTACCGGCCAATCGCTCCGATCCTCGGAGTTGCCGGCGCCCAGGGTCACGCCGGTGAATTCTTCGATCAGCGTGGTCAGCGGATCGTAGTCATCGGTGCCGCGGTCATAGATGAGATCGAGGCAAAGCTGCTTGTGCTCCTCGGAGATCTTGTTCAGAGGGACGATGCGGCCGGCATGGATGATGGCCGCATCGAGGCCGTTGGCAACGCACTCGTGGAGGAACATCGATGTGAGCACGTGGCGGGCTGCAGGCTTGAGACCGAACGACACATTGGATACTCCAAGAACCGTGTGCACATCCGGCAGCTCGGCTTTGATGCGTCCGACTGCCGCGATCGTGGCGACTGCATCCCCGCGGAGATCGGCGTCACCGGTGGTCAGCGGAAAGGTGAGTGGATCGAAAATGAGATCCGAAGGATCCATGCCGTAGTGGTTGACGGCGATGTCGTAGAGGCGATGGGCAACTTCCATCTTCCACCGGAGATCGCGGGCCTGGCCTCGCTCGTCGATGAGGAGGCAGATGACCGCGGCGCCGTGTTCCCTTGCCAGTCGAAGAACCCTGTCGAGCCGCGACCCCTCAGCATCACCATCCTCGAGGTTGGCAGAGTTGAGAACCGAACGACCTCCGATCAATTCCAAACCAGCCTGCATGACGTCGGGCTCAGTACTGTCGAGCACGATCGGTGCGGCCACCTGGGTGGCGAAGCGACCCGCCAGCTCCCTCATGTCGGAGACGCCATCACGACCCACGTAGTCAACGCAGAGGTCGATCAGATGCGCCGATTCCGCGACCTGGCTCCTGGCAACTTCGAGACATGAGTCCCAGTCCTCGGCAAGCATCGCTTCCCGAAACTGACGTGAGCCGTTGGCATTGGTTCGTTCGCCGACGATCAGGAACGAAGTGTCCTGTTCGAAAGGGACGAAGCTGTACGTCGAAGAGGCCCCAGCCTCGGGTTGCGGTTGGCGAACCGCAGGATCGAGATCCCGACACCGCTCGACCACGGCCCGGAGATGCTCGGGTGTCGTCCCGCAGCATCCGCCGACGACGTTGACCCCGAGTTCGGTGATGAACCGGGCGTGATGCTCGGCAAGCTCTGCGGGCTCCAGGCCGTAATGCATCTCCCCATCGACAACCGTCGGAAGCCCCGCGTTGGGAATCGCAGAAACCGGGACAGACGATCGCTGAGCCAGGTACCGCAGGTGTTCGTCCATCTCCTCCGGACCCGTCGCACAGTTGAGGCCGATCACATCGACTCGTAGTGGAGCGATCGCGGCCAACGCCGCACCCACCTCGGTGCCGGGAAGCATGCGGCCGGAGGTCTCGATGGTTACCTGGGCCTGGACGGGGACAAATCGATCGACGGCCCGCATCGCGGCCCGGCTACCTGCCACTGCTGCCTTGAGCGTGAGCAGGTCGTACATGGTCTCCACGATGAGGAGGTCGCAGCCGCCCTCGATGAGCCCGCGAGCCTGGACCTCGTATGCATCAACGAGTTCCTGATAGCGAACCTGACCGAGTGACGGCAGCTTGGTCCCGGGACCGATCGATCCGGCGACCCAACGCGGATGATCCTTTGTCGCATGGTCCCTGGCAACGGTGACGGCTATTTCGGCTGCCGCCCGGTTCAGCTCGTAGGCACGATCGGCAATGCCGTACTCGCCGAGCGGCACCGCAAACCCCCCAAAGGTATTGGTCTCAACGACATCGACACCTACCGCCAGGAAGGCATCGTGCATGCCGGCGATCACATCCGGGCGGGTGGCGTTGAGCATCTCGTTGCAGCCTTCGAGATCGGCCCCACCAAAGTCGCCCGCATCGAGGCCGGCGGTCTGCAAGGTCGTTCCGGCCGCCCCGTCGTAGATCACGACGCGCTCGTTGACTGCGTGTAGAAAGTCCGCGGCAAGATTGTGCACGGTCATCGCAGCTCCCGTCCTTCGCCGTCTGGCGTACGTGAGCGCCTTATAAGGCGCTCACGTACGCCAGAGCGGGGGAATCGCAGGTTAGACCGACGTGCCGCTGCAACCGGTAAGGTCGACACATGGCATCTTTGATCGACCTCGACAACCGTGACTTCGTCCAGGACCCATACCCGGCCCTCAATGAGATGAGGGAAACGGCGCCATTGATCTACGACGACACATCGGACCTGTGGCTGGTGACCCGCCACGAGGATGTCAGAGCGTGTCTACGCGATCGCCGTCTCGGTCGAGTGTACGACCACCTGGCGACTGCTGAAGAGATCGGGGCGAGGCCGCGCGATCCGCGATGGGCACCTTTCTGGCAGGTGGAGCGCTTTTCGCTCCTCGAACTTGAACCACCCGATCACACCCGTCTGCGCCGTTTGGTATCAAAAGCGTTCACGGTCCGTGCCGTCGAGGCGATGCGTGACCCGGCTCGATCGATTGCTGCTGCGCTGCTTGCGGATCTCTCGGCAAAAGACGAGATCGATCTACTCAGCGACTTCGCCCAGCCATACTCGATCAGCATCATCACCCGCCTTCTCGGGGTGCCCGATGCGGACCATCGGGACCTGCTCGATTGGTCCCACGACATGGTGAAGATGTATGAGCTCAATACAAACGACCAGCAGGCGCAACAGGCGGCTGATGCGGCAGCTGCGTTTGATGCGTATGTCCGATCCGTCATCGACTTCCATCGCGATGAGCCTCGGGGTGGCGTGGTCGGTGACCTGGTTCATGCCGAGGTCGACGGGGAAACCCTCACTGACGAGGAAATCGTCTCAACGGTGATCGTGCTGCTCAATGCCGGTCACGAAGCAACCGTGAACACGGTCGGGAATGGAATCGTGCCGCTACTGCGGAACCGCGACCAGTGGCAGCAGCTTGTCGACGGCACCGTCGACCCGGCGGTTGCGGTTGAGGAGATGATCCGGTGGGACGCTCCGCTTCAGCTGTTTGAGAGATGGGTGCTGGCCGACGACGTAACCATCGCCGGGAAGCCTCTCCGCTTCGGGGATAAGATCGGAATGCTCTTTGGCTCGGCGAACAGGGATCCACGTGCATTCGACGATCCCGACGCGTTCAAGGCGGGTCGCAATGCAACCCATCACATTGGCTTTGGTGGCGGCACTCACCTCTGTCTCGGTGCGCCGCTGGCCCGTCTCGAGCTGAGCGTGGCTCTCGAGGCGTTGGTCGAGCAGGCCCCGCTGATCGATCTCGTGCGCCCTCCGAGACGCCAGAACGCGTTCACCATCCACGGCTATGAGAGCGTCCCGATTCGCCTCAGCCCCTAGAGCCTCGCCGGTAGACGTGCCTATTCGACGATCAGAAGACCCTCGTCGCGGAGAGCGGTCTGCAACGTCTCTGCCTCGCCAGGGCGAACCGAAACGGTGAGCACACCGCCACCACCGTGGGGGGCGTGACGGAGTTGTAGATCGCGCACATCGACGGAGGAAGCACCGAAGGCCCGCCCGACCCGGGCCAACTCTCCCGGCTCGTCGGCAAGGGCTACACGCACCGCCACGACCGGTGGCGCCAGGCTGCGCCGCAGACTCTGACCACGTCCGAGAAATCGACGAATTTCATCGGAGTCGCCATCCTCCAATGCTGTAGAAACTCGGTCGAGCCGGCCGAGGAGATCGTCGATTGCTGCCCTCACCTCGACCGCGTTGTTGCCCAGCAGATCCACCCATAGATCCGGATCCGATGCGGCCACCCGGGTAAGGTCACGAAAGCTCCCTGCTGCCAGGTCGAGTGCATTCGTCCGATCCGCCGCTTCGTTGACGAGGGCGGCCGCCAGCACCTGTGGCAGGTGGCTGATCATTGCCACGGCCGCATCGTGCTCCGCTGCGGTCATGCGTATGGTCTCGGCACCCAGCTCGTCGAGGATTCCCTCAGTCGCAGCAAGATCATCCTCTGTAGCACCGTCGGAAACGACCACCCATGTCGCCCCGCGGAACAACGCAGGCGAGGCGCCCTGGGGCCCGGTTACCTCGCGTCCGGCCATCGGATGGGTACCCACAAAACGAACCGGTCGCGCGGCGTCGATGACGGCATGCTTGATGCCTGCAACATCGAGAACCAGAGCGTCCGTCACGAGCTCTGCCACCTGCTCGATCACGGCCGAGGGCGGACCAGCCAGGACCAGCACATCAACCGAGCCTGCTGCGAGCTCAGAAAACGAGGCGGCGGCTTCGTGGATTGCCGACAACGCCGCGGCGTGCTCCAACGTGGCCGGGTCGGGATCCCAGCCTCGGACTCTCCAGCCGGCGCGACCAAGGCCGAGCCCGATAGACGCCCCGATGAGGCCCGTTCCGGAGATGGCGACCCTTCCCGGCACTATTTGAAGGACTCCATCACAGCGAGCATCGCCCGCACCTGCTCCATCAGCTCGGCGAACTCACCCGGCAAGATGGCCTGGGGACCATCTACCAGCGCGGTCTCCGGGGCCGGGTGCACATCGATCATGAAGCCGTCTGCGCCTGCGGCCACCGCCGTCCTGGCCAGCGCTCCAACAAGAGTCCGTTTGCCGCCCGAGTGCGACGGGTCCACGATTACCGGCAGATGGGACAACTCCTTGATGACCGGCACCGCCGAGATGTCGAGAGTGTTCCTCGTGGAAGTCTCGAAGGTCCTGATCCCCCTCTCGCAGAGGATCACGTCGTGGTTGCCTTCCTTGTATATGTACTCGGCAGCGTTGAGCCACTCTTCGATTGTGGCGGTCAGGCCACGCTTCAACATCACGGGCTTGCCTTGCCTGCCGAGTTCCGAAAGGAGAGTGAAGTTGGCCATATTGCGGGTGCCGACCCGAATGAGATCCGCATACGAGCTCACAAGTTCTACATCGCGCGGGTCGACGGCCTCGGCAACAAAGGGCAATCCAAACTCCTCCCGGGCTTCGACGAGGAGTTCCAGACCCTTTTCGGCGAGACCCTGGAACGAGTACGGCGATGTGCGCGGCTTGAAGGCATCGCCGCGCAAGATGGTGGCTCCGGCCTTGGCAACAGCTTCGGCCGAAGCGAACAGCTGGTCACGCGACTCAACTGCGCACGGGCCGGCGATCGGAGCGAAGTTGCCTCCCCCGACCAGCACCCCTCCTACGTCGACCACAGTGTCCTCGACCTGAAAATCTCGACTGACGAACTTGAAGGGCTTCAGCACAGGGACGGCGCGCTCGACCCCGGGGAATGCTTCCCAGGGCAACTGCTGGATCGCGTTGCGATCACCAACGGCACCGATGACGGTGCGATGCTTGCCTTCAGACAAGTGCGCTTCCGCCCCGATCGACTCGAGCCGCTCGATGACATTCGCCACATCCTCGGGCGTGGCGGTGCTCGCCATGACGATGATCAAGGATTCATCCCCTCTTGTGGATTTCATAGACCGCTCCGAAGTAGGCCGCCATGGTAGGGCCGGCTGTCTTCCGGTGTTACTTCGTAAGTAGTCTTGATCCATATGCGGCGAATTCTTGTCACCGGTGCAGCTACCTGGACCGGCGGTCATCTCATCCGAAGCCTGGAGCAAGAGCCTGATACGGAGGTTCTTGCTGTAGATGAGTTCAAGCCGCGGGTCGACTTCAGATCCGAGTTATTCGATTTCGAGCTCGACCGACCCGACTTCGCGCATTTTGTGATCGACGCAGAGCCGGATGCAGTGGTGCACATGCAGACCGTGGATCGTTCCGCCCTCCTCGGCGGACGGCGCGCTCATGACGAGGCGGTGGTCGGCGCCCAAGCGCTGTTTGGTGCCATCCGGAGATGCGAATCGATCGCCCGGGTCGTCGTCAAGTCACACGTGTGCGTCTACGGAATGGGCCCCCGCAACCCGTCGGTCGTTGCCGAGGATGCCGTCGTCGAAGGAACCAGGGGCCGCTACGCGAGGGACCTTCGATCTCTCGAGGAGTACGTCGAGTTGACGGCCGAGCGACGAACCGACGCAACATTCACCGTGCTTCGCTTTGCGCCAATCTTCGGTGCCGAGGTCGGAAACCCTCTGAGCAGGTACTTACGGCTTCCCGTTGTGCCGACACGACTCGGCTATGACCCGCGGCTCCAACTGATCTCCGAACATGATGTCGTTCGAGCTATCGCGCATGCGCTAGACCAGTCCATCGGAGGCGCCTTTAACGTCGCCGCTACGGGACAGCTATATCTGTCTCGAATACTCCGGCTCGGCCATCGCGTCTCGCAACCATTGCCGCGCCGGGCCTACGACATCGCCGTCAAGGGGATGAGTCGAGCGGACCTCTACCTCCCCGGTCACGTGAAGCGCCTCGTCCACCACGGCCTGATCACCGACACCCGCCAAATGACGGACGTCCTCGGCTTTGCGCCCACCTACAACCTGCGGCAAACAGTGCTCGCCGGTTTCGGCTCCCTACCGACAAGGGCGGCTCAGCAATGACCACCGAACCTCTCACCGCTCTCACAAAGCAGCGCCTGCTCGAGATCGCCCGCGAACTGGAAGTCCGGGGACGGTCGCGCATGACGAAGGCAGACCTCATCGATGCGATACAGCAGGCCCGGGAAGAGTCCGGGCCAACAGGGCAAGAGCAACCGGCG